>NZ_CP136241.1:2479072-2788956 GCF_046529725.1 Methanosarcina hadiensis | reverse complement strand
CCTTCAGGCTTTTGATCCCCATTTGCCTGATAGATGCAGCTCTGGATTTTTGCCTCTTTCTATTGTTAATAATTCCTGGCACGTTCTGAAGGTTTGAATATCAACGAATAACCGGGCTTTGTGCTTCCTTTGATTAACTAGCAAATTTATGTAGGTGATATATAGGAATAAGAGCCTGATAAGAGCCTGAAAATATTTCACACAGGTAAGGTCAATTGAAAACTAAAACAATTGACTGCTGGCAGCCGTTAAAGAAACTAAATGGATTTAACCCGAGAATAACCGGAGAAATTAAAAGGACCAAATAAAAACATCAAAACTACAGACATAAAAACTACAAACATAAAAACCACAAACATAAAACTAAAATTATAGAATTAAAATTATAAAATTAAAACATTAAGTCAGGGAGATTAAATGGATGAAAGTATCCTTTGAAGAGCTGGACGGGAAGGTAGTGTTCAGGATTTTGGAATTTGACCCCAGGTACGAAAGTGTCCTGAAAATGTGTTATTATGAAAACGATGGTAGAGGATATGTGAAAGTCTATCCTCAGAACGCTAAATACCTGGATAAAATAAAGAAAAGATATTCTAAGAACGCGAAGCTGATGTTTGACCAGCTGCGGTACTTTGCTCCTGTCCCCTGGGAACAGGCTTTAACAGAGTTTTGCCGGAAGGCTCAGGGTACGGATATTGACTGGTGGCTGACAGGGAGCTGTGCCGCCTGCATCCGCGGCATAAAAATGAATCCGCATGATGTTGATATTATGGTCGATTCCAGGAGCATTGAGGAAATCACTGAGGTTTTTTCAGACTGCCTGATCGAGCCCATTATTGATACGAATGGATGGCTGACAAAGGATTTCGGAGTGATTTTCCTGCATGCAAGAATAGATATTGCATCTGATCCTCAGGATATCCTTGATATCCCTGAGCCAGTAGACTGCGGTCCTTACGCAAGGCAAAACCTTGAGACCGTGACATGGAATGGATATGAAATAAAGGTCCCACCTCTGGAATTACAGCTAAATGTAAACAGGCGAAGAGGGAGGATGGACAGGGTAAAACTTATCGAGGAATTTATGAAAAATAAGTCTCTTTAAGTTTAGCCGAAAGTCTGATTTTTTGTAAGCAAAATACGTAAAATAAAAATTGAAATATTTAATGAGAGCTTGAAACATTAAAACAGGGATTTAAACAATGTCCAGTATTCACAGAATTTGTCCTGAATGTGGCAGCTTTTTAACAGATGAGAAGACATGTCGCGATTATTTCAATCAGATGCTTGCCTGGGATTTTGAGGATCCAGCAGATACAGGCAGGCTGCACCACCTCACTGTTTTATGCTATTGTCTTCAGCATCCCGATCTTTATTCCTCTGAGGCATTGGAAGGTGCAAAACAACTTTTAAGAGATATTATTGAGAAGAACATATCTGCTCAGGGACTGCTCAAAAAGAACCGGAAAACTTTAGCTCCAAAAGGAAGAACCTGGAAGATTAAAGGAACCCTGGAAAATCACGGTGAGTACCGATCAAAAATTAAATGGTCAATGACCGCATCCGAAGTTTGTGCTCATGGGCTGAACCGCTATAACGAGCTGGTTCAAAAATGGGCTGAATCGATTTACGAAGATTTGAAAACTTCAGGTAATCTTGTTTAGAAAAGTCAGGTAAACTATCCTTACATCAGGTAATTTCAGTTACTATTGCTTCTGACTTCTTTTTCTAGCAGACTCAATGCTAATTATTCTCTTATTAACTATTAAAAACCGGTTACTCGTTTTTTGCTTGAAATGGAAATATTCGATTTAATCGACTAAGGGGATGAAATAATGCGGGCTCGTTCCACACCGTTAGAAACCGATACCCCGGCTGAGAAGGCTCGAAAGCCAGATCCTGTTCTCAGGCGCCTGGATGTTCTTGCAGGAACCTGGGATATAAAGGGGCGCGAATCTGGCATAGACGGGGAGATAAACGGCCAGGTAACGTTTGAATGGATGGAAGGCGGTTTTTTCCTTATCCAGCATGTTGATATCGACCACAAAGGGCAGAAAATCAGGGGAATAGAGATTATCGGGTATGACGATGCGACAGGGTCTTTTACCTCACATTTCTATGACAATCTGGGCAATATCTCCGAATATGTGTGGGAAGTAAGCCGCAATACCCTTACTATCTGGGGCGGATATGTAGGTTCTCCTGCGAGACTGAAGGGCAGGTTCAGTGACGGCGGTAATACCATTACAGGTTCCTGGGAATGGCCTGGAGGCGGATACACTGCGGTCATGACCCGGGTTAAAAGCAAAAAATCGAATGAATAAACTCTACAGTCGGTTACCAATAAAATTCCAGCTGACTGATGGATTTCAGGCTAAAAATTTTTTGCTATTGATTTCTCATTTAGGATGCATACAGGCAAGAGACAGAAGGGCGAGGGGGAGGGCTATAGCCTGGAATATTTAAGGAATAAATGACTCCAATAGTCAGTATCATTCAAGTAGTTTGTTTCTTATTCTCATTTTTTCAGCGTCCCCTATTCTTTATTATGTTCATTTCGAACTAATTAAAACTAATATATTATAAATATCACTAAATATATCTGTTATTTGGAAATGGATCATTTAAAACTGTAATCCATCGGGATATGGATATCTTAGAACCCGGATTCGGATAGTATCCTCGCGTTGCAGTCAGTTCAAACCTTAATTAAGTTAAGGTTCTTAGAACAATTGCTGGGACTCTTTTACTGGAAAGAGCCTTTTTTATTTGATCGAAAGGGGGTAAAAATTGGATCAGCAAAAAACCCACAGGACTATAAGAAAATTCTGTGATTTTATCGAGAGAAGTAAAGAACGTCAGGCATATTCGGATTTCAAAGAAGGAATAAATAAAGGTTTACAAATTGCTAAAAATACCTTCCATGAGAATGCGGAAAAATTTGTTTCATTCGATTTTGATAAAAGCCAGGCCGCTGAAACTCAACGCCTTCAGGATAAATTTAATCTCATTATAGATTCGATTGTTGTCCAGGAAAAACCAAATCACTCTCAGGATCACCTGGATGGAATATATGCAGGGTTTGAGAGGTCCAAAGAATTATTTGGTGAATTCATAAAAGACTTTGATAATGCGTGACTGGAGCCTAAAGCTCCGTTTTTTACAGAACCTGGTCCTGGTCAATAGAACGTGATTCTGGTCAATAGAACCTGATTCTGATCAATATATCCTTAACCTCTACTGCACTTATAATACAATATGTGCCTCTAATTACTTATTTGAAGATACGGGCAGGATATGCTCAGGCAGATATGTTCGGGTGATGTATTCAGGCAGATTTGTTCAGGTTATGTATTCAGGTTATGTATTCAGATAGGGCTCGAATTCCTGTAAAACTCCAGCTTATTCCTGGTCATATTCAAAATTTCCAGGCTTAAGACTCTCCTTGTTTCAATAAATGGTATGATAAAACGGAGTCTGTAGATTTGGAAGGATTTGTATCAATTATATATAAATAATGGTAAATAAATACTCTAATAGGTTCCATCAGTACAGGATTTGAATTTCTTTTGTTGTTCATATTACGTTTTAGTCGGGGAGGAGCAGGTTTGGAAGAGGAACGGATTAAAAGAACAGTTAGAAAGTTCAGTGATTTAATCGAGAGAAATAAGGATAGACGAGCTTATTCAGATTATAAAGAAGGGATAAATGAAGGTCTGGAAATGGCTAAAGATACTTTTGAAGATAATGTAGAGAGATTTCTTTCTCCGTCCTCAGACGAAGATCCGCAGACAAAAATACGCAGCCTTCAGAATAGATTTAACCTTATCATAGATACAATCGTTGTTAAGGAAAAACCAAATTATTCTCAGGACCATCTGGACGGAATATACGAAGGGTTTGAAAAATCCAAAAAATTATTCGGAGAATGTGTACGAGAATACTATCACCCTGATTCAGAATCCTGAGCATCTCGCTTCTTGCCAGTATTCATTCTGGCAGAAAAAAATATTTCTCAATCATTTTAGTCGATAATTTTGCTTGATGCCTGATGCTGAGGATCAGAGGATAAAGCTCCAGGTAATGAACCGGATTTTACAACTGTTCAACGAGTTGAGGATAAGCAATCAAAAATAGAATATTCTATATTCGAGAGAAATTAATTTCTATAAATGTTAATAATGCTTTTAATCTCTTAAATCCGGCTGGCGAGATTTTATCCTGTGATCCTTGAAAAGAATATTATAATGGCTTGGAACAGGAATAAGAGGATCCGGTACTTTTATTCGGATTTTATTTCCCCTTAACATCTCTCTGGTAAACGAAAAGGAAAAAAGTTGAGCGGAATCAGTAAAGTATCCTGATCGGGACTACAGGTAGAGGAAGAAAAATAAATTGTATGCATGGAAAAATTCATTTGCAAACATATCCATAGAACGGAAGTTAAAACTTTAATTAGTTACCAACGGATAATTATATGTACTATTTGAAAGCAAAAACAACCAGAACAGAATAAGAGACTTATAATCACAGAAGGAAATCGTCTTCATTTTATTAATTTTAATGCATGATCTATTAATTCTGATGCATAATCCGTTAATTCTAATGAGTGATCCGCTAAAACAGAAATTATAACCGTACTGCAGGAGGAAAATGACGTTTTTCAGAGATTTTTATTCGAAAGCAGTACCCTCATTAAGCAGGGATTTAAGCTTTTGTTGCCTTTCTCGATGCATAATGCGGAGATGTGTGATCAAAACAGCAAGCATAACAGTAAAATTAAGGTTTGTACGGGGCCTGGCTTATCGATTCCTGAGTCCCGGGAAGATGGGGATATAAATGGCGCCAATTGAAACAACGGAAAGGCTGGGGCGCAGCCTGGGTTTTTTCTCAACTTTTGCAATAGGTACCGGGACAATGATAGGGGCAGGAATATTTCTTCTCCCGGGAATTGCTATGGCAAAGGCAGGTCCGGGAGCAGTATTTTCCTTCCTGCTCGGAGGGCTTATCTCCATTGCCACAGCTATCAGCATGGCAGAACTGGCAACAGGCATGCCTTTAGCAGGAGGCAGCTATTATTACATCAGCAGGACAATGGGAGCCGCATTTGGTGCAGTCATAGGGCTTGGCTCCTGGCTTGCACTGGTGTTCAAAGGTACATTTGCCCTCATAGGGCTTGCAGAGTACTCTCAGATTTTTTACCCCCTTCCAATCTATCTGGTGGCGGCTGTTACTGGAGTGCTCCTTTTATTAATTAACTACCGTGGTGCAAAAAGCAGTGGTTCCCTTCAGAATTTTATTGTCGTAATCCTGCTGGTGATACTGGTCTTCTTTATTGGGGAAGTGTCTTTCGAGGTTGAACCGGAAAATTTCTCCCCTGTAGCTCCATACGGGATAATACCGATATTCACTACTGCAGGGGTGATTTTCATTTCTTACCTGGGTCTTGCAGAAGCTGCTGCGGTCTCCGAAGAAGTGAAAAACCCTTCAAAAAATCTGCCAAGGGCGTTTATCGCTTCGGCAGTTGTGGTAACCCTGTTCTATGCAGGTATAATGGCTGTAGTCGCAGGATTTTCAGGTCCTGGAAGGAGTATTGCAACAGTGACTCCACTTGCAGATATTGCAGGTCTAATTGCAGGCGATTCCGGAAGGTTCTTTATCGCTTTTGCCGCCCTCCTTGCCACACTCTCAACAGCTAATGGCGCCATACTGTCATCTTCCAGATTCCCCTTTGCAATGAGCAGGGATGCATTGATGCCAGAATGGTTTGTCATGATCCATAAAAAATATGAAACTCCGCATAATGCCATCCTGATCACCGGCCTGGTAATGGTTTTGCTCCTGTTTTTGTTCGATATAGAAGAGCTTGCAAGGCTTGGGGGCGCTTTTAACATTCTGATATTCATCCTGCTAAATATGGCAGTAATTATCCTCAGGAAGCGAACCCTGCCCGGATACGAGCCGACATTTCGTTCTCCCTTTTTCCCTTTCGTACAGATCTTCGGAATAGCCGGGAGCATGCTGCTGCTTCCTCTTCTTGGCGGTTTGCCTTTGCTCTTTTCCGTATTGATGATATTTGCCGGAGCTGGCTGGTACATGTTTTACGGAAAAGAAAAAGCTCTGCCAGCATATAACCTCTTTGACCTTCTGGAAAATAATGTTGAAAGAGTGAGTGCTGAACCGGAACCCGTCGGCAGGGTGCTTGTGCCTGTGTCCAATCCGGGTCATGAGCGGGACCTTCTGAAACTGGCAGACCTTCTGGGAAATGAAATAATCTGCCTGCATGTGGTTGAGGTTCCGAGCCAGATTTCCCTGACAGTAGGCCAGGAACTCTATCATGAGAAGCAGATAGAAATGGACTGCCGTTTCCGGGAGGACTTTGAGCAGTATCCTGCAAAATTCGGAAATAAAAGGGAATATATTGTCGCATTTGACCACGATATCTCGAACTCGATTATTGAACAGGCTGAGATCGAAAACGCTGATATAATCATAATGGGCTGGCATGATTCAAAGAGGTTCAAGTACTCATTTGGAGATGTAACAAATGATGTTCTCCTGTCCTCGAAAAGCCAGATTGCTCTCCTGAAAGGGCATCTGCCTGATAGCATTAAGAAGGTCCTTGTGGCTTATAATGGAAAGGAAAACTCTGTACACGGGCTTTCTCTGGCAAAAAAGATCGCTGAAAATGCAGGGGCTTCAATAAGAATAATCAGTGTTGTCAGCCCTGACGAGGACCCGGAGAAGAAAGAAAAAATCGCTGAAGAACTTGAAGGCCTTGTCAGGAAGATTTCTTCCACACCTGCAAGCTTCAAGCTTCTTGAGAGATATTCTATTGAGGACGCAGTGCTCGAAGTTTCAAACGGATACGACCTTACAATCATCGGGGACTCAAGCGAGAGGTTTAAGATTTCTTTACTCGGAACCCTCTCGCAGAGGATTGCCAGGCATTCGAGAAAGCCGGTAATGATTGTTAAGAAATCAAAGCCAATCTCAAAAGAAAGCATCAATTACCTGCTGAAAAAACGTGCTAAAAAGTTTTATGCCAGGTTGAGGAAAGAAAAAGGTAAGGACTAAACCAGGGATCAGCCAGATGTGCCAGTGCGGACAGTAAAGGAAAGTTATCTGAAGTAAAAAGATTCACGATTCAAAAATAGAATCTTTGCTAAAACAGGAATGAAGGCGAAATAAAGGAGATATAAGGGCATGAGCAACGGATATGCAGACCTTGGAAATGGGAAGGTCTACTATGAGATCGAAGGAAAGGGCGAAACCCTTGTGCTTATCCACGCAGGGTTTGTTGACAGCGGCATGTGGGACGGGCAGTGGCAGGCTTTAACCCGGTACTGGAGAGTCCTCCGCTTTGACATGAGAGGTTTCGGAAAATCCGATCCTTCAACAGGGCCCGTTTCCCGCAGGCATGACCTGTACCGTCTGCTGAAGGAGCTCGGGATCGGAAATGCTCATTTGCTGGGCTGCTCAATAGGAGGAGAGACAGCTATTGATTTTACGCTCGAGCACCCTGAAATGGTGCTGTCGCTAACTGTTGTCAGCGGGATTCCCGGAGGCTTTGAAATGAGAGGAGAACCTCCATCCGAAATCCTTGAGATGCTGCAGGCTCTCGAAGAGGGCGATCTGGACCGTGTAAATGACCTTCAGGTCCGCCTCTGGGTTGACGGCCCTTTCCGCCAGCCTGAAGATGTTAGCCAATCTGTCCGCCAGCATGCGGCTGAAATGAACAGAACTGCGGTCAGGAACGGTACCTGGGCTATTGCAGATGCCAGCCCGCTCAATCCTCCCAATCCGCCGGCTGCCGTACGGCTGGCTGAGATAAATATCCCTGTTTTAATTATAGCTGGCTCCCTCGATAATCCTGAACTCCTCAGGGCAGCTGACTTTCTTGCAGATGGAATTAATGGGGCGAAAAAAGTTATAATGCCTGACAGCGCCCACGTGCCAAATATGGAAAAACCTGAAGAGTTTAATAAGATAGTGCTCGATTTTCTAAACCGGGCTTGAAACAGTAAAAGCTTGAAACAGTAAAAGCTTGAAACAGTAAAAGCTTGAAACAGTAAAAGCCTGAAACAGTAAAAGCTTGAAACAGTAAAGGCCTGGAGCAATAGAGGGCTGGAGTTTTCCCTTTAATTAAGCTTTCTAACGTTTTTTAAATCAAATGCTTTTACCCCCCGGACTGACCGATTATTTTATGCTTATCGATTCAGTTCTATGTCGAAAAGAATCTTTTTTCAATCCTTATATCTTTCAAACCTGCACATTACACCTGTGTATCCTCGCATTACATCTGTATTTACTTATTTGAGCCGGACAGCATAAATTCAAAGTTTTCCGGTTAGCTTGAGTTTTCTGTCCTGAAGGAATTTCAGATTCTTATGCAGGATATCGATTATACGGATAAAACAAAGTTATAGACGAAAACATATAAAAATAATTAAACCTGATTAGTATTGATTTATTTTTTTGAGCATGTCGCGCAAGAGAATAAGTTTCTCATGGGGAGGATACTATGTCTGTAAAAATAGAATGGAAGATTTTCACTGCTGAAACACAGAGTGACGGGACCTGGAAATCAAACAGCCCTAGTCTTGAAGAGCTTCTCAACGCTATAGCCAGCCCTGTCAGGATCAAGGAATATACTCCGGATATGGAATATTCAATGGCTCTGCGGGCAGTTAAAGGGTTGCCGTACTTTAAAATAATCGAGGCTAATACCGGAAATATCAGAATTCCAGACAATGAAACAGAGCAGGTCCAGGCTTAAATCTCAATGCAATGTTTCAGATGTGAGTTTATTCGGTAGTATGAATATGGGCGTATATTTATGGGAATTTTTAAAACTCTCCTTCAATTAAGGTGTGAATATCATTCCTCATGCCCACAATTTACTCCTAAAGGAAAATATTGTGAAGGCCTGGATTATCCGAAATGCGGGATATTTTTGAAACGAAAAAGAGAAACGTAAACTTTAAAGCCAGAAAAAAACATTAATGGCTGATTTAAATCCTTTTATTTTATTATATTTAGGGAAGTTTATTTACTCTTTTGACGCATAAAGTACTTCTGGAGCTGATTTCATGGCCTCTGAGAGGGCTTTAGTATTTATACTTCTTATTTTCTTTGCATCTTTTACAGCCGGCTGTATAGGTACTGATAGCCTTAATGAGAGCTTTGTTTCTGACGAGTTAAACAAACTGCTGCCTGAAGGGGTGTCCCGAAGTCAGGGTCCGGAAGACCGCGAGGCTAACGTTACCGGAATTAACGATAACGTTACCGGAATTAACGATAACGTTACCGGAATTGACGATAATGGCAAAAGTATAACTTCTCCGGGGGTTCCTGAAGTGCCCACTTATCCGGAAGAAAGGTCAGGCGCAGTTTATCCAAAAGAATACAGGATCCTGTCTCAGAATTTCCAGAGAGCTATAGGCTCGGAAGAGGAAAGAATAAAGGAAGAAGTTTTCAATATAACAGGGAAGAATTCGGGATATAATATAGAAGATGCATGTGCAGTGTATAACCATGTAAACAGGAACTGGAAATACAGGTACGATAAAAACGCCGAGTTTTTCTTCAGGGCTTCACAGACCATTGACAGCGGGTATATAGGGGACTGTGATGACTATTCCATTGTTATGTCTGCACTGCTGAAGAGTATGGGGTTTAACACAAGGGTAGTTACCGCATACAATGAGTCTTACGGACACGCTTATCCTGAACTGTATATCGGGAATGACAGAGAAACAGCTTACAGGATAATGGATTACGTAGCAGGGAAATATCCTTTTGCCGAAAATATATGGTACTCTGAAAGAATGCTTGATGATGGGGAAAGGACAGAATACTGGCTCAATTTCGATTGGAGCGGATCAAACGGATACAGCCATCCCGGAGGCGAATATTTCCGTGGGAGAAGCGTTATATACTATCCGAATGGCCTGATCGAGTTTTAATTTCCTTCGTAACATATGTCTGACTATTTTCTAATTAAAGCCAATTTTTAGAGCATTTATAACACCAGCAGATCCTTGCCATCTTTGAGATATAACCTCAATTTTAAGTTCCGTAATTACTTCAACTTTAAGTTTCACAATTAACCTCAATTTTAAGTTCCTTAATTATTTTCTTTTATTCTTTCCTGTATAGAAAATGATACTGGCCTGATCATTTTTTCCATTATGGGCAAGTATTGAAACTAAATTTCTCTGATTAACTTTATATGACCATACCTCACCCTGTCTTAGTAACATGAATTCAAGTTTAGAATATCAGGGGAGACAGTAAACCTGAATATGTATTTCATCGAGAGGGGGAATTTTATGTGACTATTGATTTTAGAGAATTTGTAAAGGGAGACAGGGTAAGGGCCAGTACGCCTCCCGAGATTAATGAAGCAATTGACCGTGAGATTGCAGCAACTATCCGTTTTTATGCGGGCAAGACAGGCTATGAAATTTCGAAAAGGATTGAAGAGCTAAATAATGAATGGGATATAGGACGCCATGTTGAAACCCGTGCAGCTGTAATTTCTATGATAGGATTATTGATGGGTTTAAAAATGGGCAAAAAATGGCTTATCCTGCCTTTGATAGCCACAACTTTCCTGCTTCAGTATGCCTTAATGGGCTGGGCTCCACCTATACCTTTTCTCAGAAAATTTGGTATCCGCACGAGACAGGAAATTGATGTGGAAAAATATGCCTTGAAAACTCTGCGAGGAGATTTCGATGATATTTCTTCTCAGATATCAGGACAGAATGTACAGAGATAAATCTTTACGAAATTAAAATCGTTTAAGGTACGATAATCTTTAACCGCTTGTCTAATACTTAATAACTGCTTGTTTAACACTTAATAACCGCTTGTTTAACACTTAATTCTGGTGGCTTTGAACCCGAATTTATTAAAAAACTTTATTATAGCAAAGGGGATGCGTAAATGGTTGAATTCGGAGAACTTGTAAGGGGAGATAGGGTAAGAGCCAATACGCCCAGGGAAATAAATGAGGCTATTGACTCTAAGATTGCATCATCTGTCCGCTTTTATACGGACAGGACAGACTACGAGATCTCAAAAAGGATCGATGACCTTGACCATGAATGGGACATAGAACGCTATATTGAAGCCAATGCAGCTGTACTTTCTTTTATTGGAGTCGTATATGGCTTAAAAGGGAACAAAAAATGGTTTGTTCTACCGATTCTGGTTTCTATCTTTTTGCTCCAGCACGCTGTACAGGGCTGGTGTCCTCCTGTATCCGTATTCCGGAGGTTTTTTGTCCGGACCCGAAAAGAGATCGAAGCCGAAAAATATGCTCTGAAAGCATTGCGCGGGGATTTTGAAAGGGTTTCATTTAAGGAAAATAAAGAAAAAGGTGCAAAAGAAGCTGTAAGTGGCAGCAGGAGTGCTTAAAATTTCCGGATATTCAAATTCTCTTCAATTACCTTTTCAAAAATTTTTTATTATTTTTAATTTTTCAGGGCTTTATTTTTAATGTCTGCGTACCGGATGTTATTATTTCCCACATATTTAGCCGTTTGTATGGTTTATATGGGTATTTTATAACGTTCTTCTGTAACGAATTTGAGAAGCCGGTTTTCATTTCATGAGTACATATCGGTTTTTCTTTATGATTGATATATTCAGGCGGCTTTTATTATATTATGCGTCTCGTCCAGGTGCTTATTCCTGCAGGAAAGCGAAAGTCGGTGCTGGAGGTACTCGATAAAGAGCAGATTGACTATGTCGTCTGGGATGAAACAGGAAGAGGAGACTTCGAGGCTCTTGTGCAGTTTCCAATTCCTTCTATTGGTGTCGAGCCCGTGCTTGAAAAACTGCGCGAGGCCGGATTAAGTAAAGGAGTATACACAATAGTCCTGTCCCCTGAAACGGTCATATCAGAGAACATAGATATTCTGAAGAAACGCTACTCCGGAGAGCGCATTTCAAGGGAAGAACTGGTTGCACGTGCACAGAACCTCGCACCTGCGGCTTCAACTTTCTTTGCTTTTCTCATCCTCAGCACGGTTATTGCAACTGCAGGGCTTTTGCTTGATTCAGCTGCAACCATTATCGGAGCAATGGTAGTTGCCCCTTTGATGGGACCGGCAATAAGTGCCAGTGTCGGGACTGTTGTGGATGATAGAAAACTCGTCTCGCGTGGGGTGATGCTGCAGGTTACAGGCCTTCTGCTGGCAATTGCAGTATCTGCCCTTTTAGGCTTTTTTATTAAAGAATCTTTTTTCCTGCCTCCAGAGCTCGATATTCGGGACGTATCCCAGATTGCTGAACGCATAAGCCCGAATTTCCTGTATGTATTGCTTGCTCTGGGCTCAGGTTTTGCAGGAGCCGTTAGCATAATGCGAAACGTAGGCTCTGCTCTCGTAGGAGTTGCCATTGCTATCGCCCTTATCCCTCCTGCTGCGACTTCAGGTCTTGGGCTTGCGTGGGGGATTCCGGAAGTAGCTATTGCTGCCGCTTTGCTTGTGGTTATTAACATGCTTGCAATTAATATGTCCACACTTGTACTGTTCTGGCTTGCAGGCTTTCGACCTCTTGAACCTTCTGCAATCGACCATGCGCGTTATGCTGTAATCTCGCACGGTGCAGTCTTGCTCGGTGCAATTGCCGTTCTTTCTTTAATCCTTATCCTTATCAGTTTCGCTTCTTTTCAGGCATATGTTGTCGAGCAGCAGGTAAAAGAGGAAGTTACGGCTATCTTTGAAGATCCTGTCTATGCAGAGAGAGGGCTGACACTTGCCGAATTAACTGTCAATTATGAGCCTGCTGACTTTCTTTTCGAGAAGACTGTAATCGTGGATGTTGTCGTGGCTCATCCTGTGGCGCAGGAAGTCCCGGAGGACATTGCTGTTCAAATCGACAGCCGACTCACAGGAGCTATGGATAAGGAGTTCAATGTCAATGTCGGTTTC
This sequence comes from Methanosarcina hadiensis, assembly GCF_046529725.1. GTDB lineage: Archaea > Halobacteriota > Methanosarcinia > Methanosarcinales > Methanosarcinaceae > Methanosarcina > Methanosarcina hadiensis. The sequence goes on along the minus strand of NZ_CP136241.1, from coordinate 2,776,009 downwards.
ATCGAGGCTCAGCAGGTTGCTTAAAATCCAGTTCAGCATTTTTCTTTTTTGAATTTTATTCTTAGATATAATTATATAAATACAGACCATAAACTGATTCTGTCGAATGATATTGATTTTTACAGCTTAAGGGGGAGATGGAACGAGCACAGGTGTAACAAGTCTTGATAGCAGTATTGAACTTACCAATGTCTGGTTGAAGGATATTCTTGAGCAGTTACAGTGGCAGAACAAAAATAGCGCATACCAGGCACTGAGAGGTACCCTTCATGCACTCAGGGACAGGCTTCCTATGGAAGAAGCAGTCCAGCTTGCAGCACAGCTGCCTCTTGTGATTAAAGGTACTTACTATGACGGCTGGACACCCAGGGACAAGCCTGAGAAATTCAAAAAAGAGGAATTTGCAAGAAGAGTACACTCACAGTTTGAGTTTGACCCTGACGTTAATCCTGCACAGGTTATCAGGGCTGTTCTGCGGGTCATGTACAGGCACATGGGGGAAGGGGAGCTAAGAGACGTAGCGAGTAATATGCCCGGAGAAATTCGGGAGGAGTGGTTCCCTGAAGAAGTCAGGCCAAGACAGCAGCATTAAGCGCTTAAAGTAGCAATAAACACTTAACTAATCCTGAAATGATCCGGGTTGAGTTTTTGAAGGACTTTCCTTTTTTACTCAATTCATTTCACTTTTGTATTTTTCACAATTCTGCCACCCCGCCCGATAAGTACAGAGTATTAACCTGTATCTTTCCGGGCTGCTCTGCCAAGAGAATTCAAATAACAGCGCATTTGCAACAGCTCATTTGAGCCCTGTGATATTCTCCATTCGTATAATCCGGTCTGGTCGATGAGATCCTGCTTTATGGCTTTTTCAATGCCAGGATCACTTTCAATAACCCTGATAATTCCATTAAATATGTTTATAGCTCTATACCCATCACGATAGAGGCTGTGAAGCCTTTCCTCGGACCCTGAAATATCTCCGGCAAATACATCTTCAAGCAATAGTTTTACTGTCCTGTCATCAAAAGGTGCAGCAAATTTCTGGAAAGCTTCTTTCGGGATATAGTTGTTTTTATTTCGATATAGCTCAATGCTCTGAATAGCCTTCCGCAAAGATCCTCCGGATGCTTCTGCAATTGTTTCAAGGACACCTTCGTCATAACCGATACGCTCACTGGCGCATACCGTTTTCAACCTTTCGACAATAACATCCTGTGCTATCGGGTTAAAGGTTAATGCAATGCACCTGTCTTTGATCGGTAATATTATATTTTCCGGGCAGTTACAGGAAAGAATGAACTTTGATGTGTCCGTATGCTTCTGCATGATCTCACGAAGTGCTGTCTGTGCATCTCTTGTCAGTTCATCGGCTTCATCAAGAAAAATTATCTGGTACGGAACGCCGACAGGCACTATGGAAACAAGGTTCCTTATCTTTGTCCTGATGAAATTGATCCCGCGGTCATCCGAAGCGTTATAAATATGCAGGTTATACTGCCACAGTTTTCCGAATAAATCGTTTGCCAGTGCTACAGCTGTTGAGGTTTTTCCAACCCCTGGCTGGCCATGAAAGAGCAGGTGCGGTATCTTTCCGGTCTGTACCATATTCTCCAGTTGCGTTTGAAGATGCGGCTGACCAGCAATTTCCTTTATGGTTTTAGGCCTGTATTTTTCGTCAAGATTCAGGTCGCATTGATTTATCATAATTAATAAATTAACAATTAAACATAAAAAACTTACTTATAAAGTTATAAATATGAACCCCTGAATCCGGACGTAAGATTTCACCTCCAGGATAGTTCCTGCAGCTTCTTAGATATGTTCAGTACTTTTCAGATATTGAGATGAAACTTTTTCGGATATGGAAATGAAACTTTTTCAGATATGAGGATGTAAACTTTTTGATATATAATGAAAAATAACATTTAGAGTGACTTTTTAACAAAACAGAAAGGTGTTAATTACCTTTATATCAAAAATCGAAGAATTTGATTTAAGACCTTGATTTTTATGCAGTATAAAGCAAGCAGACGGTGGGTGGGAAGATGGATGAGCCTGCTTTTTATTTTTGTGCCCGGAACTTTATTGACCGGATAGGATGTATGCCGAAAATTGAATGTCCTGGCATAAGGGATGAAAGTTATGAGGAAAAGAGAAGCCAGGCCACAAAATCCGTAAGGGTGAATCCGTTCCCTGGAAGTAGTCCGTTATCTTTATTCCTTGTTGAACAGAACAATTTAAACAAAGAAGAAGTCAACCTTTTAAAAAGGCACTGGGAAATGTTTAAAAAAAGTTTTCCCATAGCAGGAATATTGTACTCGTATGGAAGGCCGTCTATTTTTTGTGCAAAAGTAACCGATTTTATGGATGAAAAAGATTTTAAATTTCTGTACGAAAATATCCATCAATCGTTTTTATATTTCGCAGATAAACACTTTTTATCAGTATTTCAGACAGGGCAATGCACACTGACATTATGTTTCGGGTTCCGGGACCCTGAAAGTCTTGAGGCAGCAAAAAGGTTCATCGGGCACAGCGGACACAATATGCATTTATTTAAAAGAACCTTTGCCGAAACCTGGCTTGTAGATTTAAACACCCTGGAAATTATCTCGGGATCCAATATCCTCATAAAAGCAGGCCAAAGTATAGGTCAAACTATAACGGAAACTGCTGACGAGTTCCTGAATAAGAATAAAGTTTCGCATTCTGATGGGGTTAGCTTATCTCCAGATTCGCTAAACAGTCCCTCTTCTTTTATTCTGTATGCTCAAGCTTTCAATGCTGGGATCGAAAAAGGTACGGTCACGGTACCTGATGATTGGATTGACAGGTTCAGGCCTGAATGCATTAACCTGAAAATACTTTCGCATAAAAACAAGATTAAAAAAGTTGAATCCAGAAAAGAGGAATATGAACGAAAAACCGGAGAATCAGTACTTTCAAGATACAGGGCAGGCTTTACTTTTGGTGATTTTGATATAGAGATTGAAACCGCCCTGAAAAAACAAAAATACCTTGATACAATCGAAGAAAACATATGCCTTGTAAAAAAAATGAGGTTTGAGTGGGGAGAATCCAGGAAAAGAGTAAGGGAATTACGGGAAGCATTTAAGAAACTGGATCAGGAATACAAAAATTCATATTACCGGCTCACAAAAACACTCTTCGAACAGGAGCCGGAAGCAGTCATAACTGATCCCGAATTAAAAAGAATCTTTTCTAACGTGCTTCATATCCGGTCCGAAATCGATAAAAGAAAAAAGGAAATTTCGGAACTGCAAAGTGAAAAAACAGGATTTGTCGGCAGAGTAAAAAACAAAATAAAAATAATTTATTTAACAGGAGTCAACAGGGCCGAAGACTGGAATAAAGATAAGAAATGGGCTGAAATGGGAGAACAAATTGTGAACTCCTGTTCTTCTGCGGCATTTTTGAGTTCTTCCGGACCGATTATTAAAGCCATTGAAAAAGAAAAAATAAAGAAAAAGGGTTTGAATGCTGAATATGCTCAGGAAATGAATAGACAGAACCGGATTAAAAATCAGATAAAGAATATGTCTGAAGGTGCTGAGTATTCATATCCCTGGCTGGAGCTGGAAGAAGAACTAATTGAGAAAGCCAGGATAAGCAAACACGAGCTTTCAATACTTCTCTCGTCCCTAGGAAAGTCCTTCCGAAAAATTCCGCAAAAATATCAGGACTCAGACTTGCAAATTTTAGATGAAGGTATAAGAGCCTGCGAATCTCATATAGCGCAAATTAATAATGAAATAGACGGCCTGAAGGAAGAGTTAAGTAAGCTTACCAATGCTCAGGCAGAGTTAAATAAACTTACCAATTCTCAACCAAAGTTAAGAAACTTACCAATTCTCAACCAAAGTTAAGAAACTTACCAATTCTCAACCAAAGTTAAGAAACTTACCAATTCTCAGGCAGAGTTAAGGAAATTTACTAATGATTAACATCTGGAAGCTGATGCCCGGTATCTGGAAGCCGGGAAAATTTCACGGCATGAGAAAAAAGAAGGATTTTTTCGAAGGCTGGTATTTTAAAATGGTAGACAGCAGCGAGGAGCACGCTTATGCAGTGATCCCAGGCGTTTCAATATCAAGAGACCCCTCCAGGTCCCACTCTTTTATAATGTTCATTGATGCCAGAGCAAAGCGAATGCTTTACTTCAGGTATACTCTGGATGACCTTAAGGCGAGTGATGAAAAGTTCGAGCTTACTATTGGTGAATCTTTTTTCAGCACTGAGGGAATAAGTCTCAACCTCCGGCAGGATGGAGACCTGATCTCTGCCCGAATCAGTTTCAAGGACAGATACCCCTGGCCTGTGAAACTTCTATCTCCGGGAGTTATGGGCTGGTATGCATTCGTGCCGGGAATGGAATGTTATCACGGCATACTGAGCATGGACCACGCCATCGAGGGGTTTATTGAGGTCAACGGCATAAATACAGACCTGACTGGCGGCAGGGGCTACATCGAAAAGGATTGGGGCGTTTCAATGCCTTCCTCCTGGATATGGATGCAGACAAACCACTTCAACAGGGAAGGCATATCGCTCTCAGGTTCGATAGCAAAAATACCCTGGTTCGGCAGTTATTTCACGGGTTACATCTTCGGTTTCCTGTATGATAAAAAACTGTACAAATTTACAACCTATTCAGGGGCAAAAATTACCTTATTTGATGTGACTGCAGATAATATTCGGATCAGGCTTGAAAATAAAACATATCGGCTCGATATCGATGCGGACAGGTCGGAAGGCGTCGAGCTTCCGGCCCCAAAACTGGGGGAAATGACGGCAAAAGTCAATGAGTCGCTGAACTCAAGTATCAGTGTGGACCTATTAAAGAAAAAAAGCTCCGGCAATGGGCTTATCTATTCGGGGACAGGGAGGAATGCAGGTCTGGAGTTTGTGGGGGATACTGAAGAACTAATTAAAGGCCTGAGAAAATAATCTGGAAAATTGATCTTTTACGGTTTGAGTTTTATAGCCCCACTCGCAGAGGAAAGATATTGAAACCATTATTACTCTTTTTTTGGTCAACAGACCTGGAATATTTGTTTTGACCAGCATTTCAGACTAAAACGCCTATTTTGTGGCCCATGCAGGGTAAGATATATATCTTTTTGAATATCTTTTATATTTAAGGAGGTATCTAATTGAGCTTGATTACCAATATATGGGGATTAATTGCACTGGCTTCTGTCATCTGGGTCATTTATGACGTGATGACTCAGAATAAAGGTCTGAGCGATGTAAAGAAAATCATATGGATAGTAGTAGCCTTACTATTCGGGATACTTGGGGCTGTACTTTATTATTTCCTTGGCAGAAAAAAATAATCCTTATCAGTCTACGAACCCGGCATCAGCACCAGCACAAGTTCTCTTACCTGCCTTTCTTTTTTAACGGAAAGGAGAGCCTGAAAGTCTTGATTTTCCAAAAACTACATCTTATTTTTATTTTATTCCATTATTCTTCCCTCTCACTCCATTATTTTTTACCCTCCACTCTTAATTTTCTTCGGTGCCTTCGTTCCAGAAAACCAGGCTTTTCCATCGATCGATATTATGAAGAGAGTTTTTGAGCTTTGTTTGGCTTTTCTGGGAACTAACAGGTTAGTAAAAATTTTTTGGAGCCTGATAGGTAGAAGGTGAACTATGAGCAGGATGCAAATGAGCCTGCTGACTGAAATTCTGTTCATATCGCCTTAAAACAGTTTAAGGGTGTTGTTAGAACATTCAAACGAAAAGCTGAGAAAAGCAGTAAAAGAAGAGAAACGATATCTATACGCTTTAACTTTGATTAGAAGAGTGATAAAGGGTTCACAAGGTTGGTCTGCAGCAATGAAGTTTATTGCGGGACCAAGATTTACTCTGTCCTGAATTTACCTCATTTTAAGCTTACATGTTAATGAAGTAGATCGAGACCAGTTTTTAAGCCGTCCTGAATTTGCTCCATTTTAAGCTTACGTGTAATGAAGTATATTACGGGCTCAGTTTCATACTTTCCTGAATTTGCTTCATCTCGCAGTTTACGCTATAAATGAAGGATATTACGGGATCGGTTTTCAAGCCGTCCTGAATTTGCTCCACCTTATAGCTACGCGTCAACGAAGTATATTCGGGATCAGTTTTCAGACTGTCCTGAATTTGCTTCATTTTAAGCTTTCACATCAATGAAGTAAGATTTCGGGATTAAGTTTGAAGCCATCCTGATTTACTTCATTTTACAGCTTACGCGTCAATGAAGAATATTACGGGATCGGTTTTCAAGCCGTCCTGAATTTGCCTCATCTCGCAGTTTACACCATAAATGAAATATAAGTTACGGGATCAGCTTTCAGACTTCCCTGAATTTGCTTCATCTTAAGCTTACACGTCAATGAAGTTTATTGCGGGACCAGGATTTACTCTGTCCTGAATTTGCTTCATTTTACAGCTCAGTTCCCTGTGAACAATATATAATATGTAACTTCCGGTATAAATAACTGGCGGTGTTATTACTGGAAGTAATACACATGACTGGTTTTTTTATCAAGTCTGCTTATAATTACCAATCATACATGTTTCAATTCTCATCCCCGTTTCCATTGATTGTAGCCATAATCTCCTTAAAACTTGCCAGTGAAGCCTCCATATTCTCAATTATCTCGTTTGCAAGAATATCGGGGTCAGGGAGGTTGTCAAGGTCAGCCAGGCTTTTGTCTTTGAGCCAGAAAATGTCCAGATTTGTTTTATCCCTTGCTACTATTTCTTCATAGCTAAATTTCCTGAACCTGCCTTCGGGAAATTCTTCACTCCAGGTTTCTTTGCGGCTGTGACGGTTTTCTGGGTTATAGCATTTGATAAAGTCCTCAAGATCGGAATATTTCATAGGATTCTTCTTCAATGTGTGATGCACATTGGTACGGTAGTCATAGATCCATACTTCTTTTGTCCAGGGCTCTTTAGCTGCGGATTTTGCTTCAAAGAATAGCACGTTTGCCTTTACTCCGTTTGCATAGAAGATACCTGTCGGCAGGCGAAGGATTGTATGCAGGTCTGTGGTTTCAAGGAGTTTTTTGCGGATAGTCTCTCCTGCTCCGCCTTCGAAAAGAACATTGTCAGGTAGTACGACTGCTGCCTGCCCACCGGTCTTGAGGATCGTATGGATGTGCTGCAAAAAGTTTAGCTGTTTGTTGCTTGTGGTTGTCCAGAAGTCCTGGCGGTTGTAAGTCAGGTCTTCTCTTTCCTGCTCGCCTTCTTCGTTGGTGAAGGTCATGCTGCTCTTTTTACCGAAAGGCGGATTTGTGAGGATATAATCGTAACGGTAACCGGGATCGGCTATGAGCGCATCGGAATTGGAAATCATGGGCTCTCCGTCTATTTCCCCGATGTTGTGCAGGAACATATTCATCAGAGCAAGCCGTCTTGTCCCTGCGACTATTTCATTGCCCCCGAAAGTTTTGTTTTTCAGGAAGCGGCTCTGTTCCCGGTCTAGGCGGTGGTGGGAAGTGAGGAAGTCATAAGCTGCCAGAAAGAACCCGCCTGTACCGCAGCAGGGGTCTCCGATTGTTTTCATGGGCTCGGGCTGGAGGCACTGCACCATTGCCTTGATTAGTGGCCTGGGGGTGAAGTACTGCCCGGCTCCGCTTTTCGTATCCTCTGCATTCTTTTGCAGGAGCCCTTCGTAGATCTCTCCTTTTGTATCCACACCCATCATGACCCAGCTTTCTTTGTCGATCATATCAATTATCTTGTACAGCATGGCAGGGTCGCTGACCTTGTTCTGGGCTTTAAGGAAGATCTGCCCGAGCATCCCGGACTTTTACCCGAGCGCTTCAAGAAGCTCCCTGTAATGGGTATCAAGCTCTGCCCCTTGCTGCTGTTTCAGTTTATCCCATGTGTATTCCTCAGGGATGCCGATATCTCTGTTGTACGGCGGCTTCCTGTACTCTTCTGCCATTTTAAGGAATATGAGGTAGGTCAGCTGTTCCAGATAATCTCCGTAGCTCACGCCCCCGTCTCTCAGGACGTTGCAGAAGCTCCAGACTTTGGAAACGATGGATGAGGTGTTTTCAGACATGGTTTGGATCCTTAGGTTTGGAATAGTATTTTTGGTTAGGGCTGGTTGGTTTTTCTGGGATTGTAAGCAGGAGCTTTCCTTCTTGAATAAGCGGATTCAGAATTTCCAGCCTGAAGTATTCTCTGTCCTTCAATCCTATAAACTCTTGAATTTCAATTCTGCTTCTTGGCTCAATGCAATATTCCAGCAATGCAGCTATTTTATTTGTTTCATTTCCCAGGGTAGCTTGCGGGGTAGCTTGCGGGGTAGCTTGCGGGGTAGCTTGCGGGGTAGCTTGCGGGGTAGCTTGCGGGGTAGCGGGAACAATTATCTTAAAAATGTCTCCTTCAAGAAGCTGTGGCTCAACCCCACCGGAATAAATCCTTGTGTATTTGTAGAGATTCCTGACACCTGAACCTAACTCATCCGCCCTTCCGATTTCTTTGAAAAATCGAGCAATCACCGGATTTTTAGGAAATGGTGTGAAGTTGGAAGGATTTATTCTGCCATGTCCGTGTGGACGGTTCGCGTTTTCTGCGACAACCTGATTATTTCCAATTATGAATTTTGCAGGAAAACCGTTTATGTATTCTCTGTGGATGAGAATATTTGCAACAACTTCTCTGAAGATATGATCTCGCAGGCTGACTCTCTGGTCATTTTCAAGATAGAAAGGGTCTGGCAGATGTTTTGCGACAAAAGCCATCAGCCTGTCATAGCTCTCGATCAGGTTGGTTCTTATGTCGTCCCTGTCGTCATAACGGTCAAGATTAATTCTGCGAAGGATGGCATCAGTTTTGAAATGAGGCAGTACGCTCTGGATAACTTCGTCCTTGCCCAGCAGGAGAATGGCAGCAAGCGTGTAACCTTCTTTGCCGGTCTGGTAATCGTGCTGATACAATCTGGCACTGCTTAAAAGCTCCTCGTCATTCATTGTTCCCCAGGGGTGGTTGGGATTCTGGGAACGGACCATTTTCCGCACTCTCTGAATAAGGTCATCCCTTAGGTCTTCAAGTTTAACATAAGGATAGATGCGGTTCTCGGAAAAAGAACTCTGTTTACGAATATACAGATGAGCCACAGCGTCAGGATGGTTGGTTATATCGAGATCTCCATCCTCATTCCTGTCAAATATCTTTCCATTACAATGGTGGACCTGTGAACTTTCAGGGATGCTAAGATAAAGCAGGGTTTTTCCGTCAACGACCACTGTTTCAGGCAATATATAGAGAGGCGGATTGATCTTTTGGGAGTTATTCAGTGCAGTGACCAGATCTTTTTTAATTTGCGGCAGAGAATCCGAATCAATTCCCGTAATATTGCCGCTGTTATCAACCCCAAGGACAATATGCCCTCCGCTGCGGTTCAAAAAAGCACAGACGGTCTCGTATACATCTTTGTTCAGCTGATCCCTGCACTCCTTGAATTCGACGGTAAGCCCTTCGCCGTCCCGTATAATGCTTTTCAATTGCCCAGAGATCATGTTCCCTCACTTCCTCCCATTCTGCGCCTTTTCAGCCTTTATTTTTTCCAGCAAAACCTCAGCCGGCTCCCAATCCTCTGCCCCGCGAACCTCTGCAAGTTCCCTTTCATTAAGCAACTTCCCCTCAAACGCTTTTTTCAAAATACTCTGCCGAAGTGCTTCGGCTTTTTCCAAGTTTGTTTCAATGTCCTGCTGTATCTTATCGCAGACTGAAAGGCGGGTTTCGATTTCCTGAACGATGGCTTGTTGCTCTTCTGCGGGTGGAAGAGGAACTTTAATTATTCGCAAACCTGAGAGTGGTACAGTTAGTTGAGCAGTGCCTGTAGCAACTTCTGTTGCTTGCTTATAAACCAAAGGTGACTTCAAAACATAATATAGGTACTTAGAGGAAATCTCAGTATGAGGACGAATGAGAGCAATATGACGCTGAAAACAGAATCGATAATTTTCTGAGATTAATATAGGTATGCCATATGAACCCGTTACCGAATATAATAGGTCTCTTGGTTGTGGTTTTCTTTTTGCTGCAAGATTTTCGTAATATTTTTCAGGAACATACATCGTTTCAGACATATCTAGTTTTCCTGAACTTATATTTGAGATTACAATGAAAGGAACGCCTGAATCGGCTTTCGGGGGAGCTTGATGGTCTCCATCTGTAATTGATATTGATACATCGCTTAGAGATGCCCAGTTCCATTTAAATGGTAACCCATATGGTACTTCGTCATATTGAAAATCTTGAATTTTTTTATTCTGACTTTGAGTAGATACTTGGCTTTTAACTTTATTCAATACACATTTTGAATCTTCAACACCAGGATTTTCTTCCCGCCATTTTTTCGTAAGCTCTCCTTCAAATGCTTTCTTCAGCGCCGCCTGCCGATAAACTTTGAGCTGTTCCTGTGCCAGTTTGAGGTTGGCAATGCCGTTGTCCAGTTCGCTGAAGAGTTGCTCGATTTTGGAGACTATGGCGCGTTGTTCGGGGAGTGGAGGGAATGGAAATGGATATTCTTGCAAATATTTTGTTGAAACTCTTGGTAAATTTACACCACTTGAGTTATGAGTCATATCATTGACAAACTTATATGACAGAAAAAAGTATTTTGAATAATTAAGGTTTAAAGAAGGGGTGGATTCAAAAACAAGGATATCTGTTGAACAGACTCCGTCTTCATTAGCTAAATATACCTTATTTAAATAAGGTCTAAGTTTTCCGTAAAGAAGATCACCCCTTTTAAAACTGTTTTTTACAGTATTAATCACATCAACCTTTACATCTTTTGTCAAAGTTCCTTGATCTTTGCTTATGTGTTCTAGTCCAACGTAGAACAAAGCCTCTCCAGACCCCTTGTGTTTATTTGATTTTAAAATGTGAATTTCACCCAATCTTGTCCATTTCCATTCATTTGGTAATGTGGACAATTCAGCGATTTCGGCTTCAGTTAGAGATTTAATCGTTTTCATCTTAATCAGTCAAAGCCTCTTTTATTTGTTAATAATATCGTTTATGAATTGGAGTATTTTCTCCGAACTTTTCTCCGAACTCAATCTTTGAAATTAAGTTTTATTAAAAGTGTCGGCAAGTTCCGGGTCAACTTCCCAATGCCCACCTTTTGCAGGACCTACACGCTTCAAAATACCTTTTTCCTTGAATTTTGTAACGTTGTTTTCAATTGCAGTAATACTAATTCCAATTCTTTAAGTTAGTTCTACAATTGAGATTTGAGAATCATTTATTATTTTCTCGATTATCTCCAGCTGGTTTTCACCTAACTTTTCACCCAACTTTTCACCCCACTTTTCTCCCAACTTTTCACCCAACCTATTCTACTTTTCTATGCTTAGTCTTCAGTAACATGCTTCTTATTTTTTACTTTTATCCGATTACTTTCTCCCAACTTTTCACCCCACTTTTCACCCCACTTTTCACCACAGCTTTCACCACAGTTTTCTCCCAACTTACTTTCAAGAATTAAGTCATCTGTTTTCCGGAATAATTTCCCAATACCCGCCTTTATCTGGACCTATCCTTTTTAAAAGCCCTTTGTCTTTGAGATTTGCTATATGTTTTTCGACTGCACGCGAGCTAACTCCTAAGATTCCAGCTAACTCCTGAGCAGAGATATATTTATTCTCTGAGATGAGTTGGAGTATTTTCTCCGAACTTTTCTCCGAACTTTTCTCCGAACTTTTCTCCGAACTTTTCTCCGAACTTTTCTCCGAACCTTCACCTAATTCAATTTCAGAAATTGCTATCAACCTTCGGAAAATGACGGAAAAGCCACTATCAAAAGAGAATTCCACTGACGAATTTTCGTTTTCAGCTACAGCCTGTTTAATACGGTTAATTCCTGTACCGACCTTTTCAATATAGTTTATACGATTTAAAAGGGATGCAATAAGCGGATTGCGGGCAACGCTCTTGCGTCCGAACTCAGAGGGTTTCAAGCCGCTTGGCAGTCCTCCTGGGTTTGAGATCTCAACCCTATCGTCAAAAACTTCAATGAGCACATTTGCGCTCCTATCAAAATAGTCACGGTGGCAAACCGAGTTTATAATGGCTTCCCTGAGTGCTATATCCGGAATATCTGGGATCTCTTCCCGCTGTAATTTCTCAATCTTATACTGCACGTTTGTGTGCCTTTTGACGAAAATAATCGCATTGTTGATATTTTCAACAATATTTCCCTTAAAATCCTTCTTATCAAGGATATTCACTTTTTCCGTTCCCTTATACAAAACACAGACAACTATAGCATGATTCAACAGAAAATCGAGATCTCTGGCAAAGAATAAAACTCCGGCATTGGTAAATTTTCCATCATCGGTAATACAGTCCAGGTTTCTCAGCAAAGACATTTTGTCAATAGAATGGGTAATTCCTGCCAGGCTCAGAAAATTCTCAAATGCCTTCTCATCAAAATCGTTTTCAAAAACCGCTTTCTCGTTTTTCAGCTCATCAAAACGAATCCGGCCTTCTTTCTGGAAAAATTCAATAATTTCATTGCGGGTAAGTTTCTGGGAGTTAGCCCCATTTCGAATAAAAAATCCTCTGGAACAGGCGTAAGGTTTGTCGTTGCCATCCGGCACGTCAACTATGATGAGGTTATCTTTGATTTCTATGCCAACATTAAGATAGGGTTGCAATTGTCTGAGAGAGTCCTGAATTCTTGATCTAAAATTATTGTCAGTATTTATTCCCTTTATGACTCCTTTGTCAGAAACTCCAAGGATAACCTTACCTCCTCTGGAGTTAGCAAAAGCACAAACCTCCTCGATAAATGATTTTTCAAGGGATTCTTTGAATTCGAGGTGATAGCCTTCTCCCGCATCTATCAGGTCTTGAATAGAACCTTCCATTCTTACGCCGCCAGTGCCTCATTTAATTCATTAATAACCGTATTCATTTCGTCCCCGAAAAGCTGGTACATTCTGCCGCGCCCGCCGAGAATATCAAAGGGATGGTAGTCAAGGTCGTCGATTTCCAGATGGAAGCTGGTTGTAACATAATCTTTTATCATTCGGAGCCAGTTCATCTGGTCTTCATTGAATTTCAGAGTTCCAGCCTGCTTTTTGAATACCCAGTCCTGGAAATTGCGGTTCACGGTCTGGTCATAAGATGTTAGCACAGGGTCAATCTCAGTTACCCTGCGGATTAAGGAGACCAGAGCAATAAGTTCATTTTTTGGGGAATTTCCGTTCACCTTATCCAGCCGCTCATAAGCCTGCCACACATCAAGAGGGGCAAGATAAGGCTTTTCCAGTTTCATTTTTTCCAGCACGTCTTTTATCATCGCAAAAGTTACTTCCCTGCGCTGGTAGGGCTGGTTATAGAAAATTCTCAGGGCTGTAACCTCGTCTTTATTGGCTTCCAGATATGCTTTGAAATCATTGATCAGCTTCTTGTCCCTTGCAAGTATATCCGTATCCCATCCTGCCTTTTCAAGGGTATCGAGATTTACGGCGTCGATTATCTGTTCATGGACTCTGCGGACATTTTCGATATACTCGTTCAGCTCGCCGGAAAAAGTGGACCTGGCAATATCAATAAGGATCTCCTGCGCTTTTTTCTTTGCATTGGTGTCCTGAATTTCCGGCTGGCGCAGTTTAATCTCATCAGATTTGAGGTCAATCATATCAGGGTTATATGCATTGAGCAGGTCTTTTACAGTTTGATTGATAGTTTTTCCATTTGCTTTTTCAGCAAAAGTAGCTCTTTCGTTCTCGTTTATCTGCCTGTTCAGCCTTGCAAGCCGATTAGCAAGTGAAATGTAAAGGTCTTCGTCCTTAGCGCCAAAAGTAACCGCTGCCAGCAGATCTTTCAATGATGTATTTCTCTTGCGTTCAAGAGGCCTGCTATCGGTCTTCATAGTTTTTGTAACACCTATGGCGTCCACAATTACAAAATGAGTTTTAGCTGAAACAGCCGATGGCGTCACTTTGTGCAGGTCGTCGAATCCCAGGGTTCTTGTCCCTCTGCCTTTCATCTGCTCAAAATAATTAAGGCTTTTGACATCCCTCATAAAGAGCAGGCATTCAAGCGGCTTAACGTCCGTGCCCGTTGCAATCATGTCAACTGTAACTGCTATTCTTGGATAGTAATCATTGCGAAAAGCCGACAGTATCGATTTGGGATCTTCTTCGGTTTTATAAGTAACTTTCTTGCAAAAGGCATTGCCTTCTCCAAACTCTTCCCGCACTATATTGATAATATCATCAGCATGGCTGTCGTTTTTGGCAAAAACAAGAGTTTTGGGAACTTCCTCTCTGCCTGGGAAAATTTCAGGCAACTTTTCCTTGAATGTCCGTATCACACGCCGTATCTGGCTGAGATTGACCACTTCTTTGTCCAGCTGCCTGGAAGTATAGGTGAAATCTTCGTCAAGTTGCTCCCAGCGTTTTTTGCGGGTAAGTTTCTCACGCCTGTCCACAAACTCCTGAGCAGGTATATTAGCCCCGTTTTTGCTAATCTCAGTCTCGATTGTATAGACGTCATAGCCAACGTTTACGCCATCTGCAACTGCTTCTTCATGGCTGTATTCGCTTACCACGTTTTCATTAAAAAACCCGAAAGTACGTTTATCCGGTGTTGCAGTCAAACCTATTAAAAAAGCATCAAAATAATCCAGGACCTGCTGCCACAGGTTGTATATTGAACGGTGGCACTCATCTATGACAACAAAATCGAATTCCTCAATGGGAACCTTTTCATTATACACAACAGGAAGAGGTTCCTTTGGCTGCCAGCACCTTTCGGCAGGGTTTTCCTCTTCGGTTTTTTCGTCCAGCTCCTCCCCTTTCAGAATGGAATAAAGCCTCTGGATTGTGGAAATACAGACCTGGCTGTCTGATGAGATGTAACTGGAACGCAGGCGCTGAACATTATATAGCTCCGTAAATTTGCGGTTATCGTCATTGGGCACATAAGCCATGAATTCCTGTTCCGCCTGCTCACCCAGGTTTCTGGTGTCAACAAGGAAAAGCACTTTTCTGGCATCCGCAAATTTCAGCAGTCGGTAAATGAAGGTTATTGCAGTGTATGTCTTTCCGGAACCTGTTGCCATTTGAACCAGAGCCCTTGGGCGGGACTCCTTAAAGGATTTTTCAAGATTTGAAATCGCTATTATCTGACATTCCCGGAGCCCTTCTGTGCGCAGCTCCGGGATATCCAGCAGCCTTTCCCTCAGGGTTTTCTTTTTCGAGTATTCATCAAAGGTTTCGGGGCGGAAAAAAGAATAAACAGGTCTTGACCTTGGCTTCGGATCACGAAAATCTGTAAAGCGTGTAAGTTCTCCTGTACTTTCATATACAAAAGGAAGAGGGCCATTGTTCAGGTACTTCAGCTTGCTTGCAGCGTACTCGGCTGACTGCTCCTCAACAACGGTTAATCTGTGGCCTTCTTCATCTCTTTTAGCCTCAATAATTCCTGCTGGCTTTTTGTCAACAAAAAGTACATAATCAGCAGGTCCAGCATCAGTCGTATATTCCCTGACTGCAATACCCCTGGAAGCATTCCAGTCTATCCTGCTCTTTTTCTGCACCGTCCAGCCAGCATCATTTAGTTTTTTATCGATTTCATCTCTGGCTTTTTGCTCCGGGGTCTGATTATCAATCATATGCCTTTACCCATGAGAATTTCTTTCACCTTTCCGACCTGGATTAGAGTGCTGAGACTGGCACTTTTTCACTGTAAAATATAAATTAGAGATTCATAGTTAATACAAATATCTTTCCATTTTCACAAAAGTTCGAGTTTAATTGTCATGATCCGAAACCGGCACTCCAGACATTTTTCAACATAGTACCCATGTGTTTGGAGTTTCCTCTCTGAAGTTTATTTAAAACTTTCATTTTTACAATGTAAAACAGTGTCGCACACTCCATAAACTAATTAATATATATAATTTTTTAGAAACGAAGAGAATATATTGGATAAATTCTAACTATGTTAAACTCTGTGATGTTACAAATCAGAATAATTGTGTTAAACAGATTCCAAACAAGGTTGAGCTTATTTAGAAGAGGTTTTAAAAATGACTGAGAAACTCGGAATCCTGGCCATCGGCCACGGAAGCAAGCTTCCTTACAACAAGGAAGTAGTCAGCCAGATTGCAGATTACATCGCCCAGAAGCACTCTGATGTTGTTGTCAGAGCAGGATTTATGGAAAACAGCGAACCTACCCTTGAAGAAGCAATTGCAGGCTTTTCAGGTACAGGCGTAACAAAGGTTGCAGCAGTGCCTGTCTTCCTGGCTTCAGGCGTCCACATCACAAAGGACATTCCTGAAATCCTGAGCCTTGACAAAAACGGTTGCGGGACCCTGAACATTGATGGAAAGGAAGTTCCACTCTGCTATGCAAAGCCTCTTGGTGCTGACGAGCTGATAGCGGAGCTCGTCTTTAAGAGAGTCCAGGAATCCCTGTAGACGTGCTAAGAATCGGGTCCGGTTTTTATTATGGGCCTGCTCCGGAAAAAGCTCGCCGTGCTCGACCTTACACACGGCGGCATTCCAATCGCAAAGAAGCTTGCAGCCCTCGGAAATAATGTGTCCGGGGTAGACGTTTACGGGACCGTGGACCCGGCGCTGCTCGGGGAGCTTGAGGAAAAGTACGGCATTTTATGCTCAAAAGCTCCCCTTCCCATCTCCGAATTTGATTTTCTGGTAGCGCCCGTACATCTTGATCCTGCTTATCCCATGCTAGCGGAAGCCAGAGCAATTGGGAAAAAAATCGTCTCCCATCACGAAATCGCAGGAGAAATACTCAAAAACGATTCCGGGCTTTCAGGCACAAAAATAATTGAAGTAACAGGCGTAAAAGCAAAAACAAGTACTGCATCCCTGCTCGCTGATATGCTCTCCCGCAGGTTCAAAGTCGTACTCCATACCTCACGCGGGCTTGAAGCATGGAAAGATGGCTCTCCGTCTTTAATTCACAGTGGCCTCAGCATTACTCCGGGAAGTATCCTTACAGCTATTGAAAAAAGCTTTGAGGCAGGAGTTAACCCGGATTTTTTCATCTTTGAAATCTCTATTGGAGGCACTGGTGCCGCAGATTTCGGGATCCTGACGACCCTTTATCCTGACTACGGAATTGCAAACAATACCGCTCTTGCAAGCAATGCAAAACTTCAGCTTATCTCTAATGCAAAACCAGGAAGTGCCCTTCTCCTCAATTCCGGGGCAGGAAAAGCCCTCGAAGCTGCAAAAGAAGTGCAGGCAAAGGTTTTCACTTTTGAGGACCCTTTTTATGCAAACTCAAGCGTAAATATTTCTGAGGCTCAGGACTTTACTCTTGAAACCGAAAAGGCGCAAAACAGCCCCGAAATTTCAGGCCCTGTCCTGCGTTTTTTCGAAAGGGGAAAAGAGATCTTTTCAGCTTCCCTGCGCCCCGGATACAACAGTTCGGCATACAGGACAGCCTTTGTTGCAGCCTCTGCAGCAGCTCTCGAGCTCGGGGTTGAAATAAAGGATGTGGTTTCAGTACTTGAACAATTCAGGGGGCTCTCAGGAAGGATGCAGGAAAAGGAGCTCAATGGAATTTCCCTGGTTGATAACTCCAACTCAGGAATGGATATCCTTTCAGCAGAGAAAGCCCTTGAATACGCTCTCCTGAAGAAAAAAGACGAAAAAAAGGGAAGCATAATCCTTGTCCTCGGGGAAGAAGCTTCTCAGGTCTGTGAGGGACTGCCTCCTGCCTCAGTTCAGGGATTTGTAGAAGAATTCGGTGCAAAATGCAGGCATATAATACTTGTTGGGGAAAGGATGCAGGCAGTAACTGCTAAAAATGCTTCATATGCAGGCAGCCTTCCTGATGGGCTGTCAAAAGCTTCGGAACTTGCAGGGGCAGAAGATATAATTCTTTCTTCCGTGAAATGTTTCCGCTGAATACTGCCTTCAGGAGTGATGTTCCAATGCACAATGTCATACACATTGTTACTTCGGGATTTGACTTCCTGATATGGAATATAAGCAGAAATTGCAGGTAAGCAGGAATTGCAGGTCAGGCTTCAGGCTTTTCGCCGGATTATTTATGATACAATTTTATACAGGGTCTTCCAATCTGTATTCGTTTCCATCGCCTGTTTACCTGATCATTGTTTAACTTCAATTCCTAACTGGCACTTAATTTCAACTTTCACTTATCTCACTGACATTTAATTTCAATTTATCTTGCTTCCGGCTTCTGTTCCCGTTGAGGTCGGGTTAATTGTCCTGCGGGATACCGGAACTTTTCGGTGAAACTCGTACTGGATTCGTATTATCGAAAAGAGGATTTGCCATGACTCAAAAAGAGATTTCAATTATTCACCCCCGCCCGAGTTCAATCGTTGCGGCTCTTTATACCCTCAGGGACTTAAATGTAGATGTTGCGATCCTGCACGGTCCTCCAGGCTGTTCTTTCAAACACGCCAGGCTGCTTGAAGAAGACGGCATACATGTAGTTACTACAGGGCTTGACGAAAACGGATTTGTTTTCGGAGGTCACGATAAGCTTGTACAGGTTATCAACAAGTCAATCGAGCTCTTTAACCCTAAAATCCTGGGAGTGGTCGGCACCTGCGCCAGCATGATCATAGGAGAGGAAATGCATGAAGCTGTGCTCGAAGCAAACCCGGATATCCCTGTGATTGAGGTCGAAGTGCATGCAGGCTATCACAACAACACTAAAGGCGTGATTTTTGCCCTTGAATCTGCACTCGATGCCGGAATAATTGACCATAAAGAATTCGAGCGCCAGGAATACCTCCTTCAGAAAGCTACGGAGGTTGAAAAGAGGTTCGGGGCCGCAAGCAGGGAATACCTTGCCCCTTCCAGGGGAGATGTCAAGTATAAGGTTGCAAAGCGGCTTATTGAGCTTCTCAGGGAAGGGAAAAAAGGGCTCGTTATAATGAATGCCAAAAAAGAAACCGGCTATATGTTTGCAGATATCACCCTTGCAGTCAACGAAGTTGCAGCCGCACTCGGGAAAAAAGAAAACCTGGTCAATATGGCAAATATCGACCCTGAGCTCGGGCTTCCGAGAGTCAGGCAGCATGCCGAATATATCATGCGGGACTTCAAAGCTCACGGTGTGGAGACTCATGAAATCATCGGCGGCATGGACGAATACCCGATTGCAGGGGATAAAGTCAGCGAGCTGATTAAGGAAAAATACAGTGATTACGATTTCGCGGTTATCACAGGCGTTCCGCACGCAATTCCTATGGAGAACATCAGGCACATGGAGCTGATCTCGAGTACGAATGGTCCCAGGCAGGTCCTTCCCTTAAAAGAGATGGGACATCAGCATGTTATGGTTGAGATCGACCTCCACCCAAAGACCCTTGGAGTCAGCGAGATCGTGGAATCCGAGTTCGGAGCCACATTGAGGGAAGTTGCAAAGGAAGCCTAACAGGAAAGGACGGAGCCGGGTAAAAACCGGCATACTCAGAAATCTTAGAAAACCCAGAAAAATTCGGATTAAAGATGAAGCATAACTGCCAGGGCAAAAACAGGATAAAGCCAGGAATATCAAATAACGGGAGGTAGATCCTTTGAAAAAACAAAAGATCGTTGCAATTTACGGAAAAGGCGGCATAGGCAAATCGAGCACAGCTTCAAATGTTGCAGCTGCCTGTGCTGAAGCAGGCAAGAAAGTCATGATTATTGGCTGTGACCCCAAAAGCGATTCGTCAATAACCCTTCTCGGGGGGCGGAGAATTCCGACAATCCTTGACCTTCTCCGAGAAGGTGTGGACGTTAAGGAAAAATATGTCGTTTTTGAAGGGTATGCGGGCGTCAAATGTGTGGAAGCCGGAGGCCCGGAACCGGGAATAGGCTGTGCAGGGCGCGGGATTATTGTCGCAATCCAGAAACTGAAAAGTATTTCGGAAGATCTCCTGAAAGAACAGGACCTTATCATTTATGATGTTCCGGGAGACATCGTCTGCGGCGGGTTTGTTGCTCCGGTCAGGAAGGGTTATGTAAATGAGGCATATGTCCTCACCTCAGGGGAATACATGCCCCTTTATGCAGCAAACAACATCTGCAAAGGGCTTTCCAAAATCGGGATGCCGCTCAGCGGAATAATCTGCAATTCCAGAAACGCGAGCAGGGAAGAGGAGATTGTCAAAAAGTTTTCCGAGGAAATAGGCAGCCAGTTAATGGCCTTCATTCCAAAGCGGCAGGCAGTACAGGACTGGGAAAGGGAAGGATACTCTGTTATGGAGAAAGCCCCTGACTCCGATATCGCTGAAGTTTACCGCCAGCTTGGAAGAGCAATTCTGGAAAATGAAAAGAAGGTTATGGCAGACCACCTGAGCGATGAACGGTTAAGGGAAATGACAAAGTAATCCGGAAAAACCGGAAATCAAACCGGAGAGAACCGGATAACTAATTGGTAAAGAAAAAATTCTTAAAACCAGCATAAACGCAACATTATAACCGCAATAACTACCTTTGCCGCAATAAATTGAAAAACCGGATCGGTGTATTAAAATCATGTCCCACAGCAACCAGCCAGGCAGACAGGAGGCAGGGAGCATTCCCAGAGTCCTTATTTCCGCAGACCGCTCTTCCTCAGGCAAGACCACAATTTCCATGGGGCTCATGGCTGTTCTCGTCTCCAGAGGGTATAAAGTACAGCCCTTTAAGGTCGCCCTTGACTACATTGATCCCAGCTATCACACCGAGATAACAGGCAGGTTCTGCAGGAACCTTGACGGATACCTCATGGATGAAAGTGGAATTCTTGATGTTTATACCCATGCCTGTGAAACCGACGGCGGAGCCGATATCGCTATTATCGAAGGCGTTCGCGGGCTTTACGAGGGCTTTGAAAGCTTAAGCGACCTCGGGAGCACAGCCCAGATTGCTAAGATCCTTAGATGCCCCGTAGTCTTTGTAATCAATGCCCGCAGCATTACCCGCTCTGCTGCTGCCCTTATTGGCGGTTATAAAAATTTTGACTCTGATGTGGAAATTGCGGGAGTTATTCTCAATAATATCGGAGGCCGCCGCCACGCACAGAAGGCAAAAGAGGCAATAGAACACTACACTGGCGTGCCTGTGATAGGAATAATTCCAAGAGACCCTTCCATGCAGATTTCCATGCGGCACCTCGGGCTTATGCCAGCCCTTGAAGGCAGGCGGAGGCTTGGAGACGGAGGGTTTGAGGACAGGCTTCATGGCATTGAAGAGATTATCAATAAAGGAATTGATGTGGACCGCTTTCTCGACATTGCAGGAAGTGCAAAACCCCTGAAAGTTCCGGAAAACAATATTTTTTCCCCTGCCGTAATTAATGCCGTTCCCAGGCCGATAATAGGGATTGCACTTGATGAAGCCTTCAACTTTTACTACCGTGACAATATCGACCTTCTGGAACTTGCAGGTGCGGAAATTGTTTACTTCAGCCCTGTAAATGACCCCAGGCTTCCTGATGTTGACGGACTCTACATTGGAGGCGGCTACCCCGAACTTTTCGCAGCCGAACTCGAAGCCAATGAATCCATGAGGGCAGCTATCAAAAACGCTTCTGCTGCAGGCATGCCAGTATATGCCGAATGCGGAGGGCTCATGTACCTTACGGAAAAAATCAGTACTGGGGTTCCGGGAAAAGGCACTTACCATGATGCCTCCATGCCCGAATCCACTTACTTAATGGTCGGCGCGCTTCCCGGTCACACAGTCATGGGGCAGACAAGGGTTGTAAGTTATAATATAGGAACCCTTGAAAGGGATTGTCCCATAGGAAAGAAAGGCAACAGCTTCAAAGGCCATGAGTTCCATCACTCCGAGATTCTGGAGATCCCGGATGACGCAGAATTTGCAATAACCCTTTCACGAGGCACCGGAATAAAGGGAGACAGGGACGGGCTAATCGTCAACAATACAATTGGCTCTTATGCCCACCTTCACGGAGCTGCATACAGGGAACTTGCCGGTTCTCTTGTTGAAGCTGCGCGTAAGTTCAGGGACTCCAGGGCTTCCGGGCAAATGTATGAATAAACAGCAGCCTTAATCTGTTTTTCTTACTGAAGGCAGGATACATAGTACCTGACATTGACGCAATAGTGGTCTTTGAGGGTAGAAAAAACAATATTATATTAAGCCAGATTATTATATACCAGTTATTAATAGAGGCCGGATTCTTAAAAGCCAGGCCCTTAAACCAGACTGACATAAATCCGAGTGTTAAAAGTCAGGACCTTATAAAATAAATTTTTATAAAACTTATTTTCATTTCATTTTCTTTTCAGGTGAACCTATTGAAAACACAACTTAAAGAGGACCGCGTTCTTGCAGGAAAGGAAGCGGTGGCTGAACTTTATAAAACAGGTTATTTCGGGCGTCCCAGAGATGGTGGCCTCGAACTCTCGCTTGTGGAGGCTGCATACCTTCAGTCAAGGGGAAAAATCGATATCGAGCTTGAAGGAAAACTTCTCGATTTCAGGGAGTTTTTCGAACAGGCTTCTTTAAGGCAGCAGAATTTCGAGCTTAAGTACATTGTTTATAAGGACCTTAAAGAGAGGGGGTATTATGTCCAGCCTTCAGCTGCGGATTTCAGGGTATACCCCAGAGGCAGCCATCCCGGAAAAAGTGCGGCAAAAATTTTTGTTCATGTACTTTCGGAAAGGCAGCTTCTTTCCGTGAAGCTTTTGCAGGAATCGGTTGAGTCTGCAGAAAACGTGCACAAACAGTTTATCCTGGCTGTAGTGGATGAAGAGAGCGACCTTACCTTTTACGAAGTCAAATCCGCTTCTCCGAAAGGGGAAATGTCCGAGCCCTTCCCGGCAGTTAAAACCAATGCAACCTTCCTTGAAGACAGGGTAATAGCCTGGGATGCGGAAGCTTCCGGGACCCTGTATGCCCGGGGATTCTACGGGAAAATGCTTGACTCTGAAAGGCTTCAGCTTTCCCTTGTCGAATCCCTGTACCTCTTTTCCAGGGGGATAATAATTGTCAGGGACAGGAAAGGAAAGGCCTTCTCATTCGATGAGTTTGTCGAGAAAGCCTCAAGAATAGAAGGTTCTTTCCTCAGGAAATTCAGCGCATATAAAGCCCTGAGGGACTCGGGGCACGTCGCAAAAACAGGCTTTAAATTCGGGACCCATTTCAGGGTCTACAGGAAAGTCGAATCAATAGAAAAACTTCCTCACTCCGAATACCTCGTAAACGTTATTCCGGGGGACCATGAGTTCAGGCTTCCGGTTATGTCCGGGGCTGTCAGGCTTGCAAACAGCGTTCGCAAAAGAATGATTTTTGCAGTCGAGAAAGGGGAAGAAGTCGAATATCTGGATATTAGCAGGGTCAAAATGTAATTAAGTAGAGTCAAAATGTAATTAAGCAGAGTCAAAATGTAATTCCATACCGTCTTACATTGACTGCATATTTTCAGTGATTCTGTATTGATTCTTTGAATAAAATTGAACGAATATTACTGGACTTCGAATATTACTGGACTTCGAATATTACTGGACTTCGAATATTACTGGACTTAATACTGGTCCATTGTCAGTTATTCTTTTATTACGGCTTCATTACTGATTTAAATAAACAGGTTTACCTGAACATGTTTACCGTTTTCAGGATTTCCTGAATACGGTTTTTCATCCCGGAAGAGGGTGAAGTATTAAATGTGGGACATTATTGCAGTGGACATTTCGGGCAGGCACAAAATAAAAGGCGGCTACTACATGGTCTGTGCAGCGGCAGCTCTCACCGTTTCTGCTGACCATATCGAAAAAATAAACCAGATAAAAATTCTGCCCGTATGGCTAAAAAGATCACCCGGTCTGCTTGATATTGTCCAGTTAATTGAAGATACGGCTGATCAGCTCTCTTTTGAGGGCACGATTGTGGCAGAGAAAGGGGACATGTACAACCAGCCTCTCTGGGTGCCCGAAAGTATGTTTTCCCGGACATTTAAATATCAGGAATCAATGGCTGAGAGAAGGGGCATCGAGCTTGCTCATCATATCTCTTTGAGTGCCCGGAATCTACTTATAAAAGAACTTAATATCGAGGCGTAATAATTCCATCCGAAAAGAAATCCGAAACAGAAAACCGGGTTATTCTCGTAAAAAGGACAAATCCGCGGGCTGACCCTGAACGCAGCGAATATCTCTTCCAGGAACTGAGAGAGCTTGCAAAAGCCGCGGGTTATGTCCCTGTGGGTGAGCTTACGCAGACAAGATTTCCTGATTCCAGGTACCAGCTCGGTAAAGGAAAGATAGAGGAGCTTGCCGAACTTGTTAGACAGAAGAGAGCCGGAAAGGTAATTTTCTATAACAGGCTTTCTACAATCCAGCTTTTCAATATCTCGGAAATCTGCGGGTGCCAGGTAATAGACAAATTCCAGCTCATCCTTGAGATTTTTGCAAAAAGAGCTACCACACGCCGTTCCAAACTTCAGGTTGAACTTGCCAGGCTCAGGTATGAAATCCCGAGGTCAAGAGCCATTGTTTCCCTTGTAAAGAAAGAGGAAAGAGCAGGTTTCATGGGGCTTGGGGACTATGAAGACGCCTACGAGCAGGACCTGAAGAAAAGAATTACAAGGATCGAAGAAGAACTTGAATCTGCCGGAAAAGATGACGAGTCGCTGCGTGCTTTCCGGCACAGGAAAGGCTTTTCCCTTGTCGCCCTTGCAGGTTATACCAATGCCGGAAAAAGCACACTTTTCAATGCCATTGTAAATGAAAGCGTTGAAGCCCAGAATATGCTTTTTACAACCCTTGTCCCAACTACGCGGGCTCTTGACCTTGGAGGGAGAAAGGCTCTTTTAACAGATACGGTCGGGTTTATAGAGGAGCTTCCCCACTGGCTTGTTGATGCCTTCAAGTCCACACTGGACGAGATTTTTCTGTCTGACCTTATCCTGCTGGTAGTTGATGTAAGTGAAAAACCCGAGATAATTCTGCAGAAGCTGTCCACATCCCATGATACTCTCTGGGACCGTATAAAGGGAGTTCCAGTAATTACAGTGCTTAATAAAACCGATCTGCTTGAAGAGCACGAGCTTGAAGCTGTTATGGAAGAAATAGGTTACATGGCTCCAAACCCTGTATTTGTTTCCGCAAAAAAGAAAACCGGCATAGAGGAGTTAAAAGCCGAGATAATCAAACATTTGCCTGCCTGGGCCTTTTATTCCTTTTCTCTTCCTAATTCGGAGAAAGGAATGTCGACCCTTTCCTGGCTGTACGATGAGGGAATTGTACACAGGGTTGAGTACGGAGAGCGGATTTCAGTGGATTATGAAGCCAGAACGGATATAATCAACAGGATAAAATCCCTGGAACTTAACGTTGATAAACAGGGTTGAATAAGGTTTTTAAGGCCTTTTCGGGCACTATGGAATAATGATAATCTTTTCCAATTCTATAAAAATCATTTTCATATTATTCGCATCTTTACTAATATTTTTCTTCTCAGGAAATTTTTTCATAAGATCTGAATATTGTTCGTATGTCTACGAAAGACATTTATACTCAAAAGTCGTTAGCTTATTTGCGAACGGGTGTCTACTGAAGAAATCAGACCCTCCTAATATCCTAAACTACCCCTACACCAGATTTTTTTTACATAAAAACCCGTTCGTAATTCCTCCTGTGTTTTATTTTGCCGTAACTATAAAAACGGACGGATTCTTCTTTCAGGAGGCAGCACTTTTTTTATTTTAAGTGCAAACCTTAATCTATTAAAATCCTGCAGCTATTAGCTGGTTATTTCTCGCATTATTTTTTTCCCTCTATTTTTCCCTTCATTTTTTCACATTATTCTTTCACTTTGTTCTTTCACATTATTCTTTCACTTTGTTCTTCCACATTATTTTTTTACATTATTTTTTCCCTCTATTTTTTACATAGAATTTCACTGCTTTCCCTTGAAAAGAGAAATCTTCCAGATGCCTTTCTTCTTTTTTCTTTTTTTCCTTTTCCGTTTCAAAATTTATATAACTCCGGGTTGCATTTTTATATTATCATGAAATTCGATCTCCACGTACATTCCGAGCATTCAAAAGATAGTAATTCGAGACACAGGGATATCATTGATTTCGCTCGCAAAAGAGGGCTTGACGGCTTTGCTATATGCGATCACGATACTGTTGAAGGAGGGCTGGTCTGTGCGGAAAGAGCCCTGGAGCTCGGTCTTGAAATTACAGTCATTCCGGGAGTGGAAGTGAGTTCTTCTAAAGGACATATCCTGGTTCTCGGGGTCAGGGAAAACATTGAGCCTTTGCTGAGCCCTGAAGAAACGATCAGGCAGGCAAGGAAGCTTGGCGGCACGGTTATTATTCCTCATCCGTTCAAGCGCAGTTCCCATGGAATAGGAAGTTTCGAAGGGCTTGATATCGATGCAGTTGAGGTCTTTAATTCCCGCTGTCTCTTCAATTCAGCCAACAGGAAAGCCCTTGCCGAGGCAAAAAGGCTTGGAATACCCGGAGTTGCAGGGAGCGATTCCCATATTCCCGAAATGGTAGGGCAGGCATATACTGAGGTCGATGCTTCCGAAAACACTGTGGAAGCCGTACTCAGGGCGATCAGAGAAGGAAAAGTCGCTCCAGCCGGAAAAAATACTCCAACTCCTGTTATCCTTAAACAGATGTCAGGAAGTGCGAAACGGAAAATGAGGAAAAGGATTTTCGGAGGGTCTTAAAAGTGTTGAAGCAGGTCACTTTTGAGCAGTCGCGGAAGAATAGTTTACTGGCTGGCTGCCTGATCAGTTACGGATATTAGCTGAATTGAGTAGCTGAACAGACTGGTCTAGTTCTCCAGCTTCATGAGCTGGTTGAACAAGAGCTAATTGTACAAGAATGGATTAAATAAAAGCCGATTAAATAAAAATAAATGAATAAAAACTGATTAGATAATATTGAATTTGTTTTTTGATGCACTCTGACTTATTTCTATTTTTCTTTTAAATTTGTTTTTTTAAAGCTAAATTTAGCTTCTTTTCGTGATCAGACATTTATATAGTGCTTTTAATATATTATATTTGGATAAATGCCTTGCAAGCTTTGATTTTACGAACGGGTCTTGAAAAAGGGGAACCCTGGCTGAATACTAGCCGGGGAATCAGGGGGTTTAGTATATGGAAGACTTTGCTGTTGGAAAATGTATAAGTCTATTATCACAAATTGAGAATAAGGCTCTTGACAGGTTCTGGAAGGACACTTCTGCAGGTAAATATCCGATAATAGATCATGAAGGCAATATGGGTTATTCACTTTCTGACCAGGACGGCCTGCTGTTCGTCAGGAATGATTTTTCGGATTCAACTTATGAAGAATGCGAGTTCGTCTTTGGCAACCTTTTCCTGCCTGATACGGTCCAGGAAATTCTTACCGGGGATAAAGTACTGCTTTTAATGGTTTACAGGAAAAAAACCAGGGACTTTCTATTATCCGAACTTGAAGTGGACACAAGATACATGCTTGACCTGCCTCATGGCCTTTACTCTTTTTTTGCACTCGTTCTGGACGCAGGAGCCAGAGACCTTTTAGATTCCAGAATCTATGCCATCGGTCTCCCCTGCAAAGAGAACCTTAACCGTCCTGAACTTGAGCGGTTTTATCTCGAACATCCTGCTGACATCCGGGAATTCGTAGATCCCGCTCCTGTAGACATCAAAAGGGGAGGCCCTTTCTACCTCAATTTAATTATGATAGACGCTGAAAAAATTCCCGATTACCCCGTGCTCTTTTCCGAATTTTTGCAGGAAGATGAACCTTCTCCTCCTCTTTGAAAAAAGCTCTTAGAAACAAAAATTCTTATATAGTTCCCTGCTTCAATACCTCCTAATGCAGCTAAAAACCAGGTACGAAAAAGTAGAACCCTACATTACAAAAGACGGTTCTATAATCCGTGAACTTATGTATCCCGCAGTCCACGGTAACTCAAAACAGAGCCTTGCCGAAGCCACAATCCCTGCCGGAGGAAAAACAATGCTTCACAGCCACAGGCTGACTGAAGAGATCTATCACGTCACGGAAGGCTGCGGGATAATGACTCTGGACGGGCAGGAGTTTGAAGTCCGTATAGGGGATTCCGTTTGCATCAGGCCGGGAACACCGCACAGGATAAGGAACACCGGTGAAAAGGAACTGAAAATTCTCTGCTGCTGTGCGCCTGCTTATTCACATGAGGATACGGAATTGATGGAGTGAATAGTGGTTTTCTTTTGTATAAATTTTTACTTGGTTTTCAGTGTTTCAATTGTTGCTATCACTTCTGGAATTACTCTTAGCTCTTATTATTCTTTTTTATTGCGGGAAAGGCCGCTCTCCTGCGTCGAGCGTGACAAGAACGGTTTTGTATAGCGAATAAGGTTGTTCGTTTAAAAAATATTTTATCTCTGATAAGGTTTTTAAATTCGCATAATCTCGGAAATCCGCCAGCTTGTCTGGCGGCCCTACCCAAAAGCAGAAGGAAGCTGAAGGAAGAGAACGAAATAATGAAGAATAAACAGGAGACAGAGAATAAACAGGACGAAAAAACTTGAAAAAACAATAAACTGCTATAAAAGCAGAAATAGGTTTTTATTTGCTAATTCTTTCTTTAAAAGGATTATTTAATAGGGTTATAACTATAATTTCTTTTTCATCTTTTTCATCTTTTTGAGACAAGCCGCTCTCCTCCGTCGAGCGTGGTAAAAACGGTTTTGTATAGCGAATAAGGTTCTACGGGTCAAGATTTTATTTCGTCCTCTTGAGCGAAGCGAAAAGGACCTCGTGCTGTTGCACTCACAGTGCAACTCCCATGAAATCTTTGATTTCATGTGCTCCCGAAGCGAAACTCGGGCGTGACAAAAACGGTTTTGTATAGCGAATAAGGTTGTTCTGTTGAGAAGAAACCTATTTTAGAAAAGGTTTTTAAATTCGCATAACCTCGGAAATCCGCCAGCTTGTCTGGCGGCCTTACTCAAAAAGAAAGAGAATAAAAAAGAAATTTGAAAATCAGTAATGCAACAAGACGAGCGTGTAAGTCTTTTTCATGTATGGTTCAATTCTGCTCTGTTTGAGTTTTTTTCAGGCTTTTGCCGCTTGTTCTCATACATCCACATCTTGCAGGTATATCAACATCCATTTCTCAAACAGTATAATTTTTATGAATAAGTTTTTAA
Organism: Methanosarcina hadiensis; assembly: GCF_046529725.1. GTDB lineage: Archaea > Halobacteriota > Methanosarcinia > Methanosarcinales > Methanosarcinaceae > Methanosarcina > Methanosarcina hadiensis. The sequence goes on along the minus strand of NZ_CP136241.1, from coordinate 2,746,858 downwards.
CCTTAATCTCCATTTATACATATGATGAAAAATTAAAGGGTTATTTAATGGGAATATTAAGTTGCTCCAATCAGAAGGAAAGGGAAGAAATGAAGCCAGAGAAAGCGGGTGGACACGGAGATCACTGGTTTACTGTTGTAGAATCGGATAATGAAATTGAATCTGCTTTTTTCAAAGGTATCGAAAACCCGGAATTTGTCGAGTCACTCGACCAAAAAAGAGACAAAATAAAAGCATATTTCTCAAAGGGCGGGATGTTAAAAAGTTGTACCGTAACCGTTAATAATGAAATATGGACAGCCTATCCTTTTGCTGCGGACGGGATAGCACATGAGATTACAATACATGGCATTGAAGAATGGACGAATGGGCAGGAAGCACAGATTCGCTGTACTCTGGAAGGGGCTTCTCTTGCATTTTTTGATACGATGTATTTTAAGAATAAAGGTATTTACGAACAGAGTAAAAAATATACTTTTCATTTGTCTGCGCTGGCTTATTATCTAACAAAATTGGAGACAGGAGACCTGCTTGATAGGAATATAACGATCACCCCTGAAAAAGGGGCAGCAGGTTTCTTCTGGTTCAATAAGGGTGATATTGATGACTTTATATTTCTGGCTCCGGTTAAGGAAGTTACGGAATTAAAGTTCGAAAATAGAACTGTCTACCGGATAAAAGCTCCCCTTTTTCGGGAAGGTCCTCTTTACCGGCTGAATGGGGAAGACGATGTTGATCTTTTTATTTTCGTCCTGGCAAGCAGGACCGGAGGATACATCCCTGCAGTCGGGGACGATATTACGGGCATTATGTGGCTTCAGGGCTACATTAAATAATAGACACTGGTGGGATTTGTAATGTTTTCTATCTCGGGTTATCTCGAAGAATGGTTTAACACTACTAAGTATGTCATCACACATCCTCGGGCCTTCTTTAAAGAGATGCCAACATCCGGTAGTCTCAAAGAACCTTTGAATTTCATGGCTTTTGCCATACTCATTGTATCACTGCTGTCCATACCTTTCATGATGTTTGCATTCGACGATATTCTTCCAGAAAAGGACCTCATCGACATCATTTTGATCGCTGCAGGAGTTTTTGTATTCTCTCTATTCATGATGGCAATATCTGTTCCTCTGAATGCATTTACATATCATATTCTGCTCAAGATATGCGGTGCAAAAGGTGACTTTAACGCAACCCTGCGGGTATTTTGCTACTACATGGCAGCTCTGGTAGTCATCTTTCCTGCAATTGACATCATGATGCTGATATTCTATGTTTCAGAAAAACAGGGTTTAGAGGGAGGGTTGTTTAACATAATATCGTTTGTTCTCATGATGGCTGTAATTATACTTATCACATACTACGCCTTCTATATGCTTTTTGTAGGTTTTTCAGAAGCACACGGGATGTCAATGAAAAGAGTGATACTTGCCATAGTTGGTATCCCCCTGGCAATAAACATCATACTCGCAGCTATTCCAGCGGTTCTGATGTTTGGCAGTTAAGCAACAGGGTTATTATTTTTGGATTTCTCGGGTGAGAAAACCAGTTCCATACTCAGCTTCCAGGCAAGGTTTACCAATCCCAAAAAAGAGGTTATATTCCAAAAAATAGATAGTTTTTAATGGATTTGATGAAAATCACCTGACTTTTTCGGCCAATAATTCTTTGAGAATTATTTCCTTTTTTTCGTTTTGCAAATGGGAAACAATGCTAATACCTGTACTATCAAGTAACTCCTGTACTTCATTTATATGCAGTTTGTTTTCTTCTTTTATCCTCATGAGTGCATCTTCACGAGTAATCACGCCTTCTCTCACCATTTTGGAATAAAAATCGTCTTTTTCTGTCATGCTGAGCGTTTTCATATACATGTAATCTTTTAAATGGCTTACAGTGCAATCAAATCTCCAGGATGAACTGAACCTTTTCGGGCTTTCCCAGTTCAGTTCTTGCTTAATCCTTAACAGAACTTCCTCCTCCTGCCAGGGAATGTAGTGAAATATATCTATAAAATTAATTTTTGGGGTCAAAAACCTGGGTCCGAAGCTGTAAGGATTTCCGTACAAAAATCCTGTTATCATTGTAGGGATACACATCGGATGACAATAAGATGGGTTTTTTAACACCTCACTGGCAATTCCTCCAAACCCTTTAATGCCAAAACTTTTTGTTAAGAGATTCATGTAGTTTTCATCTGTTGGAACATTCAGCAACTCCCTTTTAAAAGAAATATATTCATACGGATTGCCTCCTGTAACTACACACTTTACATCATATTTTTTTGCATAATTGATCACATTCGGAAGAATCAATTTGCAGGCAATACACATCATGGGTATGGTCGCAGGAGACGGTTTGCGAAGCCACGAAGTAAAATTGTGTTTAAATGTTTTTTCATGAATATTATTCTTCAATTTAAAACTGACAACGTCAACATTCAATGCCTGTATGGCATTGTCAATGTTTATCCTGGCCTGAGGATCAGTAAACGGATTTTCATAATTAACTGCCAGAACTTTCAGTTTATAGTCTTTTACAAGCTTAAGAAGTGTATAACTGCTGTCTCTTCCTCCACTGACTCCTACTACACAGTCATACTTGTTGCTGTCTTTGCGGTACGAGTATAGTATTTCTTTAAGTTTTGATTCACCTTCATATTCCACATTTCTATAAGAATGACAAAAGTTACAAACACCATCTTTATCAAAAGTAATGTTTGGTGCTGTTTCGGGTAACACACACCTGCTACATCTTTTCAAGTGTTCACTATCTGCCATAATTTCACCCCCCATAATTTATTTACTAATTCGAATAATCTATACTTAGAAACTGAAAATAGGCTAAAAAATGGTCTAAATTTCTAATCATAGATTATATTTTAATTTAATTTTATTATCAATTACTATAAACGGAATAAATAGATTTAAAATTATCTAATTTTTATAATATATGATGAAGAATATGTATCTTTTAACTGCTGAAATAGCTTTTTTGGTTTATTAAACCGTAAAACAGATAAACACTGAAACAGATTCGGGGAAAAGAGCTCTTCTACCAGCAGGATCAACCGGTCAAAAAGAGGAATAAGAGTTAACCGGCCTGAAAAGAGAAATAAGAGTTACTTTGTTATTGAATAATATTTACCATTATTATTCAATAATCTATTTGAACAGGATCTTTAAGCCTTACAGAACCTTTTACGCCAGGTTTATGGAAAAATTATTTATGGAATCATAAATTCTCTTTACATTTTTCTTTACATTTCTTTATATCTTTTCTTATATCTTTTCTTTTTATCTTTTCTTTTTATCTTTTCTTTTTATCTTTATATGTATAAAGGAAACGCATAATTTTTGTTTTGTGTTATTCAAACCTTCTCCTGATACCATTCGTCTCTTGCCTCCACAAGCGCCCTTATATTTGCAAGCGGAGTCCCGGGGGCGATCCCGCATCCCGGGGCAAGAATATCCACTCCTGCGGATAGGCACTCTTTTGCTTCTGCTTTCACGGCCTCCGGGGTTCCGAATAGCAGGGTCCTTGAGGGGGAGACGTTTCCTATTAACCTTGCCCTATTACCAATAGCTTCTTTTGCAGCTTTTAGGTTGACCTTTTCTTCGATGCTGATAGCTTCGAAACCGCATTCTGAAAGAGTTTTTAAGGAATCTCCAACATCGCCGCAGATGTGCAGTATCACGGGACCATTTACTTTTCCGCAAAAGCGTTTGTAGAAAGGTTTGACCGAATCTTCAAGAACAGAAGGGGGCATCATTCTTGAGCCCATTATCCCTCCGTCAGGCATACAGAGGGCATCTGCACCGTGGTCGAAAAGAGAGTTTGTGTACTCTATACAGAGATCAGTGCAGGTTTCCGTAAACGCATCAAAATAGCCAGGTTTTTTCAGTGCCCATATCAGGCAGTTTCTAATTCCGGCCAGGTGGGTAAAAACTGTAAGAGGGCCTTCCATGCCTGCAATAAGAGGAATTTCCCTTCCTATTTCATTCTCAGTCATATCTGCCAGAATTTCAGTTGCTTTAAGGACCGTGGGTATTCTTCCTTTTTCTAGCAGGCTCACGGGTATTCTGAGGTTTTCGGGTCCTTTTGAGAAAGGGTGAGACAGGACCGAGGGCTGGATATCTTTTGTTCCCATTTTCACATTGCAGCCCATAGTTTCAGCAAGCACTGTCAGGCAATAAGGATAACGTACAGCTTCGAGGCCTGCGATATTATGGCCTGCAAGAGCAAGTGCTGCCATTTTCTCAGGGCTGGAGTGAGCTTCCGGCCAGGCCGCTTCGGTTATGTCCATCAGTTCCACGGTTCCGGTCTGGGTAACAGAAAGGGCAGGGATTCTATTAACAGGATTTCCATGGAGGGCATCAAGAAAGTCTTTTTTGAGGCTTTTTTCCATTTTTCTGACTCCGGTATTCTCAAATGAACTTTTTTCAATCCAGTGTCTTTTTAAAGGAGTATCTTTTTTCAGACTTTTTTATATTATTCTGTTTGTTTCATTGAAATGTGTTCTCTTTTTGGAGCTACTGCGTCTCCGAAAATAGCCTGACTTTTGATAATTCCTCCATTACAATTTCTTCCAGTATTTCAAAAGCAAGGTTTGCTGCAAGTTCGTTTTCCGAATCAAGCAAAGCCTGCAGCCGCTCTTTATCTGCTTCTGTGCATATTTTCATCAGAGCTCCGGCAGCTTCTGCTTTTACAAAGCGGTTCCAGTCATAAAGTGCATTGATCAGAGGTTCGATAGCTTTTTTAGGTTTTATCCTGCCGAGAGCCTTTGCAGCAGCCAGACGTGTGAAATCATCCCTGTCGCCAAGGGCAAGAATAAGAGGATCGACTGCACTCTCAGCTTTAATTCTGCCCAGGGATTCTGCGGCTCCCCACTTTCCTTCGTTATTTTCATCCAGAAGCGCGTCAATGAGGGGCTCTATGGCTTTTCTGGAGCCTATTTTTCCAAGAGATCTGGCAGCTTCTCCTTTGACAAATCCTATCGGATCAATAAGCATTGTATTTATCAGGGGCTCAATGGCTTTTTCAGACCCTGTCTTTCCAAGGGCTTCAGCCGCAAACCGCCTGACTATCGGGTCCTGGGACCTAAGAGCGCTGACAAGATGAGGAACCGCTTTTTCGGAATCCAGATATTTCAGCACTCCTGCAAGAAGCCTCCTTACTTCATCATCTTCGTCGGCAAGTGCATTAATAAGAGACTGAAACGCTCTTTCAGGCATATTTCTGGATATATTTTCCAGGGACCTGGCTGCTTCCCTCCTTACAAGCTTATCCTCATCCTCCAGGGCACTATCAAGAGAGTCAAAAACCTTATCCGATATCCTGTCCGTACTTACATCAGGATTTATCTGCCCAAGGGCCCTTACTGCTCCCTGCCTAACAAACTGGTTTTCTGACTCCAGAGCCTGGATAAGTAGCCCAAGGACTCTTTCGGGTTCCAGCTGTCCCAGTGCTTTTGCAGCCTCTTTTCGGACAAAACGGTTTTCATCGCCCAGGACAAAAAGAAGCGGGTATACAGCTTCCCTGAACCTTGCCATTCCAAGTGCTTTTGCTGCTTCCAGACGGACGAAATGGCTTTCGTCGCGGAGCATATTTACAAGCGCATCAGCCGCTGCTTCTGAGTTTGCTATTTGTGGCCCTCTCTCCCCAAGAGCTTCAGCCGCTGCTTTTCTTACAAATTCGTCTTCGTCCGAAAGTGCGGAAACAAGATAATCAAGTGTTTTCTCAGAACCTGCTGTCCCGAGAGCCTTTGCTGCTTCCCTTCGGACGTAATGGCTTTTATCCCCAAGTACATTTGTGAATTTCTCAGAAACTTCATCTGATCTTATTTTACCAAGTGCTTTTGTAGCCATCCACCGTACAAATTCGTCTTCATCCTGCAGGGCAGCCAGGAATGGTTCAACAGCTCTTTCCGAACCCATTTGCCCCAGAGCCTCGGCCGCTCCCAGCCGAACGAGTTTATTTTCTTCCTGAAACGCTTTTATAAGAGCATCTGTCACTTCACGCGGATTTGCTCTGCCAAGGGCCCCTATAGCTCCAAAGCGGACAAAATCGTCTTTCGCACCAAGTGCCAGAACAAGAATATCGAGCGCCTTTTTTGACCCTATTTTCACCAGTGCGTCCGTAGCTTCCAGGCGGACAGCCCTGTTTCTGTCCTGGAGTGCATATGTAAGTATTTCAATCGCTTTTTCAGACCCTATTACACTGAGAGCTTTTACAGCTTCTATCCTCACGGAGTAGTCCTCATCTCCAAGTGCAGCCATAAGGTGAGTGAGTGCCGTCTCTGATTTCGTTTTACCAAGAGTTCTTACCGCTTCTCTTTTTACCCCTATGTCCTTGTTTTCAAGTACTTTTGAACTGGCTCTAATCCCGCAGGCACCCAGACTTCCAAGACTCTGGATTGCCCTTATTTTCTCCACTGTATATTCACTGTCGAGCCTGGCAGCGAGCTCTGAGCATAATTTTTCTTTTATTTCAGGGCTGGCTCTTCCTATACATTTCGAGGCAAGATCTAAATTTCCGCCTGAAATCATGGCGTTTACCAGTTTGTCTCCTGATTCTACCATCTCTGAAGTAAAAATTACTACATTTTCCCATTCCGGATGCCTGCATGCTTCCAGGATGTCCTTTCCGTTTTCAAGATCTGTTTTTAGCTTTAAAGCCGCGAAATATTCCTGAAAAGACCTGTTTATTCCGAACCTTATTTCAGAGCGGGTTCTGGTAAGAAGCCCTAGTTTGAGACAGGCCTTGATAATCTTTTTAGCCTCTATTTTTCCGGAATCCATTCTTTTAGTCCCTGTCCTGCCGGACATATTGTTTCTTACATTGTTTTCCGCCAGCTCAAAGGCACAGCTGTATTTACACGAAATCTTTTTTTCGCGCTGGAGTTTAAATGCAAGTTCCGATAGAAAACTTTCAATTTCTTCCTTTTCGAGGCTTACTTCTTCCTTATTTGTTATTTTATCAGGGCAGGAGATTTCGGTACTGAAAGCCTCTTCTTTTACCCTGTAGTTTCTGACAAGCTCTGAAATGAAATCCTGATAAAGTTTTGCATGATCGAAGGGAATTGAATCTGGATCAGAAAAAATAAGCTCTTTGCCGGATCTTTTCTCTTCTTCACTATCCACTTGAGCGATTGAAATACTGGTCAACAATTGAAGCAAAGAAGGGTTTCGGAGAAAAGGGTATGAATCGATTTTTTTCAGGATTCTGCTTTTCAAAAGCTTTGCCTGTCTTTTATTAGGGACGTAATTCTCTATAAACAGCCCTATTTTTTCATCCGATAACTTCTCAAGCTCACAAACTGCAAATGTACTTTTTATGCTCCCGGATGGCCCATGTCTTGATGCAATAACATACCGGCAATCTTCATAATCGGAAATGAAACTGGAAATCTCTTCAAGTGGGGAAAAATTCTCGGAAGGTACAGGCAAGTCCAGGCCGTCCAGAAGCAGTAATGCTTTGCCTTGAAGTAATTTCCTGAATTCAGGTCCGGAAATGCCTTTTTGCTTTGCTTTCGTTTTCAAAAAATCATAGAATGAACCCTTAACATAAGAGTCAAGAGCCACATACAATGGGACGTTCTCTTTTTTTCCCTCAAGGCAACCTCTTGCAAAAGTGGAATTCAGCCACTTAAGAGAGCTTGTTTTTCCCGAGCCTGCTTCTCCGTAAATTATAAGATGTTTTTCCTTTTCTATAAGCTGTGAGATTTTGAATTCATGGACCAGAGAAAGGTTTTCTTCAAAAAGCCTTCGTGTGATTGGTAATGTTTCTCTTGCGGAGAGTTCGACATAAAAATTGTGTATTTGCTTCCCGTCTTCATCTGTTCTATCTTCAAGTATTATATTTTTCAGGTAGTTTTCCAGTCCTTCGTATGCGTTTATCCCAATCTCCTGCATGAGATCCCCCACATTATTCTAAAATAGCTTCTTTTCCTGATTTCTTTTTTATCAGGGGGCTGTTCCTGGTTTCTGAACTGTGAGCTGCATTTATCCATCCAGAATACTCAGTCACTTTATCTCCGGTACTGGCGAATCAAGAAATTCTTCTGCCATCGAGAGCAGCCAATCTGAGCGTTCAACCATTGTAACGTGAGTCGTGCCCGGGAGTACGGCAAGCCGTGAACGTGGAAGGCCGGTGAGGTCGCCTGCTACTCCTCCTCCGAGCAGCCGGAATATTTCAACTGCGTGTTCAGGGCGGATGATATCGGAATCACCTATCATGATCAGTGCGGGAGCTCTGATTGCCTGAACCTCATCAGGCGTCCAGCCCTTAAATTCCCGTGTAAGTTGCTTTTCTTTCTCAATCAATGTGTGCCAGTTCTCCGGATTCGGTGCAATTCTCTCGTAAGCTTTTTGTAATTCCGTTCCGTCGAGATCCTCAGGCTTCATTTTCTCTTCTCCTTCGAGTATTTCGGGGTAAAGCCCATCATTACTGTATGAAACAGAAACAGCCACGAGTTTGCGTACCAGGTCCGGATGCTTGATAGCAATTTGCAGGGCGATAGCACCTCCCATACTGTATCCAAGGAAGTCGGCTTTTTCTATCCCGAGCTGCTTGAGAAGCCCGGTTGTGTCCTCAGCCATCTGCTCATACGTCAACGGGCGGTCAATGTCTGCAGTATGCCCGTGTCCCTGCTGCTCTACTGCGATTACCTGCTTTGTCTTTGCGAGGGATGGGAGAATCCTCCCGAAAGAGGTGTCAATTGTTGTCAGGGAGCCGTGAAGCAGGACAAGTGGACTGCCAGTGCCGTGAATTTCATAATACATCCTGAGCCCGTTAACGGAAGCATAGCCACTCCTGTAGCTGTCATTTCTTTCACCAGGTATGCTTGTCATCCTGATACGCCCCCCTTTTGCTTTTAAAGTCCTGTAGAAGTATTCTGCTTTTGATTTTTACTCTATATTTTTTATACTCATCCTGTTATAAAATAGCTTCTTATTCTTCCCAGCAGATGTTTGTATAATGATCTCAGGCCGATGGTCGGGCATATCTGAATCGGGCTAATGTTTCTGGTCCCCATAGCAAGGTCACGATCCCTGCAACAATTGCTGTAATCGTTCCGGTAACAACCGGGTCGTAATGTGAGCCATAATTTGGGAATAGAAACTCGCTGACATTCATCATGTCGTGAAATAGAACTGCTGCAAACACGCTTCTTCCTGTATTGTTGTAGATCCAGAAGATAATAATTCGAAGTGCTACCGTAGATAGAAATTGTCCTGCAGTCCATGTTAGAGTATGATGGGTTTGAAAGTACCACCCAATGAAATGCCATGCCCCCCATACAGATCCCATAATAATTCCAGCTTTTAATGCGCTCCTGCGATACATCATGGGACCAGAAGCATATCCCATCCAGCCAGCCTCTTCGCATACAGCGGGGATAAAGAACATGATAAAAAACAGAGGGATTGCCAGAAACGGAATATGCAGTTCGGAGAGTGGGCGTCCCGTAAAACGCATTACCCAGTAAGAGAGCAGCATAATCATCGGCATTAAAAAAAAGATAGGCAGATACCAGACCTTTCTTTTTATTTTTCTATAATCGAGTGTTTTCTTTAATAACTTCTTTATTCCGCCAGGTTTCCGTTCTTTATATAGAGGGATCGAGGCCGCAATTAGCGGGCAAACAAACATAAACGCACTCACAGGAAGATTTATCGGAAGAGGCAGTGGTCTCCCTCCGATCAGCCAGAACGGGATAGAAAGAGCGAAAATCAATAAAAAAAATTTTAAAGGCGACCCTTTTGGTAGTTCATTTGTGTTCATGGTTCTGGTCTCCTGGACAGCCTATCTTATTTGCCATTATCAGACGCGTTTGAACATTTTAGGGAAATCCATCACCAGCCCTTCACTGTCCACCGTAATATCGGACACAAAATCGGGCAGTAAAATATCCTGGTATCGATAGATCCGCTCATTCACCCTGCTGTAAATTTGCTGCAGCCGAGATATCGAAAATTTGTTTTCGTCAAAGTAAATTACGTCTACTTTTTGCGTTCTCTCTCCCTCAAACTGCAGCCTCCTGATTGGCAACGTGTTCGTAAACGGAGAAATCGAAATATCTACCAGTCCCACACCATCAAACCCGGCCAGGTGCTTACCTTCGCCATCGTACCACCTGTCCCCCCTGCGCACGAGCTTAATAACGCGCTCATCCAGTAATGATTTAATCGACACCTCTTTAATATCCCAGTCCTCGGTCAGTGCAACTTCATACTCCATAGCAAACGGAATACCTTCATCGGTTTTGCCTACCGCCAATCCATAGTCATGAATGTCCCCGTTGATTGTGTGAGTATGAATTATCGTACTTGGCCAGGACAATGCCTGCCAGACTATTATTTCGGTTTTATCTATTTCCATTACTCTATATTTCAGGGAATAGGTAATGGGTTTTTTCTGCTATATTTTTTCTTTTTAGTCAGTAATTCGTTCACTATAACCTGCACAGGCGGTAAACCGATTGAATATTCTCCGGTAGTAGCCATCAAACTCTACCATTGCTTGAATTCATGCAAAGGTATTTCAATGTAGGGAATAGCTGGATGTGCAGCGACTATTCTCCAGGGGCGGTAATACATGTGACAAAGTGAGGTCTATAATCGGTTACGTGGGTTGCCTTGACGCCGTTCCTTACAGCCTGGCAATGATTATGTAATGATACGGTCCAGCCTCATTTACAGAAGTTGTATGGAACCCGGCAGACTCGATCAGTTGCTGGGCTTTACCGATGGAGAATCTCTTTTCCAGTGGCGGGCCGAATGACATGGGCTCGGGTTTCCAATCAAGGTCGACTAGCAGTCCTGATGGTCGGAGCATCTGCCCGGCATTCCTTATGACCTGTGCCGGGTCAGCAAAATCATGGAGATCTATCCCAAAGAAAACAAAATCGGCACATCCCTTACAGGCGATAGTTTCCTCCGCAGCATGCGCTTCGGCTGATAGATTTTCGAATCCTTCTTCCGCTGCCTTCTGCTGGAGCCGCATTACGGAACCTTTGTCGATATCTATTGCGATCACTTTTCCTTCCTGCCCTACCATCCTGGCTGCAGGTATGGAAAAGTATCCATCGCCGCATCCTACGTCCACAAATGTCATACCCCGCTTCAGGCCAATATCAGTCAAGATCTTTTCCGGGTCCTGCCATTTCCGGCGCTCCGGGTCATTTATCGGGAATTGCCTGTGTACCATATAATAAACCTCATGCAATTAATTGTCAGGTAAAATTTTCATATAAATCATTTTTCTGCTTTTTTGTTGACTACTGCTAGCTATTGTTCAATCAAAACCGGCATTGAGCTAAAATTTGATATTCATTACCTTGATGACCGCAGTGGGTTTTGCCACTGCCATATATCCAACTTAAAGATACCGCAGGATAAGCTAACCTGATACAAATGAATAAACCCCACAACGATAAAGGAAATACATACACAATCACATATAACTCATCATGGTGAGTACGGCAAACAGGAAAAGGTTGTATAACTCGGGTGGTGGGAGATGACATTTACCCGGTAGTCCCCATGAGATCGTAATAAAAGAAGTTGCAGGGAATTGATGTGAAACTCACACTGACTGCCTTCTTGCTGTTGCTAACGACCAGTAATATATTTTTAGTCCTTGCTGAACACCTCAAAGGTTCAAAGATAGTTTCCGGCAGGCAGGATAATCTCAGAAATTTCTGGAAATTCTATCTTCCGATCTCCGCAGCGCTGCCACGTGTTGTAGATTACTTAAAGAAGATTATTTAACGATAACCTGGAAGTAGATTACTTAAGAACATTATTTAACGACAACTGCAGGGAGTCCGACAAACTTCCCATATCGGGCAACCTCTGATTCTAATGCCTCTTGCTCATCTTTACCCAGTTCTCGAAACGGATTTAGCCTGATTTCGACCCTGCTTTTTTTCAAAGCTTTATTCCAGGTGCCTGCTAATTTGCCATCCAAAATGATAACTGCAGTCAAAGCATTGCCCATTGAGATCATTTTTTCGATCTTGCGTGCCTCACTGATATCACTTCTGTCCTTGTAGGCAATAATATACTCATCGTAAATTGATAGTAAAAATGCGGATAACGATTCTTGTGCTGTTATTTCTGCGCGGGCAGAGAACCAGTACGTTTTACCGTCCAGTGTCACTTGCTCCAGTTTCGGTTTGATTAATTCAATGGCATTTTTCGCGTCTTTAACGGTAAGCCCAGACCACCATGAAAAGTCCTTTAACTGGGCTGGCCCATGACTCCTAAAATAGTTGAGTGCAAGTCTGGAAAGAGCCTGTTCTCGACTCAGTTTTTTTGCCTTTTCCACGCGCTCTTCCAGAAGTGCATAGGTAAATTGTTTTCCACGCTTTGGTCCGCTGCAAATTAACCCCTCCAGTTCCGCCCACATTATAATGTGAGCCAGGCGCTGGACATCGGTCTCGATACCTGTATTTGCCAGCACTGTTTTCAGCTCTTGCCGGGTAAGGTATGTATGATCCTGCAAGGCTCTGGTGATTGCAGCGTTGCTTCTGGCAAACAGCGCGTCATCGAGTTCGAGTTTCTTATTGTAATGCGCAAGTAATGTTTTCACTCGCGGTGCAGTTAATTCAAGCATCCAGCGGATATCTTCCGGCACGACAAAATGCCAGGTAGGACGCATTACATGTGTGCGCAATATCTTGCCTTCATTGAAGGCTTCTTCAATGTCTTTATCGGTTGAATCTTTAATACGGAGCCCGAGCGACCATTTAGCAGCAGCAAAGTCCTGTGCCTGAAGTACACCTGAATGCGAAACCGCATCTGCTGGGCTTTTAAATGGAGAATTATTTAAGCCAGTATTATGAAGACGCAGTTTGGGAATCTCTGAGGCGTTCATGAGAATCTATTAGTCTTTCCCGGACCATCGCTATCAAGTATTCGCGTACAGTATAATATTTCTATTTATAGGGTCACTTCTGAGGCACAACGGCAATGGCATCTATCTCTACCAGGAAATCCGGGTTTGCCAATTCCGATACAAAGGCCATGGTAATGGCTGGAGGATTGGATCTTTGACCCCAGAATTGCTGGAATGCTTCAAAGCCTGCCTGGAGAGGTTGCCCCTGGACTACGTATAAGTTCCATTTGACTACATGCTCCAGTTCAGCGCCTCCAGCTTTCAGCGCCGTTTGCAGGTTGGCCAGGACCTGCTCAGTTTGCTTTTTGATATCACCTTTTCCAACAATTGCTCCGGAAGCATCTACTGCGTCCTGCCCTCCAATGTAAATCGTTTTTACCTGGCCGGTTACGACAATTACGTTGGTAAACGCCGGGTTCTTGGGCAGTCCATCCGGATTTATATACGAAACCTGTCCTTTGGTTGAATCTGTCATCATTAAAAATCCCCAATTATGTACCAATTATATATTCTAACTTAAAGAAAAAATCACAAACTATTTTGCTCTTTTGCAGCAAAGTTTTTTAAGAAAGCTGCTGGACAATATCCACAAACGTGCCAGCAGGGTCTTCAAGCATAAAGTGTTTCTGTCCCCATTCTTCCTCTGTGTATGGGAATATAATTTTTAAGCCTTCTATCTTTCTGGCTTTCTCATACTCTTTTTTTGCATCTTTTACTTCGAAGGTAAAAATAATGCCTTTTCCGTTAAATCCAGCATGAAGAAACCCGGGCTGGTTAGAGAGATCAGGCTTCATAAATCCCAGTTCAGTACCGTTTTCTTGCTTCAGTTGCACATACCAGTCGGACTCAAAAACGATATCAAAACCGAAGTTCTGGATATAAAAATCCTTACACTCCTCAAGTTCTGGTGTGACTACAACAGTGTATTGAGTGATTATGCCTATTGTCTGCATAACAAATCTCCTCCTCCAAATCCTGTTCAGTTTATTGTCCTTCATATGCCCTCTTCAGGGCTTCGATATCGTATTTTTTCATCCCATAAATTGCAATAATTACCCTGTTTGATTTCTCAGGGTCAAGATCATTCAGCATCTCGTCTACAATGGCAGGTGCAATCTGCCACGACACTCCGTATTTATCTTTAAGCCAGCCGCATTGGCTTTTCTCCCCGCCTTCAGACAGCTTTTCCCAGAGCCAGTCTATCTCCTCCTGAGTCTTGCATCTGACATAAAGCGACATACCTTCACAGAAATTGAAAAATTTTCCCCCATTAACCGCTTCAATTTCCTGTCCATTGAGCAGGAATCTAACGGTCCTCACACTGCCTGCAGGTCCGGGTCGAATATCTTCGGGTAAGTACGAAAGAGCCTCAAGTTCTTCTTTGCTAAAGCGAGCAATATTCAAAACCTTCGAATTTTCAAATACGGCAGAGAAAATAGAAACGTAGAAATTTGCTGCCTCTTCGGCCTGGTGATTGAAGGTCAAGCACGGTGATATTCTCTGATCATTGGTTTTCATAACTTTTCCCCGAAGCTATATTAAATCTGTAGCCATTTATTCCAGGCATGCCTGGTTCGAGGCTTGCTTGCAAACCATGGACAAGTCTGCATGAAAAGGATCTATTGTACCCTGGTTCCGACAAAATCATAAGCTACATTCCCGAAATCTTCTTTGCCCGGGTTTGGCCTCCATCCTCCGGAGAATGTATTCCCATCCTCGCTTATTTTTCCTGTCATTTTCGCCCCTCCGGCAAGATCCGTCGTGATTATCACATCTTTGCCCCTGACGTCATATCTGTATGGAATCGGAATTCCTGCCAGATTGGAATAGACAAGTGAAGGATAAGTATCATTTTCCGGATTGTAGTAAATGAGTTCAAGGCTCTGAATCTTCATGCCCATAAAATCAGCCTCGAAATTCTGTTTTAAAAAGAATTCTCCCGGCAGCCATTTAAAAACAGTGAGTGCAGATACATTATCCGTTTTAGAATCAAGAGTACGACCACTTATACTCCACGTGCCGACAAGCCCTTCAAGGAGCCTGAGTGCAGGATGAGGTTCAGGCGGCTGCTGTGTATTGTTCTTACTCATCTTTTTAATTCCTTTTAGTTTATTGTCCCTTATGTGCCTGCTTCAGTTTTTCTATGTCAATTTTATCCATCTGGAGCATTGCGTCCATGACTCTTCTCGATTTCTCAGGATCAGGGTCGCTTAACAGTTCTCCGAGAATAGTGGGAACTATTTGCCATGAAACGCCGTATCTGTCTTTAACCCATGCAGGTCCCTGTTTTTCTCCGCCCTCGGAGAGCTTCTCCCACAACTCATCTACTTCTTCCTGCGTCTCGCAGTTAATGAAGAACGATATGGCTGGAGAGAAAGTAAACTCCGGACCGCCGTTCAACGCAATGAATTCCTGTCCTTCAAGCTGGAATGTCATGGACATCACAGCACCTTTCGGTCCGGGCTCTGCTTCTCCGTAGCGCACCGTGGTTAGTATTTTTGAATTCTTGAAAACGGAGATATAGAAGTTAACCGCCTCTTCAGCCTGGCTGTCGAACCATAAAAACGGGGTGATTTTTTGCATGTATTTTTCTCCGGATTTATTATTTTGAATAGTTTTTATTCCAGTGAAGTATTATTAACGGAAGTTTATTTTAGCATCCTTTCCAGCATCTCATCAAGGCGGTCATAAGAATCATTGATACCTTCTTCCATGCCTGACTGGAGCATACCATCGCGGTCTTCAACCGACTGCAGGACAGAGTGAGATGTTAGTTTTGTCCTGTTACCTGGCAACGATTCAAATCTTGTTGTGTCAAGGATGACATGCCCTTTTTCCGGAAGCCCTTCAAACTCAAAGGTACTGATTATTCTTTCAGGTTCTGCAACCTCGTGGTTTACCCCATGGAATGCATACTCATTGCCTTCCGGATCTTTCTGGATATACCGCCATGACCCGCCATTTCTCGATTCAAATGTTTCAAGAGATGTTGTGAGTTCCCTTGGTCCGATCCATTGTGTATAAAGATCCGGGTCTGTAAATGCTTTAAAAACCAGCTCTCGCGGAGCGTCAAATTCCCTCATGATAATGATCTCTTGCTTTCCCGGTTCTGCAGTAATCTTGGTAGGATTATGTTTTGTCATTTCCCCAATACCCCTTTATTTAGTTAATCCGTAGTTTGAAACAGAAGTATGAAGCCTTTTACCCCATCAGTGCTTCATTCATCTTCCCTATGTAACTATAAATCGCGTCCTACAAAAAAGCTACCATACTGAGGAAATATTTCCAGGAATTGATGACTTTGTTTACTTCTTTTAAATTCCTGTATTTCGACTGTTGGCGATTATTCAGTGTCCCGGACTTTCTCGATCACTTTCTTATTATATGAATTTACGACGTCGCTTCGGGTAATGAGACCGAGTAGCTTTGTATTGTCCTGGCGGTCCACGACAGGGATTCTGCCTATTTGCTTTGAGCCAAGGCGTTTGAGGACGGTTTCAAGAGTTTCGTCAGGATAGGCGACTTCTACATTGCGGGTAGAGATATCACCTATTTTTTTATCAACTTCTCCATACTTTACTTTGCTCCGGAGGTCCGAAAGCGTCACTATCCCCGAAAGTTTGCCTTTTGAATCAAGCACCGGAAAACCGGCATGGCGGCTTGCCTGCATGAGTGCGATAAGTGTTCCTACATTTTTCTCTTCCGAAACAGTCTGGACGTGTGTAACCATGGCGTCCTTTACAATCATGGACCCCATGATATCAACTTCCCTGCCTTTCCTGATTTTGAACCCTTTTCTTCTCAGCCCTTCCGTGAAAATAGATTCGGAATGCAGGGCATTGGACATTACATTGCTCAGGACGCAGGAAAACATGAGAGGAAGAATGAGGCTATAATCTCTGGTCATCTCAAACAGAATCAGAATAGCAGTAAGGGGAGCCCTTGCCGTTCCTGCAAAAACCGCTCCCATCCCTATCATAGCATAGGCTCCTGACTCTGCTATCGTTCCGGGGAAGATAATGTTTGCAGCTGTTCCGAAGGCTCCGCCTAACATTGCGCCTGTAAAAAGGGCGGGTGCAATCACCCCTCCCGAACCTCCCGAACCCAGAGTCAGGGAAAAGGCAAGGATCTTCAGGACAAGCAGGATCAGCAGAAGGCTAAAGGCAAGATTGCTATTCAGGGCATCCATAATAACGTTATACCCCATCCCTAGAACCCGGGGATAAAAGAGACCTATTGCACCCAGTGCAAGCCCTCCAAGCGCAGGCTTGAACACCGGATGAAGGGGAATTCCCGAAAAAATATCCTGTATGTAATAAAGTACCTTAATCAAGATTGTAGAGATAATCCCTGCAAGAAGCCCCAGAACAAGACATAGCCCCAGTTCTTTATAGGGGCTGACCAGCTGAAAGGAAGAGATCTGGATAGTCTCTACTCCGAAAAGCGTGTTTGAGACAAGGGTTGCAAAAACAGAGGAAATAACTATAGGGATGAATGTCTTTGTTTCGAGCTCCCCGTATATTACTTCTACTACAAAAACCACACCTGCAAGAGGGGCATTGAAAGCTGCTGCAATCCCACCTGCAGCCCCGCAGCCCAGAAGTGTTTGAAGCTGTCTTTCCGGGCTCTTCAGGATCTTCCCTACAAGAGCGCCTGTTCCTGCCCCTGCAACAACTCCCGGGGCTTCTTTCCCGAGGGCGCCTCCTGAACTGATGGTAATTATTGAAGTAAAGACATCCAGAAAAGCATCTTTAAGCTTAATCCTTGCACCCCGCAGGGTTACAGTTTCTATAAGCTCCCCTACACCGTATTTCTTTTTTATAAAGAAGTGAGAAATTGTTCCTACTACCAGTCCGCCGAGGGCAGGCATGAACATTACATAATAGTGCGGGAATTCATGCAAAGAGAATCCCTGCTGCATTCCAAAAAGAGTATTACTGTACTCGAGAGCACGGTCATAAACTCCTATAACGAGTCCTGTCAGGAGTCCTATTAAAATAGCAATTGAGTTAACTCTGGTGACTTCGGTATCAAACCGGGCGATATATTCGGTTAGCCTTGGGTATTCCTTTATGTTACGGAACCTGAATCTGGACTCTGGTTTAACTTCCAAACGTTTGCGCCTCTTGGAGACTTTTTTCAAGCTTCAAACATTTTTTAAAAAAATAAATCTTCAGGGCTTCGGATTTATTCTGCCTGAATTCCTTTTTTCTGCCCAGAAGATTTCCAGCACTTATTTAAATGTATCTTTCTAAACTAAATAACTGTGTTTTGACCGCCTTATAACTGTGTTTTTACCAGTTTATTTTCCAGAAGTCCATTTTTTTCTTTCATTTTTATTTTTGTCTTAATTTAGTTCTATCTTCCGTAATTCATCCATTTTTCTTAATAAGCTCCAGGACATCACAGAGTTTTTTTGCAGTCTCGGTAACCGTCTGCATCCCGACCGTATCTTCTTCTGCCGGGTTCCATGTTATTCCGCCGAAATGTGAATTGTCTCCAACCACGATCATTCCGTGAATATGCATCCAGTCATGTATGGCCTGAATGGTCTTTTCCTGTCCTCCGTTTCTTGAACCTCCAACCGAAAGAGCTGCTCCTACTTTATTTTTAAGTGCAAAATCTTTGCGGCGAAGCAGGACGCTCCTATCAAAAAGGGCTTTAAGCTGGGCAGGGTAATTCCCCATGTAAACGGGAGCTGCAACAATTATACCGTCTGCTACTCTCATTTTCTCATAAATTTCTTCCATACTGTCCTCAATCACACAGCAGTCTTTTTCTCTGCAGGCTCCGCAGGCTTTGCAGGGAGCTACCTCCGAAGTAGATATAAAGACCGTGTCCGTTTCAAATCCCTTCTCTTTTGCAACTTCAAGAGAGGCTGCAATCATTCTCTCACAATTCTGGCCCTTTCGCGGGCTGCCTGAAATTCCCAATATTTTCATTCGTTTCATTCCGGAATTCTTTTATATCAATTTATCATTTATATTCATAATAAATCTTCAGAATATTCTAAAAGATCTTTGAAGTAAAGCAAATTTCGACAGAAACTGTCTTCAATCTTCATATATTTTAGGATAAATAATTGAACATCAGTATATATGCTGGTTCGGGAAATATATATTTTTCATTTTTATATATCCTTCTATGCTTTTTACGTAAATTTATATATCAAAAGCCAGCTAAGTTAATTACTCTAATTATTATAGGAGGTTGGTTGATTGGTAACATTCTTAGATAAAATAAGTGAAAGAGCAAAAAAGCTCAATAAAACAATTGCTTTACCTGAAACTGACGATATAAGGATCATCCAGGCAACTGCAAAGATCCTCGAAAGAGGTATTGCAAATGTTGTCCTTATTGGTAAAGAGGCTGAGATCAAGGCACTTGCAGGAGATCTGGATATCTCTAAAGCAAGAATTGTAGATCCTGAAACTTATGAGAGAAAAGACGAATTCGTCAACACTTTCTACGAAATGAGAAAGCATAAGGGTGTCACACCAGAAAGTGCAGCTGAAATCATGAAGGACAACATGTATTTCGCTGTTATGATGACTAAAATGGGAGAAGTGGACGGAGTAGTATCAGGAGCTGCTCACTCTTCTTCGGATACCCTGAGGCCTGCTGTCCAGATAGTGAAGACCGCTCCTGGCGCAGCTCTTGCATCCGCTTTCTTTATCATTGCCGTACCTGACTGTGAATATGGGTCCAACGGGACTTTCCTCTTTGCTGACTCTGGTATGGTCGAAATGCCAAGTGTAGAAGATGTTGCAAATATTGCTGTAAGCTCTGCAAAGACCTTCGAGCTTCTGGTAGAGGACACACCATACGTTGCAATGCTTTCTTACTCCACCAAGGGAAGCGCTCGCAGTAAACTGACCGAGGCTACAATCGCTTCTACAAAGCTTGCACAGGAGCTTGCCCCTGATGTAGCAATCGATGGTGAACTTCAGGTAGACGCAGCAATCGTCCCCAAAGTTGCAGCTTCAAAGGCTCCCGGAAGCCCTGTTGCAGGCAAAGCCAATGTCTTTATCTTCCCTGACCTGAACGCTGGAAACATTGCATACAAGATTGCCCAGAGACTTGCCAAAGCCGAAGCTTATGGTCCTATCACTCAGGGACTGGCAAAACCAATTAATGACCTGTCCAGAGGCTGCAGTGACGAAGACGTTGTCGGTGCCGTTGCAATTACCTGTGTGCAGGCAGCAGCGCAGGACAAATAATCGAAAACGTTTCGGAAGCGTTATATTAACTTTCATAAATATTAATATTTTATCCGGAAACTCTAAATGTAACTAAAAAGTAAGATTTAAATGGGGTTTACAAATGAAAGTACTGGTTATAAATTGTGGAAGCTCGTCTCTCAAATATCAGTTAATTGATATGGCTACCGAATCGGTGCTCGCAACAGGTCTCGTTGAGAGAGTAACTTTTACAGATGGTATAATTACAATGAAGAGGTTCGACGGCAAGAAGTATACTGCAGAACACCAGGACTATCCGAACCACAAAATCGCTCTGCATGCAGCCATTGCTACCCTTCTCGACCCTGAATACGGTGTCATCAAAAGCGTGAGTGAAATCAACGCTGTAGGGCACAGGGTCGTGCATGGTGGTGAAAAATTCACCAGTTCGGTTTTAATCGACGAAGAAGTGGAAAAGGCTATCAGGGACACCTTTGAACTCGCTCCTCTGCACAACCCACCAAATATGATGGGGATAGAAGCAGCTATTGAGCTCATGCCTGGGGTCCCCAATGTTGCTGTTTTTGACACTACTTTCCACACAACGTTACCCAAGTATGCCTACATCTATGCTCTGCCATACGAGATGTATGAAAAATACGGGATCAGGAAATACGGTTTCCACGGTACCTCTCACTTATACGTTTCCAAAAGGGCAGCTGCTATGCTCGGAAAGCCCATAGAAGAGACCAAGATCATAACCTGCCACATGGGGAACGGTTCAAGCATTGCGGCTGTTAAAGGCGGAAAATCCATTGAGACTACCATGGGCTTTACCCCGCTTGAAGGTGTTGCGATGGGTACCAGGTGCGGTTCCATTGACCCCGCAGTCGTTCCTTTCATGATGGAAAAAGAAGGACTGTCAACCAGGGAAGTTGACACCCTTATGAACAAAAAATCCGGTGTACTTGGAGTCTCCGGAGTCAGCAACGACTTCAGAGTACTTGACGAAGCAGCTTCCAATGGCAATGAGAGAGCCGAACTTGCCCTCGAAGTCTTCTCATACAAGGTCAAGAAAGTCATAGGCGAATATTCAGCTGTTCTCGACTACCCGGATGCGATTGTCTTTACCGCAGGCATCGGAGAAAACAGCGCAACCATCAGGAATAGAATCCTTTCCGGCCTTGAAAACTTTGGCATAAAGATCGATCAGGAAAAGAACAAAATCAGGGGCCAGGAAATCGATATCGCCACCCCGGATTCGAAAATAAGGATACTTGTCATCCCGACCAATGAAGAACTTACAATTGCAAGGGACACAAAAGAAATCTGTGAGACCGAAGTCAAGTTACGGGCATCCATAAATGTCTGAGGGTAAAGGAATTTTCCTTTGCCTTTTATTCTCCTTTTTCGCCCGAGTCCCGTCTCGGGAGCCCGCTGTCCTACAAGAATTGCGTTTCTTGAGCCCGCTGTCCTACAAGAATTGCGTTTCTTGAGCCCGCTGTCCTTTTCGCTTCGCTCAAGAGGACTAATTCATGGCTATTGAAGTGAGCTTCACTCGAAAGGACTAATTTATAAGACTAATTTATCAGTTATAGCAGTAACTCTGCTCAAGAGGTTATACTCTGAATTTTTGAAGCAAAACTCACTCAGGAGAACTAAAGTAAACTTTTTTCGATCCGAGGTTAAGAACTCATAACTTTTAACTTATGAATGAAATTATTCATCTTAAAGAATAACTGTTCTGAGGATATCATATGAGTATGAAGCAGGTAGATATGGTCTTTCCGGAATCAGGTCCGGATAGAGCTTTAGCGGCTGAAATTTTTAAAATTGCACGGGATGATGGGCGGCGAGCACTGGGTCTGGAATCTATGGGCATTCTGACAGCATATGATATTCCTGTGGTAAAAACTGTGTTTGCCAGTACTGAGGAAGAAGCCGTAAAAGCCGCAGATGAGGTTGGTTATCCGCTTGTAATGAAGGTTATCTCCCCGCAAATTTCCCATAAATCAGATGTAGGCGGCATAAGGCTTTCTCTTCAAAACGAAGATGAAGTAAAAGCTGCTTATCGGGAAATGATGGAAAGTATTCCGGATAAGAGGCCGGATGCAGTCATTGAAGGTTTTCAGATGCAGCCTATGCTCTCAGGTGGAAGAGAAGTGATTATCGGGATGATCCGCGATCCGACTTTCGGGCCTATGCTGATGTTCGGGCTTGGCGGGGTTTATGTGGAAATACTTAAGGATGTGAGGTTTGCCATTGCCCCTGTGAATGAAAAGGAAGCCAGGGAGATGGTTACAGGGATTAAAGCTTATCCTCTTCTTGCCGGAGCGCGGGGCGCAAAGCCTTCGGATATTGACGCTCTGGTGGATGCCATTTTAAGAGTTTCAAGGCTTGTCTGTGATTTTCCGGGGATTGAGGAGTTTGAGATTAACCCCCTGATGGTTCTGGAAGAAGGGAAAGGAGCTTTTGCGGTGGATATGAGGCTTACTTTGAAGAAAAACTGGTAATTTAAATGAAGGATAATAGTCAGGAAACTAATTAATTACACTACACTGGCCACTTTTTTCATGACCCGATTTTTTCTGTCTATCTTATTCTCCTTCTTAACCTGCAAATATATGTCTGTTTACCTGCTCCGGTTATTTGATACCTTGCTTGTCTTTTATATCCATTAGCTGTTTCGGCCTATTTTTTGTCCAGTTCAGATCTAATTCCTGACTTTTTTGTATCCGTGCTCTAAAGGTTTTTCATTATCATTCGCCTGTGGTTTCAGAATTCTGAAACGTCTCGGATTCGGGTCAAACTAAAAATATAACATTTGTTTCGCACATACTGGAAGTAGCAAATGAGGTGGTAGTACGATCCAGGAACGAAAAAAATTCGTGCTGGCTGTTGGGATTCTGCTCCTGTCAAGCATTGTCGCCATTGATCTTCTTCTTGAAGACTCACCCGTGGTTATTCAGCTTGAAGGAGACACATTCAAGGTTATAGATATTCCGTATGTGTATACAGTAAAAGAAGCGTATATTCTTCTTTTTTCAGGATTTATGGGAGGTCTGGCTCTGGCTCAGTTATTGCGGTCTTCAGGGCTTCAGGGTCCGGTTTTCTCAGTGACGGGCTCTGCAGCTCAGGTAAAAGCTCTCAATTTTACGGCAGAAGAAGCTCCAGAAAAAGAATTTGAGGTTCTGGAGAAAAGAACTGAGTTATCTTCTGATAGTGCTCATATTGAGAAATCCCTGCACGATAAGCATAATATTGCTCCGACTGACGTTCTTTTGCGGGCTCTTGAAGGGGATGAAAGAAAAGCTGTTGAACTGATTGCAGCAAAAGGAGGAAGAATTCTCCAGAACGAACTCGTAAATTCCCTTGATTTTTCCAAGGCAAAGGTTTCCAGGGTCCTTATGAACCTGGAACGAAGGGGCATAATTACAAAGAAAAAGTACGGGCTTACCAACTGTATTTCGATAGCTGACGAGCTTCAGGATAGTTCAGGGACCAGGGCAGGAATGAAGGATAGAGGGGTGGAGGGGGAATAATGAGAAAAGATACCATTGTTTATGTTTCAATTGCCTTCTTTATGCTTTCATTCGGGATTGTCTGGTATTACGGAACAGGGCATGATGTGCATATCGCGGATATGAGTGCTTCTCCTATTGGGGTCCAGGAGTCAGGACAGCTGGACATAGTGCTTCAGAATAATGGTCCAAGACCTGTAGATGTATGGCTTGAAGTTGAAAATACCTATGTGGATAGTAACGGAGTGGCTTACTCCTCCTCACAATTGATTATTTCCAACAAATCCGATAAGATGCAGCATGTCGAATATCTTTCACTGGAGAAGCCGATTCGTCTTCTTCCCGGAAACAATTCGGTCAGTGTATGGATCGGGTATGTCCTTCCCGGAAAATATCCGGTAAAGGTGAAGGTTGTGGGGAATGGCAGGACTCTTGACGAAGGCACCTATCTGGTAGAGGTTTCTCCTCCTGAGACTCCTGAAAATCTCTCCCTGAAGCTGGAGTATGAAATGGAAAGCACAAACACTTCTGATATCTACAGGATCTATGGCTACCTTATCAATAGAGGGTCGGGCTCTGCAGATAACATCTCCACGAGCCTGACAGTCGTAAACGAGGAGACAGGAAAGCAGGTCTTTACATCTTCCCATATTTACGGCGTGGAGGAGTATGATAAGACTCCTCTCTGGACCTGGCCGGATTACCCCTATGCAGTCGTGGAGATCGCACATGGAGAGCCCTCCGGGGAATCCTATATGCCTGTTCAGAATGTGATAATTGGAGGGAAGGAGGATCGCTTCCGGGTTAACGTGACTTCAACGTGGCAAAATCGGTCGGTTTCTTCCGAGTTGCTGCTTCCCACGGGAGAGGAGGAAAGGTGATACGTATGGTAAAGCGATGCAAACTTTTCGGCTGCGGACATGCAAAACTTTTGCTTCTTTTGCTTCTTTTGCTTATGTTCTCCGGAATCTGTGCCGGCTGTCTTGGCCAGGACCCTCTCGATACCAGGGTGGATAAGCTTGTCCGGAGCCTCGGGAACGAAGACCAGAATGTAAGTTATGCTTCAGCTTATGCACTTATCGATATCGGAGAACCTTCGGTGGATTCTCTTATAAAAGCTTTAGAAGATGATGACCCGCAGGTGCGCAGCCTTGCTGCCTATTCCCTTGGAATAATAGGAGAGCCAGAAGCTTCAAAAGCTCTTATTGAGGTTCTTGAAGACCCTGAACCTGAAGTCCGTATGAATTCTGCTGAGGCTCTAGGTGAGCTGAAATCTCGGGAAGCCGTAGATCCGCTTATTAAGCTTCTTGATGATGGAAACGACGAAGTCCGCAGTAGAACCATATGGGCTCTGGGCGCTATAGGAGATCCAAAAGCTGCTTTTCCTCTAATCGAACTGTTCGGGGACAAAGAATTCGGCAGTTCCGCAGCGAGTGCTGTGGGGAACCTGGGAAATGAAGAGGCAGTTGAAAAACTTATCGGACTGCTGGACAGCAGAGACCCGGATGTCCGTATAAACAGCATCATTGCCCTTGGCCAGATCCAGAGCCCGAATGCTGTTCTCCACCTTATTGAAATGCTGGATGATAGGGTTCCGGAGGTTCGAAAGGAAGCTGCTAGTGCCCTGGGCTACTTTAAAGAACCTGAAGAAATTGCCCGGACAGAACAGCCTCTTATCAATGCCCTTGAAGATGATGAGTTTGAGGTGCGAAAAGCTGCTGCCTATTCGCTTGGTAACTCAGGAAGTAAAAAAGCCATACCCTTTATTGCAGCATTCCTTCAAGCTGAAGACCCGGCTCTTCACCGTGTTGCTATCCATGCCCTGGGAAGACACGGAGATCCTGATGCAGTAACCGTTCTTATTGGCGCCCTTGGTGATGAGGACTGGCACATGAGACTGGAAATTGTTAATTTACTTTCCGAAATTGGTGACCCTCAAGCAGTTGATCCCTTTATTTCTCTACTTGAAGATGAACGTCACGAAGTAAGGCAAAGTGCTGCATGGGGCCTTGGAAGGCTTGGGGATAAAAAGGCCGTTGAACCTCTCCTTAAAGCTCTGGAGACTGAAAGGGAAAGTGATGTCCGGAATGCGGAAGCCCGGGCTCTCGGGGAACTTGGGGGACCGGAAGCTGTCAAAGGTCTGCGCAGGATCAGCACGGATATGGAAGAGTACAGGTATGTCAGAACTGCTGCGGAGGAAGCACTCAAAAATATAGAGGGTGGCGGGGAAGGGAATTACTCTTCTCTTTCCTGATACGCTGGGGGTAACAATAGGCTTTACCAGCCTATCTCCCCGCTATACTGTGTCTTTTTCTCTGCCAGGGAGGTCGGTGACCATGATGTATTTTAAATCATGGTCGCTGCAATCGGGTCTGTTAATCCTTTACCAATTCTATCGCATCTGTGGGGCAGACCTCTACGCACTGTTCACATTCTATGCAGTTCTCGGGGCGTGCTACCACTGCTCTTTTTCCTTCTTCTGTTTCTTCCGCATCAAAAACGTCCACAGGGCAGGTATCGTAACATTCGAGTGAACCAACGCATTTGTTATAGTCAATTCTGGGATGCATTTTATCCCTCCGGGTTTTTCGGCTTATCCTGGAATCTCTATCTGTTTTTTCTGCTGAGCTCTGGCTGGGTAAGCTGTTTACTTTTCCTGGCAACCGCTGCAGGAGGCTCTGAACTAAGTCCTTGATAGACTCAGTTCTCGATAGACTCAGTTCTCGATAGACTCAGTCCTCAACAAGTTCAATTGCATCCTGTGGGCAGGCTTCCACGCATTGTTCGCACTCTATGCAGTTTTCCGGGCGTGCGACCACTGCCTTTTTTACATGGTCCATTTCTTCAATATCAAAGACTTCCGCAGGGCAGACCTCATAGCAGGCAAGAGCCCCGTTACATTTATGGTAATCGATTACGGGATGCATTTCTCTCCATCTCTCACTGTATTTTTACATCGATAGTCTCTGTGGACTCCCTGTACGGCACTCTAACATAGAGTTTTCCATCAGTATATTTCGCAACAGCTTTCTCAGGGACTACCCCGCAGCAGAACGCATAGGTTCCTGCGTATTCAACCCCGGTCTCTTCCCTTTTTGCTCTTACGAAAAAACCGTCTTCTACCATTTTCAATTCTATATTCTCTTTCTTCACTCCAACCATATCGACTTCGATATACAGATTCCCTTCATCATCAGAACATGAAAGTATATCAGGTGTCATTTTCACCATTGCCATACCTATCCCCCAAATTTTTAGTAAAATAATATCAAAGCGACAAAATTATAAAGCAAATTCAGATAATAATGTGGGATCGCTTTATTTATATTTTATGAGCAGGACTGCGGTTATTTTTTACTTTTTCTCTCCTCTTTGAATTCCCCTTCCGTGCTGCCTGCTAAGCTGATTCCACGTGACCTCCATTTGTTAATACGCTTACTGTCTTCTGCTGCCATAGTTACTGCACTCTACTGCCACAGTTCCCTGTTTTTATCAATAAAAGCATTCTGGATTTCTATCTTTGAACGAGTGTAAATCAGAGCCGCAGGATGGTAAAGTTTCAGGATTGTCCTCCCTTTGTGCTCTACCGGAACTCCCCATTCAAGTTTTCTTTCCGAACAGAATGACTTTTCGGCTGTGTTGCCAAGAAGAATTATGATTCTGGGGTTAAGCAGGGTTATCTGAGCAATAAGAAAGGGCTTGCAGCATTCTATCTCATGTACTTTTGGCCTTCTGTTTTCCGGAGGGTGGCATTTGACAGTGTTTGTTACGAACCAGTCTTCTTCCGAAAGCCCCATGTATTCAACCATTTTGTCAAGCTGCTTCCCTGCCCTTCCGTAGAAAGGAATTCCTGATTTGTTTTCACTTTCTCCCGGCGCTTCTCCTATAAAAAATACTTTTGGGTTGCAGGACCCTTTTCCTATTACTCTCTTAATTGCACTTTTATGAAGGGGGCACCGTATGCAGGCTATTGCCTCCCTTGCGACAGTTTCGTATCCTGCCTCAACCATTTTTCGAACCCTTTCTTCACGGTTTCCGCAATTCTCTTCCTCTGCTGCCATAGCATTTACCTCTTTACCTCTGTTTTCCCTGTAACGTATATGTTTATAGAACTTATTTAAAGAGCTGAAATTCTTTCAGTATCTGTTTACCTGCAATCTAGGTGCCTTTTCTCCGAATTCTCTGAATTAACCGGGCTTTTCCTGTTTAATTGTTCTTTATCCTATTTATATAAAAATAGTAATCTATGTCTCGAGGTATATACAGGGACAAACCTATTTATGGAAAAAATTCCATGACAAAGATAACCATTACTGAAAGTGTAAGATTCTCTAAAATTTTATCTATCAAGTTTTATTTTGTGATATATATAAAATTTTGTTTACAAAGGTGTGCTGAGGGTAATGACTTCCAGAAACTTTCTTACGATTGACGATTTTGACATACGCGGAAAGACAATTCTTTTAAGAGTCGACATGAACTCTCCTATGGACACCCAGGGTCACATTCTGGACGATATGAGGATCAGGAGTCATATTGCGACTCTCAAGGATCTTGAAAGCGCAAAAGTCGTTGTGCTTGCGCACCAGAGCAGGCCCGGGAAAAAAGATTTCACTACCATGAAACCTCATGCCCACCTGCTGTCCAGGTATCTGGGAAGGCAAGTTACTTATGTGGACGACATCTTCGGGACTTTCGCAAAAACCCAGATCGCTTCTATGGAGAACGGGGACGTTATTATGCTCGAAAACGTCAGGTTCTATTCCGAAGAAAGCCTTGAAAGGACCCCAGCAGAACAGGCAAATACATTAATGGTCAAGAAGCTGTCACCTTTTGTAGATATCTTCCTCAATGACGCATTCGCAGTATCTCACAGATCCCACCTTTCCGTTGTAGGCTTCACAGAAGTCCTTCCTTCAGGCGCCGGAAGAGTAATGGAAAAAGAACTAATCTCCCTTGACAGAGGCGTCAAAGGAGGGGAAAGACCAAGTATATTTGTGCTGGGCGGGGCAAAGGTGGATGACTCGCTTAGAGTAACCGAAAATGTCCTCACAAACGGCGGAGCTGACAGAGTGCTTCTCACAGGCGTTGTTGCAAATGTTGCCCTTGCTGCCTCCGGAGTAGACATAGGAAAAGCCAACCTGGATTTCATTAAATCCCAGGGTTACGAAGACCAGATAGAAAGGGCAAGAGGTTTACTTGCGAAGTTCAAAGACAAAATTGGCCTCCCCAAGGATGTAGCTTTAAACGATAATAAAAAGCGCGTCGAAGTTCCTATTTCTGAGCTAAACTCTGATTCTTTGCCCATTAACGATATAGGGCTTGAAACTATTGTGGACTACACAAATGAAATCCAGAATGCAAAAACAGTTGTTTTGAATGGCCCTGCAGGAGTTTCCGAGATGGATGATTTTGCCCTCGGGACCCATGAAATCATCAAAGCTGCCATTAAATCCGATTTTTCAATCATTGGCGGCGGTCATATCTCTGTTGAAGTTGCACACCTCGGGCTTGAACACCGTTTCTCACACATCAGCACGGGCGGAGGAGCCTGCATTGATTACCTGGCAGGGGAAAAGCTGCCCGGGGTTGAAGCTTTGAAGGCTGCCTTAATAAAGTATCAGGAAGCCAAAAAAATTTAAACATTTTTTAGTCTCTCCCCTTTAAGCCTCTCTCCTGCGAGTTCCTTCATCTCGGAAACTTCTCAGTACCAGAAACTTCTCGGTACCTGAAACCTCTCAGTACCAGAAACTTCTCGGTACCGGAAACCTCTCAGTACCAGAAACATACTTTAACCAGCTTCGATAAAGATACTGTAATACCATACAGCTACTGTCAGTTTATAATAGCTGATAATACTCGCTGGTATTTACGGTTTACAGGTTCAATGGGTTAAATGAGTTTACAGGTGTTGGTTAAAGCATGCTTACAGAAACGGAAGGAAGGGCTGCAGTTAAACTTGCAAGAAAAACTATTGAGACGTATCTATCGGAGGGGAAACTTCCCGGATCTAAGGAATCAGATAATGATCTCCCTCCGGTCTTTGGGGAAAATAGAGGTGTTTTTGTCACTTTAACGGAACAGGGGCTCCTCAGGGGCTGTATAGGGCATCCTTACCCTGAATCAACCCTTGAAGAGGCGATTCTGGATTCCGCGATCTCTGCGGCAACACGTGACCCCCGGTTTCCGCCTGTTGAAGAGGATGAGCTGAAAGACATAGTTGTTGAGGTTACGATACTTACTCAACCTGAAAAAATCAATGCTTCTCCAAAGGAACTTCCGGATAAGGTGGAAATCGGAAAACACGGGCTCATCGTAAAACAGGGCTACTGCCAGGGACTTCTGCTTCCGCAGGTCGCTCCTGAGAATAATATGGATTCCATAGACTTTCTGAGCCATACCTGCATGAAAGCCGGCCTCTCTCCTGATGCATGGGTCAAAGGGGCAGAAGTTTACTGTTTTGAGGGACAGATCTTCAAGGAAAAAGAGCCTGAAGGAGAAGTTATAGAAGAGAAATTTTGAGTCTTGAGTAAATTCTAATCTAAAAATCTGATCTAAAATTCCAATTTTAAAATTCTTATTTTTAAAATTCTTATTTTAAAGATTCTTATTTTTTAAGATTCCTATTTTTAAGGTTCTAATTTTAAAATTCCAATTTTTAAGATTCTTATTTTTAAGACTCTAACCCGGACTAATCTCTGTAAAAGAACCTGCAGGCTCATATGGGCCATAACTGCTGGACAGTCTGCCTGCAGGTTCTTTCCAGGAGATTTCGATAGGTGGAGGTAACCTTTCGTTTTTCGGGTTTATTTCAGGAAATGGCAAACCTGATATGAGCCGCGTTCTCGGATTATTCTATCCGAATTATTTATTCAGTCGGAGTTAATTATTCAATTTTAATTATTTATTCAATCTGAATCCTGCTTTCGGTTAAGGATTTTGTTTTTGGAAGGGTGACTGTTAAGACGCCGTTTTTGAGCTGGGCGGTTGCCCCTTCTTCGGTTACGTTATTCGGGAGGGGAATCTCGCGGTAGTAGCGCATGAAAGACCTTTCTTTTCTGAGGTAGCCTTCTTTTTCCGTCTCCTCTTCTTTTCCTTTCTGTGCACTGATTACCAGGAGGTTATCCTTCAGGCTTAACTCTACGTTTTCTTTGTCAATGCCAGGCAGGTCGGTTGTAACAATTACTTTATTGTCTTCTTCCGCAACGTCGGTCAGAGGAGAGAAAGTCTCGCTTACGTACCTGTTTTCCAGTGCAGGAAAAGCTCTCATCATCTGTTCCATGTATTCCTGCATCCTTCTGATTTCGTCAAACGGGTCCCAGCTGTACACGTCACGGGATGGTCTTTTAATTGGCAGTTTCATGTACAAATTCCTCCTTACTCAAATTACTTAGTTTACTTTGGATACTTTTTTGAGGTTGGTTGGTGATTTTTTGATCTCTTCAAATGTAGGTGTTCTGGAGGTTCTGAACAGTTTATTTCCTTCTCAACGGAAGCTGCCTGAGAAGCATGGAGACCTGTCAGGGTAGAGACCTGTTATCTCTATCATTATCTCTGTCCATACTTACAGGCAAAACAGATGAGAGTTCCAGGCTCTCATCTGCTTGCTCGTGGAGGGAGGAAATCCGTTTTTAAGGTGTACGGGTTCACCTTCTGTCTTTCCGCAGATCTTGTTTACAGGTCTTGAGAGGTAACTGGTGGTGTGGTCTAACAGTTACTATATTATAGTTACTGTAAGGTTGTATTGTTATCCAGTTACTAACATTTAGTTAGTATTCTTTATATTTAAAATTTTCGTTGGTCTTCTCTTTAATCCCTTCAAATAAGGATATTTCTCGGGAAAACTACAGAATTTGAGGGCAGAAAACACGTTAAGAAAAACACAGAGCTCTGCCCTTCAATAAATGAATTTATTTTGCATTAAAAGAGTTGAAAATATAGTATATACTGAAAATCGTAATTGTACAAAAAGTAAAACTAAATATGAATTTATTCTGCCTGAACTGCTACCGAAAATCCCGCGTCCCTGCAGAGCAGTTCAGCCTGCTTCAGGATATTTTCTGTAGCCAGTTTCTGCTTATCTGGAGGGTAGCCGTACTTTTTCAAAAGCCTTTTTACACTGACTTTTATCTTTGCCTGGATATTTTTCCTGAGAGTCCAGTCCACACCTGCATTTTGCCTGATGATTTTTACAAGTTCTGCAGCCATGAGCCTTAATGTCTCATTTCCCAGGACCTCCAGAGCGCTTTCATTGTCTGCAAGTGCATCGTAAAATGCGAGTTCCTCTTCGCTGAGTCCTGCTTCTTCACCTCTTTTGTCGGCTTCACTTATCTTTTTTGCCAGAGCGAGAAGTTCTTCTATGACCTGAACCGTATCAATACCTCTGTTTTTATATTCATTGATTGCCCGTTCAAGCATCTCGGCAAAAGATTTGCTCTGAATGAGGTTTCTGCGCGACCGTGTCTTGATTTCGTCGTACAGCAGCTTTTTCAGGACTTCATATGCAAGGTTTTTTTGCGGCAGATCCCGGACTTCTGTAAGGAATTCGTCCGACAGGATTGAGATATCAGGCTTTTTTATCCCCACGGCATCAAAGACATCAATTATTTCTTCAGTAGCAATTGATTTTGAGACAAGCTCTTTTATTGCCGAATTCATTTCATACTTTGATTTAGCAGGGCGCCTCTCTATCTTTACAAGAATCGCTCTTACAGCCTGGAAATATGCAAGTTCATCCCTGATTCTGTCTGCCTCAATATGCGGGACTGAAAGCGCAAAAGCTCTGGAAAGCTCGGTTACATGCTGGATGAAGCGTTTTTTTTCCTGGGTTCTTTCATCTTCTGTGCGGCCTTTTGAGAGGATGAAGTCCGCCCCTTCCCTGACAATTCCCAGCTTTTCTTTCGGAGATGCGGAAAAGATCCTCATATAATCAAAGCCGTGAAAGAGGTCCTGCACGATTTCGTATTTTTCGAGCATCAGTGCTACAGCCTCATCCTTATAGTCTGCCGGGCTTCCCCTGCCTCCGCTCCGTGTGTAGTTTGCCATGGCAGATTTCAGGTCGTAAAGGAGACCCACGTAATCAACAATAAGCCCTCCCGGCTTGTCTTTGAATACCCGATTTACACGGGCTATTGCCTGCATAAGGTTGTGCCCCTGAATCCATTTCAGGAAATACATAGTGTGCAGGCAGGGAGCATCAAAACCGGTCAGCCACATGTCGCAGACGATTACAAGTTTCAGGGGATCAGCCGGGTCCTGCATCCTGTCCCGGATCTTCATCCTGCGCCCCCTGTTCCGGATGTGAGGCTGCAGCGGCTCGTCGTCTGAGGCGCTTCCGGTCATAATTACTTTTATTGTGCCTTTCAGGTCGTCTTCATTATGCCATTCCGGACGGAAGGCTATTATCCTGTTATAGAGGTCGACGCAAATCTGCCTGCTCATGCAGACTATCATGCCTTTCCCGTCCATAGCGCCAAGCCTCTTCTCAAAATGAGCGATAATATCTTCTGCAAGCTTTCTTAGATTCTCTTCACTTCCGACCACAACTTCAAGCCGTGACCAGCGGGACTTGAGTTTTTCTGCTTCGTATGACTCCCTGTCACCGGTTATCTCTGAAAACTCCGTATCCAGGGTCTCCCTTGCTTCTTTGACCAGGTCAAGCTTTGAAAGGCGGCTTTCATAGAATATAGGCACCGTAACTTTATCGTTTACAGCCTGTTCAATGTCGTAAATATCGATATAGTCGCCAAAGACCGCAGGCGTGCTCCTGTCGTCCAGTTCAATAGGTGTGCCGGTAAATCCGATAAAAGATGCATTCGGAAGAGCATCACGCATGTGTTTTGCAAAGCCATAGGAGATCTCTGCAACCTTTTCTCCTTCTACTTCCCTCTCCCGGATTTTTGCATCAAACCCGTACTGGCTGCGGTGAGCTTCGTCAGCAATTACAACTATGTTTCGCCTTTCGGAAAGGACCGGAAATTTGTCTTCTTCGCCTTCTGGAGAGAATTTCTGGATTGTCGTAAACACAATCCCACCCGACGCAACAGAAAGAAGCTCTCTCAGTTGAGCCCTGGTTTCTGCCTGGACAGGCTGCTGGCGCAGGATTTCACTGCAGCGGGCAAAGTTATCAAAGAGCTGCCCGTCAAGGTCGTTTCTGTCCGTAAGCACGACAATGGTAGGGTTGTCGAGTTCAAGCGCCAGCTTGCCCGCATAAAAGACCATGGAGAGGCTCTTTCCCGACCCCTGTGTATGCCAGACCACACCGCATTTCCTGTCCCCGTCAGGCATGGAAGCAAGTTTTGTCTTTTCTACAGCCCTGTTCACTGCATGATACTGATGATACCGCGCCAGTTTCTTGACAACCTTTCCCCTGTCGTCCTCAAACACAGTAAAGTGCCTGACAAGGTCAAGAAGGATTTCCGGCCTGCACATCCCCCGGAGCAATACCTCCATCGGCGGCACCTTAAAATCTGCAACCTTTTCCCCGTCAATTGTTTTCCAGGGCACAAACCATTCCCTGTTTGAGGTTAGCGTTCCTACCATTGCGTCCTGCCCGTCGCTTATCAGCAGGAAAGCATTGTACCGGAAAAGCCCTGGAATCTCTTTTTTGTAAGTCTGAAACTGCTTATACGCATCCCAGATAATTTCCTCATTTTCAAACCCGCTCTCCTCGTCCGGCCTTTTTAACTCAACTACCACAATCGGCAGCCCGTTAACAAAAAGGATAATGTCAGGCCGCCTGTTGTTCCCGTCCTCTATAACGGTAAACTGGTTTACTGCGAGAAACTCATTCTCCAGAGGTTTCGCAAAATCAAAAAGCCATACCTTATCGTAGACGTTTTCCCCATCCTGCCCCTGATATTCCACATCGACCCCGTTTACCAGCATATTGTGAAAAGCCCGGTTGTTGTGCACAGGATCCTGGCTTTCAGCCCTGAGCACCTTTTTTATTGCCTCTTCCCTTGCTTCTGCCGGAATTTTGGGATTCAGCCTGTCAACTGCTTCCCTGAGCCTGCGCGGCAGGATGACGGTTCCGAAATCACCCTTTTCTGCACCCTCTGTTTCGGGCGCGATGTCGGGACCGTAAAGGTATCCATAGCCCAGCTCCGTAAGAATTTCAAGGGCTGCAGCTTCTACTTCGGATTCGGGGATAATGGACGGAATGGGAATTTCTCCTTTCTTTTGTCTGGGGCTTTTAGTTTTTTCATTTGTCAGAAGAGGCTTTCTTTTAAAAGAGAACTTCAGTCATTAGAACAATAGTCTAAAAAGTAGAACTGTGTATCTCAGTAAATTTATTTAAGTGTAGCTATTCGTGTTTTCCTTTACCTGAAAAGATGTGAGTAATGGTCCTGCTGTGGATGCTACCTGTCCCATGTGGAGATCAAAATATTTTTCATGAAATCTGCAGAAGGTCCTCTACTATACTGGATTTTTTAAATACTAATCTGGCTTAGTACTAATTTAGATTAGTATTTCTGTAGCTGCTGTATAAAAGAGGGCGAACACTTTGGGAAATCATAAAATAATAGTTATCGATGACAGCATTCTTGACGAGCCAATATACAGCCCGGTCTGTACTTTCTGTGCTCATCATCACAGAGGCAGAAAAGATCATACATGCACCGCCTTTTCTGACACCATACCTGACGAAATCTGGCGCGGGGACAACGACCACAAAAAACCTTATCCCGGAGATCATGGAATCCAGTTTGAGCATGTCTAACAGGTTTACTCAACAGGGCCAACAAAAAGAATTGATTTGTACTAATATCCGGCAGGTAGCTTTGAAGAAATATTTTTTCTAAAACCGGAAAAACCTTATTCACTTTACCTAACCGTTCTTGTCCCGCTCGACGCAGGAGAGCGGCCTTTCCCGTAAAAAAGAAGAAAAAATAGATGTATAATCTAAAACAATGATTTTTTTAAAATTTATACTCAACCTTTAAGAATTTAAAAAATTATATATATTTCTTTGATTTGTATTCTTCCCATACTTCATCAATTTTTGTTTTCGGCAACTCATCTCTTATTTTATGGATTGCATTTTGTGAATATCTAAAAAATTTAGATCCTCCTATTCTTATTTCTTTACCATATTTCTCGTCTTCCTTGAGCTTTAAGAACCAGATTAAAGCTGTAAGTTTAGGAGAACTTAAATCTACTTTCTTTGCAAGTTCAGTGTGAGACAGATTATAAAAATCTAATTCATTTACTCTTTTTACTGCTATTACTGAAGCTCCAGGGGTTCCTTCTGGAACAATATAAACCGGTACTCCTTCTTTTTTCGTAATTCTCAAAGATACATTGTGATTACTTTCGTAAGGAGTAAGATTTATAGAAGATACACCTGGAAATAATTCTTCCCAGCCTTCATTTTCTTTGATTCTGTCTGCCAAATTACTCAGATACTCTTGGTTTGGTTGAAGCGTCTCTCCTCTAATGGCACCATCAACTATAGCTAAGGATCTTAGCATTATAATTGCTTCTGTACGACGGCGAGTTTTTGGAAGCAATAGTTTTCTGATCTCTTCAACCTCGTTTGTAAATAAAGTTTCAATATCCAACGGTGGAGTTGTAGATAACGGCAACACTCTCTTCGGCAACTCTTTCGTAATTTCTTTCTGAAATACATTTTTTAATATATCACTATACAAGGTGAAACCTGATTGGGCATGTAGGTATAAGTGCTGTTCTGAAAGCTCTAAAACGTAGTGTTGAGCAGCGTCCCTTAATCCATTAATTGTTTGGAGTGTTAACGCCTGTTCCTCTGTAATTATCTTATATCCAATTGCCGATCTAACGCACTGATCGAATCCAATGGTTTCATTTTTTCCTTTTTTGTTGATCTTTCCTCCTTTGTGAATGATTGCAGATTTAAGTAGTAGTTCAAAAGAGTGATCAAACAAAATCAAAAAAGCTTCTAATCTACTTCTGTCCCAAGGTCTATTAAAAATTTCAATACTTAAAACTAAAGAATCGTTTGCCCTCTTAAGCAGTAACTTCACTTCTTTCTTCGTTTTAAGCCTCCTTATACTTTTAACTCAAACTCTTATTTTCCCAGACATTAGTTTTGGAAGTAAAGAGTCACGAATCAAACTAAGATTCTGAGATTCTTCAAGATTGGACATTACTTTGTGCATTAGGTCGCCAACAATACTATCAAAAGACACTATAAATTTCATAGGAGGTAAAATTATTTGAATCTGCCTAAATGTTTTTGTTGTAATCGTATCAAAAACAGTACCATATGCATTTTGTTTCATATCTTGAATCAAATTCAGAAGAGTAATGAATAGGAAAAAATCTCCATGATCATGTTTGCTTTTTAACCCATAATTAGTCTGATTGATCGCCATTTCTTTTGAGAGGATGCAAACGTTACCCACAGTTCCCCTTGCAGTAACGACAGTCGTGAGTTTAGGAAGCAACTTTGCATTACTTTTCTCAATTCCTTTATGGGTAATTGTTCTCTCGGTAGTCAAAATAAATGTGCCATTAGAACTTGTCACATCCTTTGCTGAAACCCAGGGAATTCCACCATCCCAGTATTCACTAATTGATGTCTTAGGAGTCCCACCACTTAAAAGATCAGCATAATCAAGAATATTTCCAACTCCCCACCCCTCCGGAATCTCCCCCAATTCCGAATCTACCATTCTGCCGCCGCTTGATTTGTAAGGGTTTCCGTTATCATCCGGGAACTCAAAATCGATGAACCAGCGTTTGAAAAGGGTTTGGGCGATTTGTTCTAAAGTTTTGTTCATCTGGTTGTTGAGGTCGATTTTTTCGTCCAAATCTGATAACACATAAGATATTGCCTTCTGCTCTTCCAACTTTTTTGGAACAATTACAGGTATAGGGTGTATGTAATTTCTGTTTAGTGTAGGAACCGCACTACCTGAATTATATTCTTTTAAGTTAAGATTTTTAAGAAGATAGTATGAGAATTTGGGGTCTACATTATGAAATTTCTTGGCATACAAAATTGTATTGTGTGGCCAGTAATCTTCAGAAACAAAAAATGCTTTCCCTAAGCTATTTCCGCTTCTTCCAACGGTAACTCCTGGCCCTTTGATTTTGTATTCGTTGTGGTATCCGAGAATTCCACTTGATGATACAATTGGATAAGGTCCTTCTACTTTATTCTCAAACGTTAAGTCATGACCTCTCTGAAAGGTGACTAATGAGCCTAATGTTGTACTATACCATTCTTCAGGAATCATCCCGATCTCGGTTTCTTTGAATTTTGTTTCAGAGGCCAATTGCTCTTCTCCATATCATTTTTTGTTGAGCTGATCCCAAAGTCCAAAATCAAGTTTTTATAATAGGTTTAATTTTAGGGATTTATGTTAATCAAAGTAAAAAGTAAAGCCCAATTATAATCGTGATCACAATAGAATATATAAGAAGAGGGTTTTCTCCTGCTTTTTTGTATATAGGCATCGATGCATAGTAGTTGTTAAACTCTTCTAGCTCTTCGTTAGACTCGAAATACTTTTTAGCGCCGAAAAAGCTTTTAGTTATTGAACAATTGACGCAAATCTTTACTTTTCTTAGCCTTGTTAATTTAAGATGTTTTTTACAAATGATCGAACCACAATATGTGCAGTACCATCTGTTTTTTTCGAGTTTGTGACTGCAAATTTGACAAATTTTTGTATCGTCTCTTATTGTAAAAATATCTCCAGCCGATTCTGCAAACGATACGGTATAGTTCTTTTGTTTGGCTTTGAAGTTTAAAGTCCATTCGGGATAATACAATGATTTACAGTTATGGATGATAATGTCTTTCGGGCTTGGTGTACATGTTTTGTTATAAGTAACATTATTTTTTCCTTTATAAGTAACATCTTTTGTGTGCGAATTAATGATTTCTGAAATTGCTCTATCTTTCAGCTCTTTTTCATTTTTTTGAAAATCCAGTTTATATTGTAAATAAGTGCCCTTTATTATTTCTTTCTCGTTATGAACGTTTTTTAATAGAAAACTCATAAATTTTTTATCCAATCCATTACCAGTTCTACCATCAATTATTAACTGTCCAACTCCTGATTCTTCATGTATAACTCCTACAGAGGTGGAGCACTGTGAATCTATGTTAAAATTTATATAATAAATTGGATGAAATGTAGTTTTTAAACCTTAGACTGAAACCTGATCTTTGTTTATATTATTTATATTGTTAAAATTAGACTCTAAGGTGCTTGTTTTAATAACTGATTCTGAAGAATAATATATGCTCTTATTACTAAGTGCTTCTATAACACCATTTTTTAAATTTATACCTAAATCGCACGTAATTTCCTTTAATTTTTTGCCATCAATCAGTTCCAATATCAAATTATCTGACTGTTTATTTACTGTTTCAACATAATCAACAGCAGACTTGGCAAAAGTACTGGAAGATACAATATATCCTTTTTTCTTGCCAGAGTATTCTAAGGTGGATACAGCAGAATGTAATTTTTGTACTACAGGTCTTCCTATCCCGCTTCTATGGTGTTTACACTCCACTAAAACTTTAATTACTTCCCCAGATGAAGTAACTTCATCCATTATAATATCTTTTCCACCATCATTTGTACGTGGAGTGACTATTACGTTTATAAATCCTTTTTTTCTGAAGATGTCTGCTACAAGTTCTTCAAATTCAAAACCATCTAGATTCTCAAGTAAAAGTTCTTGGTTCATTTCTTTCATCTTGAATATTTAGTAAGGAGCTCTGCCATTAGTATAACATAAGTTCGAATTATAAATTATAAATAAGTATCTTATTCCAACTA
Source organism: Methanosarcina hadiensis (assembly GCF_046529725.1). Classification (GTDB taxonomy): domain Archaea; phylum Halobacteriota; class Methanosarcinia; order Methanosarcinales; family Methanosarcinaceae; genus Methanosarcina; species Methanosarcina hadiensis. The sequence goes on along the minus strand of NZ_CP136241.1, from coordinate 2,707,465 downwards.
GTAAAAATAGTTTACAGCTAACTTTTGCGTTTAATTTTCGCAGGCTATTGTTTAGTCTTCTTTTTCTTCTTTTGTGGCATCATCGGCATGGCCGCTCGCCTGCGAGCGGAACAAGAACGACCCGGTAAGGTGAATATGTTTGTACGGGTCATAGATATAACAATTCAGTCCTCTTGAGCGAAGCGAAAAGGACCCCGTGCTCCCGAAGCGGAACTCGGGAAGCGAAACTCGGGCGGGACAGGATTCAAAACGGAAAATATCAGACTTTTTCACTTTCAGAATCCTTTTTTCCGCTTTTCCTTCCTCTTTTTCCTGTCTTTTTGCCTTGTTTGTCTTCACCTGCTTTTTCTTCAACTTCTTCAGCGGATTCTTCAAAGAGGAGGTTTATTAGGTAGTTAATCTGATTTCTCAGTTCCTTTTTTACTTCTTCGGAAAACTCATCTGATTCCTGCAAGGATCTCAGGGCTTCTTCAAAATAGGATTTGGCGAGAGAAGGGTCTTTCTCAGAATAGATGGTTCCAACCATAAGCTGGAGGGGAGAAAAGTTTCTGTGTTTTTCGTTGAATTTTGTGTAAAATTCCTGGATTTTATCAAAGTCTTCTTTTCCCATAAGGTCCAGGAGATAGTCCTGGACAAGTTCCGGATATTTCGGGCCTTTGTCCAGCAGAAAATCGAATTTTTCATCGTCGGTCATTAAAAAGAAACCGGTTTCAAGGTCGTCTGCTGTACTGTCTTCTCCAATAATATCTTCCGGGTTCAGACCTTCGAATAAGCTTCCTTCTTTAAAAAGGTCTTCATCCTCAAAGAAGTCTTCCAGGTCTTCTGTCTCTTTTTTCATCAGGAGCATATCAACCTGAGCCGCGGATACGCCCAACTTTTGTGCAAATTTTTTGAACTGCCTTTCGTATTTTTTCTCTTCTTCCTCTGAAAAAAAGCCAAGCACATACGTGATCCACTTTACGTATCCCTGTTTGCCCTCAAGCCATGATCTGTTGTCAATGATCCACAAGGCATAGTTAATGACAAGGGTAAATTCATGGTCGTAAAGCAGGTTTTCCTCAAGAGGCTCAACAAGGCTTTTCACAATTTCTTTTTCAAGGGATTTTTCAAAGAAACTGATTGGTTTGTCACGGTTTTCCTTTATATTCTTCAATGCCCTTATCACGTCTTTATCCGTTACTCTTCGGTTCGCGTTGTAATAATAATCGGCAATTGAAAACTCTATTTCACTCAGATATTCGCTGTACTCGTATTCTTTATTGTAAATGCTTTTAATTTCCTTTATCTCCGGAGTATCCGGCACAAGAAATTCGGATAGGGATAAATCTTCCTCGGCTAACTGATTTTTTTCGTCAGGGCTCATAAATACTGTTCTCTGATTATTGGTTTATATGGGTTTCTAATGATCGGACATAATGAACTCCCCTGTTTTTGAGTTCGATAAATCTTTTTTCCGGCGTTTGCTGGGTAATTTTCCACTCATTTTCCAATTACTTCCCAGTATCCACCTTTATCAGGACCCACTCTTTTAAGAATTCCCTGTTCTTTCAGATTTCTGATCTGCCATTCAATACCTTTAGCGGAAATTTTCAGTTTTTCTGCCAGCTCATTTGTTGTAATTTCAGGGTTTCTTTAACTTTAAGGCGGGAAGTCCCCTTCCTCGGAGGGCGTAGCCCGACAGGTGGGGGATGAAAGCCGTCAACTTCTACAAAACAACAGTAGCATAATTATTTATACTTATAGTTACATCAATATAGTGATAACTATGCAGTATAAACTAGATCGTGGAAGCCATTCTGTATATTCACTCCATTATCATTTCGTTCAGTGTGTGAAATATAGAAGAAAAGCTCTAACGAACCCTTTAGTTGTCGATTTTCTTAAAACTAAAATTCATAACATAAGTGAAACATACGATGTTGAAGTACTGAATATCGAGTGTGACAAAGATCACTTCCACTTATTATTTTCAGCAAAACCTTCGCTTGATATTCCAAAATACATCAACACAATCAAAACTATAACTTCAAGGGAGATTCGTAAAAACTTCCCTGAAGTAAAGACTATGTTATGGGAAGATACGTTTTGGTCAAGATCGTATTTTATCGCATCGACAGGGCAAGTAACCCTAGACGTACTTAAAAAATATGTGGAGAATCAAGGCAAATATGCATCTGACGAAGAAGATCAAGATAAATCCGACTGAAGAACAGGTAGATGTTCTTTGGCAACTATCTGAACAGTGTAGATGCCTCTATAATTTCGCTTTAGCTGAAAGAAAAGATGCGTGGAAAACTGAACAGAGAAGTGTAAAGTATGTAGAACAACAGAATCAGCTTCCAGTACTAAAAGTAAAATTCCCTGAATACAATATAGTGTATTCCAAAGTATTGCAATCGGTTCTTAAAAAGCTCGATGCTAATTATAAATCGTTCTTTTCGCTCTGGAAAAACGGGGATAAATCTGCAAGACCCCCCAAGTTTCGAAGTGGAAAATACTTTATGACTTTGGTTTATAATCAGAGTGGATTCAAAATCAATAATGGAAAGCTCAGTTTCTCTCATAAGGCAAACGAAATTCCATTGTCTTTCGAAATTGGAAATGCTTTTGATTTGCTGACAATCAAGCAGATTGAAATCTATAATGATAATCCATACAAAGGTAGGGGTAATTTCTATGTATCAATTACATATGAAGAAAATCCAATAAAAGAGTATGTTGATAACGATTTGTATCAAGCGATAGACTTAGGTATTACAAAAATAGTTACAGCAGTAAATACTCAAGGTAAATTCTTTGAAGTAAAAACACCCAGAGCAGATCAATATTGGAATACAAAGATAGATTCAATTAAATCCAGAAGAGATCATTGTAAAAAAGGAAGCAAGAGATGGAATAGACTACACAAAACATACAGAAAAATGGAAGCAAAGAAGTCTAATCAGATTAAAGATTTCCAGCATAAACTTTCTAAAACAATGATCGAGAACACCAGAGCCAATACAATAATCGTGGGAGATCTTAACGTAAAAAGTATGGCTCAGTCAAAGAAAGTAACTGGAAAAAGAAAACGTTCTCAGAACAGATCAACACAAAATCAAGGATATCTTTCCAGATTCATCGAATTCTTGACCTACAAAGCGGAGCTTGCAGGTAAAAAAGTAATAAGAATTGATGAAAGCTATACATCCAAAGAGTGTTGTATCTGTGGAACACGACATAACATGCCACTTTGGGAAAGAACTATGAAATGTGATTGTGGAAACGTAATTGATCGTGATAGAAATAGTGCTATCAATATAATGAAGCGTTTCTTATCACAAAATGCTTTGTGGACAAGCTATCAGAAGTTTTCTGATAATCTTCGACAAACAGGATTACAGATGGATACCTGCATCACTGCAAATATCCAAATGACATAATCACTCGAAGGAAGCTCCGTCCTCGCCATCAGGCAGGGCGGGGCAGTTCACTCAAGGAAATAATTTTCTCCCTAGTTTTCTCCCTGGTTTTCTCCCTGGTTTATTTAAATAACTTCTTAAAAAAACTGAATATACTGAATGACGTCCTATGGTAAACCTTATTATATATTGCTTTTTTTGGACTCTTTATAATTCCTGTTCCTTTTTTTCCATAAAATGGTATTACAGCTTTCTTTGCTTTGCGTTTTAATTTGCCTGTAGTTCTTGCTTTAATAGACTTTTTCAAAGATGGTTTTCTGAAACCGAATTTCATGAGATTCCACACCATTTGATTTTATTCCAGAAATAAAAATACAAAGATAGTATATAATTGGTTTAATTAAGTCTTTTTTCATATGGTATCTTTGATTTTAATACCTGACAATTCAGCAATTCCCTGTATTAAAGACGAAAAAATACTTCTTGAACTTTACAAAATACCTTCTCCTTTCTGTAGAATCTGTTCAAGTTGATCTTGTTCATTCTCAAAACATACTTCTATACATCTACTTATACTCACACTTTGAGGATCATAAATAAAAAATAATGTTTAATTTCCTTTCTTCACAGTTCATATCCAAGCCCTGCTAAATTCTCCTTTATCTTCTTCTCCAGCTCCCCGGATTTCCTGAACTGCACCGAAAGTTCTGCTGTCAGCCTTTCCATTTTCTCTTCAAATTCCTCGTCGTCCTCTTCAGCTTCTTCAAAACCGACATAACGGCCAGGAGTCAGGATATAATCATGCTTTTTGATCTCTTCAAGGGTTGCAGCTTTACAGAAACCGGGAATGTCTTCGTATTTTCCGCTCTCGGCTTTTTCCCCGCGCCATGCATGATAGGTATCGGCAATCTTCCGGACTTCCTCATCCGTAAGTTCGCGGTGGGTTCGGTCCCTCAAAACTCCCATATTCCGGGCATCAATGAAGAGGACTTCCCTGCGCCTGTCGCGGAAGCCGCTGTTCTGTTTGTCGCGGGCAAGGAACCAGAGGCAGGCTGGAATTCCCGTATTGTAGAAAAGCTGGCCTGGGAGAGCTATCATGCAGTCCACAAGGTCAGCCTCGATGATATTTTTCCGGATCTCGCCTTCGCCGGAGGTATTTGATGACATGGAGCCGTTAGCCAGGACGAAACCTGCAATTCCCGTTGGGGAGAGGTGGTGGATATAGTGCTGGACCCATGCGAAATTGGCGTTTCCTCTGGGAGGGACCCCGAATTTCCAGCGGGAGTCTTCTGCCAGGAGTTCGCCTTTCCAGTCAGAGTCATTGAAAGGCGGATTTGAGAGGATAAAATCGGCTTTGAGGTCTTTATGCAGGTCGTTATGGAATGTGTCGCCCCATTTTATCCCGTCATTGTCAATGCCGCGGATTGCAAGGTTCATTTTGCAGAGGCGCCAGGTTGTCTGGTTTGATTCCTGCCCGTAAACCGAGATATTTTCAAGGCGGCCGTCATGGGCTTCAATAAATTTCTCGCTCTGGACAAACATTCCGCCCGAGCCGCAGCAGGGGTCATAAAGCCTGCCCCGGTAGGGTTCAAGCATTTCAACAAGGACCCGTACAATACTTCTCGGGGTATAGAACTGGCCTCCGCGTTTTCCTTCAGCATCTGCAAACATGCCCAGGAAATATTCGTAGACCCTGCCGAGAACGTCTTTGCTGCGGCTCTCCTTATCCCCAAGGCCAATTGTGCCTACAAGGTCAATAAGCTCACCCAGGCGTTGCTTGTCAAGCCCTTCCCGCGCATAATTCTTCGGGAGCACGCCTTTAAGGGTGTTATTGTCCCTTTCGATCGCGGTCATGGCATCGTCTACAATCTTACCTATTGTGGGCTGTTTTGCACTCTTTTCAAGGTGGTTCCATCGGGCTTCGGGAGGCACCCAGAACACATTTTCCGCAAGGTATTCTTCCGGGTCTTCAGGGTCAGCCCCTTCCTCTATTTCCGATATCAGTTTTTCATGCATCTCTTCAAAAGCATCCGAAATATATTTCAGGAAAATAAGGCCGAGTACCACGTGTTTGTATTCCGCAGCATCCATGTTATTTCGGAGCTTGTCCGCTGCCTGCCAGAGTTTTTCTTCAAAACCGAGGTTTGCGCCGTTTGAGCCTGTTATGTTTTTTGCCATCGATGATCAACATTGCAATGATGGCTTAGAATAATCAGTAAACTGTTATAAAATTGATGATTCTAAGCAATGTTATGAGTATAAACAATGTTGTGAATATAGGCAATGTTATGAGTACAGGCAATGTTGTAAGTACAGGCAATATTAAGAGTACAAAATTTAGCGTATCAAGGCTAGAGTCTCACATAACCTATAATAATTTTATAAGTCTACCAGCCTGATAAATAACCGCTCATCTGATGGGAAAATATGAGAAAAAAGGAAAATATGAGAAAAAAGGAAAATATGAGAAAAATATAGATAACCCCCCCAAACAGTAGAAAAAACTCCAATAATAGATTATTTCTTGAGTTCTCAGGTTATACTTAACCTATTTTCTCTATAAAAGAAAGGAAACTGGTTCTCAATTTCTCTCTTGTGGCATCCGAAAAGCCTTCAAGCTTATCAAGTGTTTTCAGTGCCTGTTGAAAGTAAAACTTTGAAAGGAAAGGATCTATCTCAAGGTAGGTTGCTCCCATAACCACATACAGGTAAAGGAAGTTGTCATATTTTGCAGTGAGTTTGCTGTAAAGTTCCTGAATCCTGGTAAACTCTCTTTTTTCTGCCAGTTCAGGTATGTAAAGTCCTACAAACTCGTAAAACTCCGGGCCTCTTTCCAGCAAAAAATCGAACTTTTCTGCATCACTCATTAAACGGAATTTGCTTTCAACCTCTGCCAGCAGTTCTTCTTCGGTTATTTTTCTTTCTGCCGCTTTTTCTTCAGTCCTCTCTTCAATCCTTTCCTCAATTCTCTTCTCGGTTCTTTCCTCAGTTCTCTCTTCGGTTCTCTTTTCAGCCCTTTCTTCCTTTCCTGCCTTCTGGTCTCTACTCATTTCTTTGCTTTCTTCCTGATATTCCTCTATATTCCCATATTCCTCCCCATACTCCTCTATGAACTCAAAAAGATCTTCCTCTTCTCCTTTCATGAGCATGAGGTCCGCATGTTTACTTGAAAGGCCCATATGAGCAGCCAATGCCTTTATGTTTTTTTCATACTCTTCTTTTTCTTCCTCAGTGAAAAGGTCCATAATATAGGCTACCCATTTTATGTATGCCTGTTCGTCTCCCATCCAGGAGCGGTTATCGATAATGTCCAGGACGTAGTCTATTACCAGCTTTAATTCATGGCTGGTTACGGGCTTTTCTTCAAGCACTTCTATGAGGCTTCTGATGATCTCTTTCTCGAGGTCCCGGTTAAAAAAAGGAATACTTCTTCTACAGTTTTTTCTGATATTTTTCAGTGCTGATACTGCGTCCCTATCTGTTATTTTTCTGTCACTTTTATAAAAGTACCTGGCAATTGAATACTCAAGCATCCCGATATACTCAGCGTATTCATACTCCCTTCCCTGCAGACTTTTTATCTTCTTTGCTTCCGGTGTATCGGGTGCAAGATGCCGGAAAAGCGAGTCTTCCCCCTCTTTGACAGATATATCACCCATGTCTCCTGTTTTGTGATTCATGCTTTCCTCCTTTCTATCTGCCTTTTATCCCCAGATTAAAGGTTTACCATTCCATTAAAATCTGTACACAACCTGTGTGTTCGTCAACCTCTTCCCCAGATGCCCTGAGTCCGTTCTTTTCGTAAAAGAAGACAGCTCTTTTATTATCTTTGTAGACTTTAAGGGATAGCCTTCCTTTCAGGGCTTTAGCATGCTCCAGAAGCGCTTTCCCGGCTCCTTTTCCCTGCGCCTCGGGAGCTATAAAAAGGGCACATACTATTTCTCCGACAAGTGAAATAAAACCTGCGACCTTCCCTTCCCTTTCAAAAATATAGTTTTCGGCAAGGGGCAGGTACTCTTCCTTCATTGCGGACTTATATGAAGCCCAGAAAGATGCCGGCACAAAAGAATGTGCAATAACTGAAGCGTCGTACCATATCCTTACCATCTCTTCAAGGTCTGTTTCCCTGCAGGCTCTTATCAATGCATCAGGCTCCTGTTTTTAAGTCTTTCCTTTTAAGGCCTTTTACCGGTTTAAGGTTAAAAGTATATTAGCATAAATCGTATTTCAATGTCTGGAGAGCCTGACAGTGCCCTGTAATAAGGGCTATTTAAACTGTGGATAAAAAATTCAGACAAAAGGAAATTATAAATAGAAAGAAAAAAGTTTAAAAAATATCAGGCCGAATTGTCCTCGGTCTGATAAGGGGCTTTCATGAGAATGGCTCCGAGTAAAAATAAATAAATCGGAAAAAGTTTTTTATATTTTATTCCATGGCTTCGATCTGGCGGATCAAGTCATTGGTGTATCTTTCGGATACCTCCACATGTGGACTGCATGGAACTACTCTAACCAGTTTCCCGTACCTGGACACGTACATGTCAGGCCCATGTGAGGTTTTAACTTTCGTAAAAGTATACCCTTTTGTAAAGGTCATTCATCTAACCTCCACATGTTATTATGTCCGGCATTGCATATTAATATTTTTTTACCTAATAATCGTGATGAATTGTGGCTTCTGTGGTTGAATATGCCCTGTACTTATCTCAGTTGAGATATAATAATACATTCAGTTAAAAAAACATATTTTAAAAACTTTATAAATATATAGGTCATTCTTATAACTTTATTTGTAAGCCATAGCACATCTAAAGTACTTTAAGGCAAAATTAATGTAATTTAAAACAAAATTGGTAAAGGATAAGGCTGTATATAGAGAAAGAGGTCCAGAACAGGCTAAAAATTATTGATATTTTTCAATTATCCTGAGCAGTTCTTTTTCGTTTCTGGCAAGGGCAACTATTGCCATCTCAACCATCAGATTAACGATCCCATCGGAAAGCTCCCTGAAATCGGTCCTGAGCCCTATGACCGGCTTTCCTTTTGCATAGGCATAACCTGCTTCCCATGCCGTCCCTGAGTCCACATCCGAGCCGTCGAGGACTGCGACAACCAGATCCGAGGCATCCAGACCTTCTACACATTTAATAAATATGAGCTCTTGATTCTGTTTCTCATGCTCCTGTGCCGCGTCCTCTGCATCTTCCTGAGGCAAGAAAACTGAAAAGCCATTATTGAGCAGCACATCTTTCAATTTCCTGTTGTATTCGAGTTCAGCATGCGTGAAGAGGGGGCCTGCAAGGTAAACTGTCTTTTTTTTGCTCAAATTCTTTCCTCCTGTTCCTCCGGAAGTCAGCACTCATAAGAATTTTATTGCATGAAAAAAGGCTGATAAAGGTAAAATACTTTCCCTCCCGCTGCAATTCCCTTTGAAGAATCTGCTTGATTGAAGCTGATATGATCCCGATCGAAAACTCTGGAATACCCTTATATATCTAAAAATTTAAACTGTACTGTGTTAATATTAATTATATGATCTTTCTTATCGGGGTAATATGCCACTCAAAACCTCTTCAATAGTGAAGCACTCGGATGAAAAAGGGATTGCTCCTGTTATCGGAACGGCAGTTACAATAGTCATCGTATTTATTCTTGCAGGCCTGGTTTCTTCTGTTTTCTTTGAAGAGTATGGGAATCCTTCTCATAAAATACCACCTGCAGCAAAACTGCAGATCTATTTTACCGGAGATGAGAGTTCCCTTGAGTTCAAACATGAAGGTGGAGACCAGCTTTTTTTTGGCAGTCCTTCGCTATCGGTTATTATGGATATCAATGGTACCTCGTATCCACTCAATGACTCTGCACTGGGCACCCTCGAGGCAGGGGAAAAAGGGGTTCTTGCATTGAACACGAGTGAGCTGCCTGAGTTGAAGGCGGGAGATCTGGTTTCTGTAAAGGTAGTTGACTATGAGAGCGGCGGCCTTATTGCAAAGCATGAACTTGAAGTCTAAGTTCAGACAACCATAGCGACCGAATGAGTCAGAGCCGGAAAACTTCTTATAAGCGTACTTTCTGAGTAACCAAAGACACCAGATCCTTCTTTCTGGTTTTTTTCGATAACAAGCTTAATTATCTTGTATTGACATTACAATGGCAGTGAATACCATGATCAAGGCAGGAATTATAGGAGCTTCCGGATACACAGGAGGAGAACTCCTGCGCTTACTTGTAAGCCACCCCGATGTCAGGCTTGAACTGGCAACCTCCCGGAGTCTTGCAGGAAAACCCGTAGCGAGTACTCATAGGCATCTCGAAGGTTTTCTGGATTTAAAGTATGAAAACCCGGGGCTTGAAGAAATCAGGGAGCGCTGTGACGTAGTTTTTGTGGCAGTGCCCCACGGGACTGCTATGAACTATGTACCTGAACTGCTGGACGGCAATACTAAGGTAATCGACCTCAGCGCAGACTATAGACTTGATATTCCGGTATTTGAAAAAATTTATGGAATAAAGCACAGCGACCCGAGGAATGCTGTTTACGGGCTCGTTGAACTTCATCCTGAAGCAGCAAAAGAAGATTTTGTGGCAAATCCTGGCTGTTTCCCAACTGGAGCAACCCTTGCAGCAGCCCCTCTTGCGGCAGCAGGGCTAATAGATATTGCAGTCTTTGACTCCAAAACAGGAATCTCAGGGGCAGGAATTTCACCCACTGAAACTTCTCATTACCCTAACCTCGCAGAAAATATTGTCCCATATAAACTTACAGCTCACAGGCACAGGGCTGAGGTAGTCCAGGAACTCACAAGGCTGGATGGAAAACTTCGAAATATCAATTTTACCCCTCATGTAATACCATCCATAAGAGGGATTTTTACAACTGCTCATCTCTTTACAAAAGAAACTCTTTCGACTGAAGATATTCGGGGAATTTATGAGGAGTTTTACAGGGATAAACCGTTTGTCCGGCTCCCCGGAGGAGTTCCTTCACTCACTGCTGTCCGGGGTTCTAACTTCTGCGATATTGGCTTTGAGGCAGATAAAGAAAATAACAGGGTTGTAGTGCTCTCAGCAATCGATAACCTTGTCAAAGGCGCATCAGGGCAGGCTATCCAGAATATGAACCTTATGTTCGGACTGGGTGAGACACGCGGCCTCTGGCTCCCTGCAGCAGCACCGTAAACATGGAGCAGGCGAGGAAATATAACTGGTGACGGATTAATATAAAGAATGGAATTTATTCTGGGGTAGTCCGATGAAAGTAAAAGATGTCATGAACCCTGATGTTGTATTCTGCAAGTCTGACAATACAATCCGGGAAGCAGCAAAGATTCTTAAGGATAACAATATCAGCGGGGCTCCTGTCCTTGAAAATGGACGGCTTGTAGGGATAATAAGTGAGGGTGACCTCCTTGAACTGCTGGTAATTCCGGAAAAAGGAAATCTCTGGCTTCCCAGCCCTTTTGAAGTCATTGAGGTTCCTATAAGGGAGCTCCTTAGCTGGGAAGAAACTAAAAAGATGCTTTCTGATGTTGGTTCTACAAAAGTGAAGGAGATAATGACAAAAGACGTCCATACAATCTCTTCCGAAGCTTCCGTTGAAGAAGCCTCCGAACTTATGGTCAGGCGCAGGATCAACAGGCTTCCTGTAATGGAAAATGACCGTGTAGTTGGAATTATCACACGCGGGGATATAATAGAAGGCCTTGCAAAACTTTGAGTTAAAGGAGAGTTTTCATGAAGCAAATCGAGGGCGGAATTTGTGCAGTAAGGGGTGTATCTGCATACGGGATAAAACCGGGAAAAATGGGAATAGCTGTTATTCGTGCGGAAGGTCCTGCAGCAGGTGTTTTTACAAGGAATAAAGTAGTTGCGGCTCCTGTTACTCTCAGCAAAGGAGTGGTTGATACCCAGCACCGGCTTTCTGCCGTAATCGCAAACAGTGGAAACGCCAATGCCTTTACCGGGGATGACGGTTTCCTTGATGCAATGGAGATGACACAGGCACTGTCCCAGGAGCTTGGTATTGACGCTAAAACTATTGCAGTCGCCTCAACCGGGGTAATTGGCAGAAGGCTTGACGTCTCTTATATAAAGGAACATCTACCCGAAGTCCTTAAAGGGCTGGACAGTTCTCCGGAGTGCAGCCGCGCAGCCGCAAAGGCTATTATGACAACCGATAAAGCCCTGAAAGAGTGTGCTGTGGAACTTGACTGCGGGGTCAGGATAGGGGCAATCGCTAAGGGCTCCGGCATGATCGAGCCGAATATGGGGACAATGCTCTGCTTTGCATATACTGATGCAAAAGTACCTGCCGACGTCCTTGATGCTGCCCTGAGGATAGCTGTAGATAAAACCTTCAACATGGTTGTTGTGGACGGCGACACAAGCACGAACGATATGGTGCTTTTTACTTCGACCTGCAAGTCCGGAATCAAGCCCTGTATGGAATGCCTGGACGATTTTGAAGAAGGGCTCATTTATGTGTTTACCGACCTTGCAAAGAAAATGGCTAAAGACGGGGAAGGGGCTACCAAACTTATAGAAGCCAGAGTCACAGGGGCAAAAACACACAAGGATGCCAAACTTACTGCAAAAGCAATTGTCCGTTCTCCTCTTGTCAAGTCTGCAATTTTCGGGAAGGACCCCAACTGGGGAAGGGTTGTGGCTGCCGCAGGGTATTCGGGTGCCGAGCTTGAACAGGAAAGGCTGTCCTTATCTTTCTCTGGTGGGGAAGAAGAAGTGGAACTCGTAAGGTCCGGAGAGATTTCAACAGCTTCTGATCTTGCACTCCTGAAGAAAATAATGGCAAATGACGAAATTATCATCAAGCTTGACCTTGCAATGGGAAATGAATCCGCAACTGCCTGGGGCTGCGACCTGACTTACGATTACGTCAAGATCAATGCCGAATACACGACATAAATAGAACCGGAATCCAGGCATAGATAAGGCATGGAAATATCTTCCATTAGCATGTGTAGCTTTAATAGTAGCCGATATAAACTGAAATCAGTCCCTGATGCCTGTTGTGGGGCTTAAACAGCTGGCATCAGATCAAAATCGTCTGCCTTCAGGTTCTCATTCTGCACAAAGTTAAATAAAATAACGTAGAATGGGAATAGAGGAAACATAGCAAGATAATCTGTACCAAAAAGCTCGGATTTATCCTGGTTTATCTTTCCTTTTTTCCAGGTTATTTTGTTTCTTAATTCTGGATACTTTATTTTTCCAGGGGGATTACTTATGGACATAGAAGAATGGGAACAGCGTCATAGAGAAGCTTTTTACAATGCAAAAGAAGCCCTTCCATATCTGGATGGGATGTTTGTAGCTTATAACAGTAATATTGATGCTATCAAACACCTCACTGAAGAAGACCTGTTAAAGCTTATCAGGCTCTTTGATGAAGCTGAGATTCAGGACAGGGTTGCGGTATATCCAAGAGAGATTGCCGAACCTTTGGATTTCGTTGCCCGCCTGCTGATTTCAATGCGGGAAGGAAAAGCTGCGGAAGTTCCTACTTATACTGAAGATACTCATAAATGGCTGAAGGAGCACCTGGGGTTTGACTATGCCAGAATGGGAGGCCAGGCGGGGATTATTTCAAATCTTCTTGCCAGGTTAGACCTGAAAAAGGTTGTGACTTATATTCCCTGGCTTTCCGAAGAACAGGCAGATTACTTTGCTGCAGAAAATGGCAATATCCTTCACCCCAGAGTGGAAGACGGAAAGGTCGTCCTCAAGCCCCCTTCAGAAGCTTTCAAGCCCGGAAGAGGATCAAAAGTCAACTGGATATTTGAGTTTTCCAAAGACCTTAAAGTGACCTGCGCAGGGAGCACTTTCAAAGTTCCCAGGGACAACCGACTGATTATCTCTTCCCGCCCCAAATGGATCCGTCTGGATATGGACAGAGAAATCTATGATCAGCTTGATTCTATCTTCCCGGTTGACGGGGCAATGCTCTCCGGCTACCAGATGATAAAAGAAGAGTATGAGGACGGGTCCACCTATAAAGATTATGTAGAACATTCCGTAGAAGTCATTAATAAGCTGAAGTCCCTGAACCCTGATTTCCGCATTCATGTGGAACTTACGTCCATCCAGAACCGACTTATAAGAAAGACCATTCTTACGGATATTGTTGCAAGGCATGTCCATTCCCTTGGCCTTGATACGGTGGAAGTGGCAAACGCTCTCAATGTGCTCGGTTATGAGGAGCTTTCATATTCCGTTATCCGGAAAGGTGAAAACGGGATTATGTCTCTTTACCAGGGAGCTGTCCAGTTAATGAAAGACCTTAAACTTGAAAGGGTACACGTCCATTCTCTCGGCTTTTATATCTGTATCCTTGCTAAAGGTCACCCCCTGACCCTGAAAGAACATCGGGATGCCCTGCTCTTTTCCTCGGTCCTGGCAGCTGCCCGGGCTCTGAACGGAAAAATAGAAAGCCTTGATGACGCTGAAGTCGGCCTGGACATTCCCGTCTCAGCCAGCGGGATGGAGGATCTGGAAAACTTCAAGCTCTACTGTACCGGAAGAAAACTCTGCAGCCCGGATGAATTCGAATACGGGTATATATATGGACCGGATCACGATGCTATCCTGATTCCTTCCAAGGTGGTGGACAGGCCTAAAGCTACAGTAGGGATAGGAGATACCATTTCTGCAGGGGCTTTTGCTGCCATGCTTGCAAGGATGAAACAGATAAAAGCCGGGAAATAAGGCTGGAAAATAAACTATCAAAAGCTGAAAAAAAGCTGGAAAATGAAATATCTGAAAATAAACTAACTGTTCGAATACAGGGATCGGTCAGATGAACATACTTTGCGGCTATAATGTGAATATAGACTCCGTATACAGGATAAGCGGAGCTGAAATCTCGGAACTGCTAAAATCGTTTGACAGGGCTGAAATTCTTAAAAAAATAAAAAATCCTCCAGGAAAAATCCTTTCCAGATCCGATTTTGTGGCAGGCCTGGCCTATTGTATGAAGAACGGCTCTGGAGCCGAATGGCTTGTTATTGAGCAGGAAGTCTTTGAGTTCCTGAGGGACTGCTATTTTGAGAAGTCCATTGTAAGAATGGGCGGGAATGCTGGCATTATGGCAAACGTCCTTTCCGAAATCGGGGTATCAAGAGTAATTCCTAACGTTGCGGTCCCCTCCGAAACCCAGCTTTCTTTATTTTCGAAAAAAGCAGTATATTTCCCTGATGTTCCTCTGAAAACTGAGACAGAGGCAGAGCAGAATCCAAACCCGGAACCCGAACAAAACTCAGAGCCTGAACAAGACTCAGAGCCCGAACAAAATTTAGAGCCTGTACAGAAGTCATATGCTTCTTCCGACAGTCAGGACCCGATACACTTCGTTTTCGATTTTTCCGAAGGCGAAACATTTTCCCTTTACGGGACAGAAATCCGGGTTCCCAGAGAAAACCGTTTCATAGCGACCTCTGACCATTTAAATTTCAGGCTCTTTACCAGTCCTGCCTTTGAGGACTATGCCCTGAGGCATGCGCGAGAAATGGACGGTGCACTCATCTCGGGTTTTCATCTCCTGCTTGAGGCCTATCCTGATGGCAGCACCTATAAAGAAGTCCTTGAAAACTCTTTTTCCCAGCTTAAAGCCTGGAAGGCAGAAAATGGGAATCTCAGAATTCATATAGAACTGGGTGATTTTGCAAGCAGGGAGATTGGAAACTCAGTATTTTCAAAATTTGCCGGGATCTCACACAGTATTGGAATGAACGAAGACGAACTTTCAATATTTAACAGCCTTCATGGAATTCCTGCAGACGGGCTATTGCATATGGAAGCCGAAGCCGTTTCGAAGGCAGCCTGTAGACTTGCCTCCCGATCCGGACTTGGAAACCTTTTCATACATACAAGAGAGTTCGTTCTGGATGTTTTTAAGCCGGATTCCGGAAACTCTGCTGGGGCAGGGATTTCGGAAAAATATAATGAAGAAAAATGGAAAAAGAAAGAAAGCCCTGCCCTGTTGAGAGCAGCCGGAAAAAAACTCGAAGCCATGGACTTTGGACTGAAATGCGCAGGAGCATATGCAGCTTCAGGCAGGCTCGAAGGGCGGGAATTCATAGAAAAAGAGGCTTTGAAGCTTCAGGAGAGCATGTTTGGAAGAGAACAATTACAGTTTTTCCTGGAAGCTTTTGGAGGAACCCCATGTGGGAGGGGTGCTTTTGCTTTAATGGAAGGTTACATGCTCTGTATTCTCCCTACATTGCTATGCAAATTCCCAATAACGACTGTGGGGCTTGGGGATACGCTAACTGCGGGAACTTTCTTGAGGGGGCTTGAACTGGATGTACAGGCTTGAGCCCGAACTTTTTAACCTTAATTACACCCTTGACTGCGGCCAGGTCTTCAGGTGGGAAAAGGAGGGAGACTGGTGGACCGGAGTTGTGGGAAACAATGTTATCCGGCTTTCGCAGGAGAAAGAAAGCGGGCAACTGCTAATAGATTCCGAACTTCCACCCGAATTTTTCTCTCGTTATTTACGCTTTGACGATGACCTCTCCTCAATTTATGTGAGCATCAACAGGGACCTTTTGATAGACAGGGCAATAAACAAATACAAGGGCCTTCGGCTGATCCGGCAGGACCCCTGGGAATGCCTGATTTCTTACATGCTTGCCACGGCTTCAAGCATCCCTACAATTCAAAAAAGGATCTGCCTCCTGAGCCAGTTTTTAGGGCAGGAGCTTGAAGACGGATATTTTAGCTTTCCTGACCCCGAAACTCTCGCAAACGCCGATCTAAGTTTGCTTGACAGGTGCAAGCTCGGCTTCAGGGCAGACCGCATAAAAACGGCAGCAGAAGAAGTATGTTCCGGAGAACTGGACTTTGATGCCCTTTTTCGCCTTGAATACAAATACGCCAGGGAACGCCTTATGAGGCTGCGTGGTATAGGGGAAAAAGTTGCCGACTGCGTCCTCCTCTTCGCTTTTGAGAAAATGGAATCTTTCCCGGTAGATACACATGTCAGGCAGATCATCCAGCACTACCATATTGATGACAGCTATTTTGAAACCTGCTCAAACCTGAGCTGTATGGGAGACTGGGGGCGAGAATATTTCGGACACTACTGCGGGTATGCCCAGGAGTACCTTTATTATCAGAAAAGGATTGAGGGATTTGTGAGTCTTTATTGAATTCTCTCAGGAAAATTCTTCTTTCTGTTTAGGAAGATAGAATCTACACTTAAATTATTTACCTTTTCTACGCAAAACTAGATTCTTTAATTCATATATTCTGTCAGCCACAAATCTTGGAACATCTGTTTCCTGTTCATAAGAGACAAGTAATGGAATTATTGGAATAGAAATTTTTAGTTTCTGCGTTGTGCTCAAAGGAGTATACAATTCACAAAGAACCTTATCTATATTCTCTTTTATTCCAGGAACACTATTTTTAATCTCTTCCAAGTTTTGTCGAATAATATTAAGATATTCCTGCGGATTTTGTAATTCATCAATTGACTCTACTAAGCTGTCAACTGAAACACGTAAACACTTGATTTCGCTTAATATTGGAGCTGTTTTTTCAGAAACTTGTATATCTATAATTTGTGGAATCAGGTTATTCAATAATGTATACTGTATTACCACGTCTTCTTCTCTGAGAATTTTATCAATTCTATCAAGGATCACGTTATTTTCTTCAATTTTAGGAATATAGGATTTAAGCAGAAAAACAAGATTTTCAATTTGTACCACAAGATATTCTGGGCTCCCGATTTTCAACCTTTTTGCAAAATCATTTACAGCACAAGCAGCATACTCCGCAGGTGTGCCTTTTGCTTCTTTACATGCAGTTTTTGCTTTTTGCTGAATTTCCTCTATAATCCCTTTAAGGTTTCTTTCCAATATAGGCAGCCCTTTTTTCATCGCTAATGTTGCAAAAGGTGCTGTTTCTTCGGTTTCTCTCATGAGTTCTGCTGCACGATCACAGTATTTTCTATAAAAATTAAGTTCACCTTTTTTTGCCTCTAAATCTAAATTATTCAGGCTCTGGACTTCTTTTAATGCATTTAAAAGGTTTTCAACAAATTCAAAGAGCAATTCTTTACTCTCTGAGCCTTCAATTGCATCTTCCATGTCTTCTAGGAAGGTATCCATTTCTCCTATTGACTCATATTTTTTGAAGATTATTGTATAAAAAGAACGATAAAAGGAAAAGCAAAATTGAGCTGGATTGAACCATTCGTTAGGTGATTCTTTTACGGCTTTTTCAAAAAAATTAATAGCGTTCTCAAGTTCTTTTTCATAATCATCTTCTTTCTCTGCTTGACAAGCCTTGAATATGGAAGCTTTTCCAAGAGAGCAGTTTGCATCGATTTTTACATATATGTTTTCAACAGTAGCCAGATTACTTAAATCGTCCCACGCCTGAATTGGATCAGGTATTTGAGAAAATACAGAGCCAATGGAAATAGCGGCATTACGTTTAACATCGCCTATTGGATCATTAGCAAGTAAATGTAAATCGTTCCAAGCGTCAGTTCTTTTTGAAACTTGAGAAAATACATAACCAAGAGCTCTAGCAGCTCCAGATCTAACATTTTTGTCCGGATCAGTAGTTAGGTTATGCAAATCGTTCCATGCTTGCAGTTTGTTCGAGGTATAAGGAAAAACATAACCAAGAGCTTTAGCAGCTCTATACTTCACAATAGTGTTTTCGTCGGTAGTCAACGTAATTAAAGTGTTCCATGCCCTTTCTTTATTGGACATTGTTCGAAAACTATATGTTAATTGATCCAATGCTTTGATACGCTCAATTATATCTTTATGGAATTGACTGTAAAGCTCCTCTTCTTCTACCAACACTTAACACCAGAAATTTGTATACATATTAAAGCTTAAAATAGTTTCTTTTTAGAATTAGGGTTAATAAAGAAGGGCTGATAGAAAAAATTTGTGCGGAGAAACCCCGCTTTATACGAAAAATCAAATATCAAGGAATGATTCGCGTGTGACGGTAAATTTACACCCATTTCCTCAAAAAAACCCTGAAATCCTGATCTTTCAGCCTGCAGATTTCCGCATCTTTAAGAATCTCAAATCCCTTACTCACGCTCTGATGTACCTGTTTCCCGAGGGAAGAGTTTACAAGCTGTTCTTCAAGAAGCCCTTTAGCAGTTGTGTATTTGCGCTGGACTTCAAAAACATACTTACCGTTTTCGATATATCCTCCGAAAACATTTTCAGCTCCTTCATACTTGTCTTTGAACTTCTCGACATGCTCCCTGACCCATACCGGAGGGCCAATTCTCTTTTTTACATTGGGGAGGGTGCCTGAGATAAGTTCGAGCATGATCACGGTTTCGGGTTTTCCTGACCAGACGCCGGTCTTGATAACTGAAAAATCATATTCGTTCATGAGAGATGCTGCAGCCTGTTCCATTTTATAAAGCTGCGGGTAGAGCACATCGTCAACAACATCAGGAGTCTCGAAAACAATTGCCAGCTGGGAAGTTTTTCGGCTTTCCAGTTTTTCAAGAAATTCTTTGTCCTCGATTGGCAGGGGAGATTCCGGGAAAAAGAATTTGGTTTCCGGGCTTTTCAGGAACTCCCGGCAGTGGTCTATAAACATGCAGAATTTGTCAAGAGAAAGGGCTGCTGCAACATTCCGCCTGGGATCGGTCGGGTCGACCATGACGAGGGGTTCGCTGTGTTCCAGTTCCGAGTGCCGCATAATATCTATTTTCTGGCCTGGTTTCCAGAGAGCGGCCGCTTTTACTGTTTTTTCGAAAGAGCCGTAGTAAACGATAAGGAGCTCGGTCAGGTAGCCTGAAAAGCCCTGTGTTTTCAATTCCGAGCCGTAGACACCGCCTCCGCGCATGAACTGCTTCATGAGCAGGACATCGTCTTCCCTGCCTTTTATGCGGGATTTTACGAATTCATTATGAAAGGGTGTCCTGTCAACAGCGGATTTGAGCTGGCATGCAGAAGCGACTCTGAAGCACGGGACAAGATCCACATCAAAGCCTTTGTAGATTATATTCAGGTAAGGATGTTCTGCGTGGCGGTCTTCGGAATATTCTGCGTGTTTTGCAACCTCCCTGGCAATCCTCATACCCTTTGTTTCCAGGTCCTTTCTGGACGTTTCCTCGGGAAAACTGATAAAAACATCAATATCGTGGGTGCCGGAAAGCCATGTGCCTCTTGCAGCAGAACCTACCATCTTTACAAAAATATCCGGTACACAAAGTTTTTCTGCTGCCGCTTTTACTTCCACGGCAAGCTCTTCCTGAACAGCCATGAGGTGTTTTCTTTCGTCTTCCGTTGGTTTGATCTTTTTAAGGACTGTAAGCTTCAGATCTTCTGGAATAATGATATCTGTTTCCATGCCCGGGACGGCTCCATACGTTATTTTTTCAGTTATGAAGTAAGCTGTTGAACTCGAGTTGTTGAACCTGAATTGCTGAATTTAAGGCTGAACCTCAGTTTTTGAACTTCAGGTATTGAACCAGAGTTATCTGATATTTAATTGATTCCTGGTTCTCTAACATTTAATTGATTCCTGGTTCTCTAACATTTAATTGATTCCTGATTCTCGGATATCTGTGTTTTAAAGGTCAGAAACTTTTTCTTTTATCTTATATTTTATGGATCTCTTATAGAATTTTAAGCGCTGATTATTTCAGGGATAGGAAGACTGAAAGGATTTCTCACTCCAATTTTATTTGATTTTTATTTGGAATTTTACTCAGATTTTTACTTGGATTTTTATTTGAATTTTATTTGAATTTTACTTGGATTAATCCCTGTATCCAGGGTACTCTTCCAGGAGTCCTGAGGTAGGACTATACTATACACTTTAAATAAATGAACCACACTTCTATTTCCCGAATCTGGCGGTTTAGCGGATTTACTCTCTTCAATTCCAGCTCGCTTAATGCCTCACTTCAACCTTATCAATTTCCCCTTATCAATTTACTCCCTCTCGGTTTATCTGGACTCGCTTTACCTCTGGTCTCACAAATAATGCCATTTACAAATCCATTTCGCTTACAAATCCATCCTGTTTATAAATCCATCCCATTTACAAATCCATTCCAAGCTCTATAACCCGGTTGTGAAAAAAATGTTAGTCTGGCTGTACTGGATTATTACCCTGACAATTGCTACCTATGCATCTGTTTATATTATTAGAAAAATGCCTGAAAACGGATTTACAGTGCTCACTGCTTTTTACGTTGTTTACCTGGCAGCTTCACAGGTTCTTGCCACACGCATTATTGTATTTGACCTTGGTTTTTACTCTTTTTTTGCGCCGGCGGCAGTTTTCATCTATCCTTTTATTGCCCAGGTCATTGACATGATCAACGAAGTTTACGGGGAGAGGAAGACGCACATTTCCATACTCATCGCTTTTGCAACCCAGGTATTATTCGTACTCTTCATAGGCATGGTCGCAGGTCTCAGTCCTGCTCCTTTCTTCGAACTTGAGGATGCCTGGAAGAGTCTTTTTGGGCTCAGCATCAGGATTACTATTGCAAGCTGGGTTTCTTTTCTGGTCTGCTCGAACCTTGATGCCTGGATCTTTGCAACTCTCAAAAAGCGTTTTTCAGAAAAAGAAAAGAATTTCAAGCATGATACCATGATAAATCCTTACATCTGGCTGCGTTCAGGGGCAAGCGACCTTGTTAATCTTACTCTGGACTCCCTCATCTTTGTCTTTATTGCGTATTATGGAGTTATGCCTGTTCTCCCCCTAATCATTGGACAGCTTATCAGTAAGAATTTAATAGGTTTTCTGGACAACCCCTGGTTTGTGTTTTACAAAAAGCTTCTTAAAAATTAAATACTGCATTAAAGGGTAGAAACATTAATATTCATATTTATTACTATCTCATCTTTTAAGTTGGCATAACTATTATTTTTATTTTTAACTTTTTTGCGCCTATATAGCTTCCAATTTTTCTTTTTTACATTGTAAACTGCCCAAAAACTTTTATTTGATTACTTCAATACCTAGAAATGTATATAGTTTAATATTTCAAAATGTTTAAAGTAAATAGGGGTACCCGGACACTGGGGAAATGTCCAGAAAGTGTTCAAGAGCTTTCTTTTGGTTCTTTTTTCAACAGGACTTCCGGTGGCTGAACCCCTGCTCCATACATTAAAAGGAGGTCTAACTTGGGGAATAAAAAATATCTAAAAATGTTGTGTTTATTTTTAATGCTCGGGTTGTTATGTGAATCCGCAGCTGCACAGCTTTCGGACTCATCAGGCAACCGTATCTGGGATGAAAATACAGGCCAGAACCTTACCTACACCTGGACGCCCCAGACGTATTCGGGCTTTTATTATGACCTGGATACAGGGGAAGGCTCGGAGACCATGACAATCCGGCTCACCGAAGGCAGCCGGAGTGTTCAGAGAAACGGATTACAGTATGAGACAAGGCCCATTGAAACGAGATTCGAATATGGGAACTGGGGTTCGTATCAGGTAATAGGGTTTATGGCAGAACGGTATTTTGCAGGGTACACGGGAAACTCCAGCTTTATAAATGATGAAGTCAGCGTAATTTCGGATGGCCAGCTTTCGAAAATATTGATTGACAGCGACGACAGGAGATCCCTTTACACAGGTTCTTCCCTCATACTTGAAGAAGGTTATTCCCTGAATATTGTAGAAGTCGATGTTAATGGAGACACTGTATGGGTGCAGCTCGAAAAGGACGGGGATGTGATAGACAATGGTTTCCTCTCTTCTAACAGCGACTATGTCTATGAGACGGACCTTGGGGATGCAGATGACGTACCTCTGATCGCAGTCCATCTGGCTCAGATATTCAGGGGCACAGAAACAAATGCTGTATTTGTAGAAGGGATCTTCCAGATATCGGATGAATACGTCCAGATTGAGAATGGAGACAGATTCGGGAAAATGGAAATCAGTTCAACTTCAAGTTCGGGAATAATAATGAGAAACCGTGATTCATTCTCTCTGAGCAGAGGAAACACGGTTGATATTATGGGAAAACTCAGCTTTGTTGTTGCTGACGCTAGCGAGCTCCGCTTTGCCCCTATAGTCGAGACTACAGAACCCGGAACCTATGAACTGAGGGGAACTGTCCATGATGAAAGATTTAATACTACTGTCTGGACGCCTTACAACTTTGAAGGGTTCTATTACAGCATAGATGAGAATGTCTCTACTGAAAGCCTGACTCTGACAGAAGAAATTAGCGGCAGGTCAATTAATGACGAGGCTCTTGTCTATTCAACCAGCCCGGCACTTGTGAGATTCGAGCAGGAAAACTGGGGTTCTTATCAGGTCATTGGCTTCATGGCAGAGAAGTATTTTGCGGGCTACCCTGCGAATACCTTTGGGAATTCGAGAAGCGTTAGCGTCCTTTCTGATGATATCCTTGCAAAAGTCCTGATTGATGATGATAACAAAAGGTCTATGTTCACGGGCTCCTCAGTAGCTCTTGAAAACGGTTACTCCCTCAAAGCTGCAGAAGTTGATGTAAACGGAAACAGAGTGCTTCTAGAGCTTTACAAGGACGGGAGACTCCTGGATTCTGGAATAGTATCCAGTAACGGGACCTATATCTATGAGGCAGATATCGGTGGAGCTGAAGACGTTCCCATGATTGCAGCCCATATAAGCACGGTTTTCCGCTCACGTGAAACGGACGCCGTCTTTATAGAAGGGATATTCCAGGTCTCGGATGACTATCTTGAGCTTTCTCAGGGTGATTCTTTCGGCAGGATGGAAATCAGCACCATTTCCAGCTCAGGAATTACGATGAGAAATGAAGATTCGATTTCACTCTCAAGGGGTAATACTGTCAGCCTGATGGGTAATGTCAGCTTCAGGGTGGCTGATTCATCTGTCCTGCGTTTCTATCCTTTTGTCGAGGTTGAGTCTGCTCCACAGGATCAGCTGGTAATTGAAACTCCGGATGTCTTTGTTGTCGGACAGGCAGCAAATATTTCGGTTACGGCAAGGGATGTTGCAGTCACTGATGTTGAGGTCCGGCTTGGCAACCAGAGCATCGGAACTACAGGTGATGACGGGGCCCTTACATACACCCCCACTCAGGAAGGCAGATTTACACTGTCTGCAAATAAGGACGGTTACATCTCAGGAAGTAAGAGCGTGGACATTGTCGGAGCCGGGGTTATGAAACTGCTGCTCTCGGTTTCTCCGGAAGACCTCAAGCAGGGAGACCAGATAAGCATCAGGGTTACTGACTCACTTGAAAACCAGCCTGTTTCCGGAGCAGATGTATTCTTCGGCGGACAGAAAGTTGAAGGGCAGACTGGCACAGACGGGACTGTATCTTACTGGGTTACTGCTCCGGGCACATTCACTGTAAATGCCACAAAAGCAGGTTATGAAGAAGGAGAAATTGTTGTTGAAGTCTCTGAGGACAGAGCTGAATTTGAGTTTTCAAACCTCTTAATCGAGCCTGCTACTGTTGAAGGCGGAGAAGCCGTCACAATCCAGGTAAACGTTACAAACACAGGCAACATTGCAGGAGAGACCGAGGTGGAACTTCTGGTCAACAATGAAACCGTTGATTCGGAAACCGTAAGCCTTGAGGCGGGTGAGACGAGAACTGTCGAATTCTCCCACGCAGAGGAAGAAGCAGGAACATACACAGTTGAGATCGGAGACCTGAGCGGAAGTTACGAAGTAACGGAATCAGCTCCTTTCTTAACCAGCACCGCAACTCTCGGAGTACTTGCCATAGCATTTGTACTGTTCAGGAAAAGAAGGAACTGAATTAATTCCTACTTTTCATAGCAGGGGCCGGAAATTACTTTTTTAATTCCGGTCTTTTTCTCTTCTTTTTTAGTATTTTCTGGTCTTTTAGCGCCTAATCTCTCTTCCAGACAAAGGTTTTGCAGGTCATCACATTCTGTAAATCAAATAAAGAGACAGACCCGATAAGGCGAATAATGTTAAACGATCAACGACATTTTATCTCAATTCTTCATCTCTTCTGGTAAAACTACTGTTATAATTTATAAAGTAGTCCTCTTGAGCGGAGCGAAAAGGACCGCGTGCTCCCGAGGCGCAATTCGGGGAGCGGAGCGAAAAGGACCGCGTGCTCCCGAGGCGCAATTCGGGGAGCGGAGCGAAAAGGACCGCGTGCTCCCGAGGCGCAATTCGGGAACGGTTAGATACAGCTAATGAGGTTTTATGAGTCCGAAATTATAACTCTGTCTGACCTGAAAATATAAATAGAATAGTAAGCAGGAGTGTAAGGTAAGAGTAGGAGTATTATGCTTGAATCCCTGAGCGCCTTTATTGCCGATTACGGTTACCTGAACCTTTTTATCCTGAGCTTTCTGGCTTCTACAGTCCTGCCTTTCGGGTCTGAGGCTCTGGTAGTCGCTCTCGTTTACAGGGGGTTCAGCCCTCTTGCTGTAGTTCTGGTAGCTACTGCTGGCAATTTTCTTGGGTCATGCACCACTTACTACCTGGGCTTAAAAGGGCGGCACGTGCTTGAAAGATATCTTTCTCCCTCTCCGGAAAAGCTCGAGAAAAGTGAGAGGCTTTTCAACAGGTATGGGATCTACACCCTCCTTTTTACCTGGGTACCGGGTATCGGGGATGTAATTACCATGGTCGCAGGGCTTATGCAGCTTCCTTTCAGGTCCTTCTCGGTTCTGGTTTTTCTCGGTAAATTCGGGCGTTATTTTGCACTTGCTTACTCGGTAGTATTTCTCAGCAACTAACTTTAACTTTCATTTTGGATGCTCTATCAACCATAATGGATTTCCATACAGATCCGCAATGCGTGCCTGGATGCCAAAAGGCGCCTCCTCCGGCTCCTGCATAATCGTTACACCCTTTGATCTCAGCTCGTCGCATGTCTTCTTGCAGTCATCTACTTTAAACATCAGGGATGGGGTTTTGCCTATGAGGCCAACCTCTCGTATTGCTTCAGCCTTTTCCTGCATTTCGACGTTGGGCACATGAAGAATTATTTCCGTTCCCTTACCGGCAGGGGCAACGGACAAAAAACGGAACCCTGGTGCCAGACTAACGTCCGCGATTTTTACAAAGCCAAGTTTATTTGTATAAAATTCAAGGGCCTCATCATAATCTTTTACAAATATCATCACATGTGTCATGTTTTCGATCATATGTGTACCTCAGGCACGCCTCAGTACGGATATTTTATTCACATATATGAAATTTTATTCACGGATATGAACTTTTTATTTTCTGATATAAACCCGTTCCAGCAAAGTTTTATCTATGAACTTCAGATTCCTGCGGCTGATCAGATTTCCTCACTAAATTCACTCTAAAACTCTTTTTGGTTTTGCTTTCTTACTGTAATTTTCTCTTGGTCTTAAATGAACCCTGCCCTCTCCAAAATTCCTACTTTTAAATCTTCTTATCTTTATTCAAAAGTATATCCTTTCTGGCGATTTTGTTTCAGGACTTCTTTTTTAGTTGAACCAAAAGGATATATTTATATATCTCAGGATACAATACTTTTTTGCTAAAGCAATTTTAGTTGATTCTATTTTGCTTTGCTTGCCATTTTGACCGGTCTTCCAGATTTAAAAACAGAAACTATCTACTATTATAACCTCCATTTTTTCTTTTTTCTTCTCCCACTCTATTCTCTATCTGTACGCAAATTTACTTTAGTATCTCATTTGTCCTGTTTTCCGATGCCGAAATCAATCCTTCTCTTTATCAGGTTATTTTAATAATGCCTGTAGATGCAGATTTTCTCTTTAATTATTCATTATCAGATATAATGTTCGTCTCAATTTATGCCCTGTATTAGTCAAGTTTGCTTGTTCTGTCTCATCTCCTCTCAATTTTATAAGTTATATTACCTTCAAACTAATTTTTACAGGCTCGTACGCACCTGTTTCTCTTACACCGTAACCTTTATGTATCAATTTACTCAATTTAACTTGACTTAATCCCACTAATATTTACTTGATATCCATGCGGTGATCTCATGCATATAATGGAAGGCTTTTTACCAACGCCCTGGTGGCAGATCTGGTTTGCAGTATCTATTCCGGTGATACTGTACGGAATCCACAAATTGAATAAACTGGTGAAAGAAAAACGCGAGATATTGCCTCTTCTGGCTGTTGCAGGTGCGTTTGTTTTCGTGCTGTCCTCCCTGAAATTGCCGTCCGTAACCGGAAGCTGTTCTCACCCCACAGGAACAGGTATTGCTGCAATTATGTTCGGACCTGCAATTTCCGCAGTGCTTGGGACCATAGTGCTTATCTACCAGGCGCTTTTCCTCGCTCACGGCGGCCTGACTACACTTGGAGCCAACGTATTCTCAATGGGTATTGTGGGTCCTGTTGTTGCGTATTTAGTGTATAAAGCAGGAATGAAAGCCAATCTCAACTTCTATCTTGCCGTATTCCTCGCTACAGCCTTTGGGGACTGGGCTACTTATATAACCACTTCCGTGGAGCTTGCTCTTGCATTTCCTGCCGGAGGGGCGCTTACTCTTGCAGGTTTCATGAGTTCATTCGGCAAATTTGCCACGATCTTTGCAGTTACCCAGTTGCCTCTCGCAGTCATGGAAGGGGCTGTCAGTGCCCTGCTCTTCAAGTATGTGATTAACGTCAAGAGTGATATCCTTGTGGAAATGAAAGTCATTGAAGATAAAGTTGTGAAAAAGCTAAGAGGGATTTCCGCATGAGCAGAAAACTGGAAATTATCGTACTTGCAATCCTCCTGGTCTTTGCAGTGCAGTTCGTTTATATGTCGTCCACTACGGATGCGGAATACGGAGGAGCTGACGGGGAAGCCGAAGGTGTGATAAACGAGATCACTGGCGGGACCTACGAACCAAATGCAGAACCTTTCTGGGAGCCTCCAAGTGGTGAAATCGAAAGCCTTCTCTTTGGCCTTCAGGCAGCTATAGGCGCAGGGATCATAGGTTACTTCCTTGGGTACTACAGGGCTAAAAAAAATTATGAAAATGAGCTTGGATATAAAGGGAAAAACAAGCCTGAAAGCGAGAAGCACTCTCTATAATCTCTTCTTCCGTCATGTTTGCTTTTCTCCTTAAAGGAGGAAAGTTTTTTATCTTTTGTCTTTTATTTTTAGCTTTTGTTTTTATAAATCCACAATCTGCGGGTTCCCCATATGACCAATATCCTTGACGATTATGCACTTCTGAGCCCCCTAAGGCATATAAACAGCTGGCTGAAGCTTGCGGTAGTCTTTTTCGGGCTGCTTGTAGGAGTTTCATCTACTTCCCCTATCACTCCTTTTTTCATAGCTTTTTGTATGAGCTTCGCAACAGTTGTTCTGGGGAAAACGCCTTTAGGACTATATTTTAGACTCCTGCTTGCTCCTATGGGCTTTGCTGCTGTAGGTGTCCTTATTATTGCCTTCTTCTCGGGTTCAGGACCTGAGATGCTGGCCTTTGAATTTCTGGGATATCCATTCTCGATAAGAACTGATGGGTTTGAACTTGCCCTGCTGGTCCTTTCAAGGTCCATAAGCGGGATGTGTTGCCTTTACTTCCTTGCACTCTCAACCCCTATGATAGAACTCTTTGCCGTGTTAAAGGCTTCAAGGATTCCGGAATCTTTTATAGAGCTCTCAATGCTTATCTACAGATACATCTTTGTTTTCCTGGACATGGCTCTTTCCATAAAGTATGCCCAGACTGTGAGGCTCGGATACTCCAGTTTCAGGCGCTCCCTTAATTCAATGGGCATGCTTGGGAGCACGCTTTTTATCAGGTCCTGGGAGCAGGGAGACAAACTCTTTCTGGCAATGAATTCCAGGTGCTATGATGGAAAAATGACTCTATTCGAAGTGCACAGGCCTGTAAGGACAGCAGAACTGTTACTGACCTCTGTCTACTTCGTTTCAGCTCTTGCACTATTTTATTTTACAAAAAACATATCCATTGTTTGAGGTAACAGATAATGATTATTCTTGAGACCCGGAACCTTAAATACTCTTACCCTGACGGCACTGCAGCTGTCCAGGACATAAACATCGAGATCAAAAAAGGGAAAAAAGTTGCCTTTGTAGGGCAGAACGGCTCCGGAAAATCCACGCTTTTCCTGCTCCTCAACGGGACCTTAAAGCCACAGGAAGGTGAAATCCTGTTCCATGGGGCCCCTTTTAAATACGATTCAAAGTCCCTGCGGGAAATCCGGAAATCCGTGGGAATTGTCTTCCAGAATTCAGATGATCAGATCTTTGCTCCCACAGTGTACCAGGACGTAGCTTTCGGGCCTGCAAATCTCGGTTATTCAAAAGAAAGAGTCGAAGCCTGTGTGAATCAGGCCCTTGAATATGTAGGTCTCACCCGGCTCAAGGACAAGCCTCCCCATCACCTGAGCGGAGGGCAGAAAAAAAGGGTTGCTATTGCCGGTGTTATGGCAATGGAGCCTGAGGTAATAATCCTGGACGAGCCGCTTTCCAACCTCGACCCTGTTGGAGCAGATGAGATAGTTGACTTGCTCAACGAGTTCAATCATTTCGGGAGCACCATCATCATCTCAACCCATGACGTTGATCTGGCATACCGCTGGTCTGACTATGTTTTCCTTATGTCAAACAGCAAACTCATAGGGCAGGGGACACCGGCAGAAGTCTTCAAAGAGCAGGAGCTCCTTAAAAAAGCAGGTCTGCGCCAGCCCACCACCCTTGAGATCTATCACGAGATTGAGAGAAGGGGGCTTGCATACGGCAGAAACTCCCCCAAAACCATTCCTGACCTTGTCAACACATTAAAGCCTCTTGATCTGATGTGGGTTGAGGTCCCTCCCGGAGTAAGAGAAGGAGACAGCCTGAATATTGGAGTCATGTACGGAGAATATGCAACGCAATCTCCTTATGAGGCAATTAATGCCACTGTCCTGCATATCCATCCTGACGGCAGGGCTATTGTTGAACTTAAACGCAAAGGGATTAAAGCCGGTGGGGTACTGCTCTACGATACGGACGATTATTCGCCTGAAAAGGTCATGCAGATTATTAAAGAAGGGGAAATCACTTTCGTGGGGGCAATGGGCAAGAAAAGCAAGACCCTTGCCGAACAGGACGGAATCCGGCTGGACGTCACTTCAGGCGTCATAGACAAATCAATCCTTATGGCACTCTGCGGGAAACGCTGCCTTATCCTTACAGCAGGCGGAATGATAGACCATGCATTGAAAAGGACAAAGGAATATGTGGACAAAAGCGGGATAGAATTCACCGTGGGCGTGGTTAACAGGGATGGCGGATGCAAATGGATTAAAGAGACCGAAGAAAACCCCGGAGCCCTTAAAATCTGATTTTTTTCTTTTTTCTCTCCGTTTTCTTTTTCTATTCTTTTTTTATTCTCTTTTTTATTCCCTTCTTCCTTTCTCTTCTTCTATATTTTCCCTTTTTCTTTATTTATCTCTTACATATATTTTCCTGCATATTTTGATTTTCCGCTCGATATTTCGAATAACTGACGATCTCTTTTAATCTTCATCAATTCATTTAAAACATATTTTTCTTCATAAATAATTCTGGCAAAGTTAAGGAATAAATTAATAATATCCTAGCTCCAACATTGTTTAAGGGAGCAGGGGATTGGACATTAAAAAACCAGAATTTCCAATCAAATTTTCAAATTAAAAAATGATCTGTCCTTTCTCAATGCTTTTCCAGGGGAGGTTTGCTAAAAATGCATACGGAAGGTATGATACACGATAATATGTCTAAAGTAAAGGGTATATCTAAACTGTTAGTGATAATAGGCGCTTTGAACTGGGGTCTTATCGGAATCCTTAACCTGGATCTGGTAGCACTTCTTTTTGGGAAAAAATCAACTGCATCCAGGCTGGTTTACACTCTTGTGGGACTGTCTGGAGCCTACCTGCTGATGCGTCATAAGGAAAGATTTTTAGAAATGAAAAAACACTTGCATAAAGAGAGTGAGAAAAAATATAGCGGAAAGCAATACAGCTGGAGTGGAATTCAACAGTGAGTTTTGTCTTTCCAGCAAGACCTGATAATAATACTACCTTAAAATTGTCTCTGATTATATAAAGGACGTTTAGTACTGTTCTCTCTTAAAATGTCCAGATAGCAAGTCATTTTTCGATTAATCGCAGTAACCACAAACAGGCCTGAAACAACAGGTCTGAGACAAAATAATCAATAAAGCAATTGACTTGCTTCTGGGCGTTTTTCTTTTCTGAAAATGTTTCCTCTTAAAAGGTTTTCGTATCTAAACGAGCATGAGCTGGTCTAACATTTATTTAGCGATCAAAGACTAATAATTTAGGATATATCTTCGCTGTAGTGCCAAAAAAATTTCAATATCTTTAAAACTTGACCTCTCTTAATTACATATATGCAGGAGATTATTTTTATCGATGAAGGCAGCCTTCCCACCCCTGAAGGTGTAACAAGGGAATGGATAAAGACCGCAGCTGAGAATCGAAACGAAGATGAAAGACTCTTCTCGATAATAAGAGAGGCTTTCCAGAGAAAAATTGCTACTGGGGTGCATGTTCCCACATATCCTCAGTTCAGGGATATGATAGGCCAGTTTCTTGATATCATAAAAGACGAAAAAAACTGCAGTGAACCTTATGTATTGAAAGAGGAAAATGCAAAAATCCTTGAACTGGAAATAATCGATGAGGTCGCAAAACAATATAGAAAAGAGACAGGAAATACTCTTGAAGCCAGGGTTTGCATTGCAGGCCCCACAGATACGTATCTTCAGGCTTTCGGGGCGACAGCTTTTGTGGACGCATACCACATCCTTGCACAGGATATTGATAAATTCATTAAACAGGCATTCAAAACAGCAAAAAACTTCAAAATCAGGGTTATAGCCCTGGATGAAATCAGCCTGGGACTAACCGATATGATCCAGTTTTCTGACGCTGATATCGCTTCGGCTCTTACTATTGCATCTTCCTATGCCAGGCAGCAGGGGGCGGATATGGAAATTCATCTTTATTCCCCTTTGAAGTATGAGCTCATATGTGAAACCCCTATCAATGTTATTGGATTTGAGTATGCTGGGAACCCTTCTTACCTTGATCTCCTGGACAGAGAAGTACTGGAGGATTCGGATACTTATGCAGGAGTCGGAATAGCAAGAACCGATATTTTCAGCCTTGTGAGTATTGTCAATGAAAAGTACGGAATTAATGCCTGGAAGGAAAAAGAATATATGCAAAAAATATTAACTGAGCTGGAGACTCCGGATGTTATAAAAAAGAGGCTTGAAACGGCTTATTCGGTTCTCGGGGACCGCATAAAGTACGCAAATCCGGACTGCGGGCTGGCATTCTGGCCGGACCAGGAACTTGCTTTTGGGCTGCTTGAGAATACGGCAAAAGGTATCAATCAATTCAATGCAGAAATGAAGGATCAGTGGATAGAAAAGAATTCTAAAAAAAGAATTGTGAGTCCCGAAAAGAAATTATAATCTTATAATTCCCTGTAAGTCTCAGAAGGTTAAATTCCATGTAAATCTCATAAGATTATAATTCCATGTAAGTCTTTTTTAGCAGGAGTGCATCTTCTTCCATGATAGGGCTTTCGCAGATGACAAGCCCTTTAACACCAAATTCTTTGAGGGCTCTCAGGAGTTCAGGGTAATTGAAATCGGATTCTTCAAGAGTCAGATGCCTTTTTTCCCCGTTCCGGTCGTATTCTATTCCCGAGACATGCATGTGCATATTTTCAAGCCCCTGTTTCCCGAGTGAGTTTTCTACTTTTGAGAGGATTGACATAAACTCGGGATAGGAATTTTCTTTTCCTTCCCTTGCATGCATATGGGAAAAGTCTAGGCAGGGCATAACCCCTTCGATTTCTTCGCTTAAGGAGAGCACTTCTTCAAGCGTCCCAAACTGCGTAGTTTTGCCCATGGTTTCCGGGCGGAGGACTGCATGGATGTCTTCATCCCTGAGCTGTCCCGTAAGCTCCTGAAGGGCTTTTGAGACATTCTCATAGACTGTTTCTTTGCTGTTTTTCTGGTAAAAGGCTGCATGCAGTACAATTGATTCTGCTCCGCAAAGGCTGCCTATCCTTGCAGACTGGTAGATCCTTTCCATGCTGGCTTTTAATTTTTCTTCTTCCGGGGAGTTCAGGTTAATGTAATAAGGGGCGTGGACGCTCAGGGCTATGTTTTCTTTTCTGGCTATTTCAAGAACATTTGCTGCCCCTTTTTCACTCATGCGCACTCCCTGCACAAACTCAAGTTCCATGCAGCCGAGTCCCAGTTCTCTAACCCGCTCAATCCCTGCAATGCTATTGCTGGCTTTTGTGCTTTTAGGAACTCCTGCTGTCCCAAAAATAAGTTTTTCAGATAACATGTTTTTTAAATATCCTTTTAAAAGTGCATTTTAAGACGGTTTTAAGCTGCGTTTTATTTTAAGTGTTTTATTTAAACTGCTTCTAATTTAGAAGATTCTTATAAACAGTTTTAATTTAAAAAATTCCGACAAAATCCTTTAACTGTTTCGCTCTTTCAGGAGATACTTTTTTCTCGATTGCTGCCACAAGTTCCTCAAGGTCCTCGTCAAGGGACTGGACATCTTCTTTTCCTTCAAGGGCAAGCCCTACGAGGTAGTCGAGTTCGTCAGCATCCAGTCTTTCGAGTCTTTCCCTGAAATCTTCGGGAGATTCGGCGAATTTGTGTGAAACAGGGCGCAGGATAAAGGGAAAATGGTGACCTGCTTCTCTGGACATTGTTTTTCCTCCTGCTTCCGGGGCGAGCTTGTTAAAGATCTCAATGTCTTTTTGTGTGAATTCTCTTGGCATGTTATCACTTAATTACTCATTATCCTGTCCTGATTTATACCTGTTGTAGAAGAGTGTTTCCGGAAAAAGCTAGAATACGGAAGTTTGTGCTTTTCTTAAGCCTTTTTTTAAGCTTCTTTTTTAAGCTTCTTTTTTAAGCTTCTTTTTTAACCTGCCGTGCCTGTCAATTTCTCCATTTGCGATTCTTGTAGAAGAAATCGGGATCTCGTCCTCAGCCATCACATACTCTACATACACAATTTCCAGTGGTTTTTTTTCTCTTTTCTCTCTGATCCTGTTGATTTTCAAGGCGACCGGATAGGTTTCGGGTGAGACAATTATGTAGTCGAACTCTTCTTCCAGGGTTGGGCCGCAGGGATCGTCCAGCCTGGTAACTTCATATCTCTCCTCAGGAACCCCTATTTCTTTTATATACTCAAGCAGGCGTGCCCTTCTTTCTTCGTAGCTCTCTACCTCGTGGCTCTTCTGGAGCATCTCGTCCGAAGTAAGCCCTATGTGGACTTTCCCGCTGCCTGCTATCTCAAATGCTTTTTCTATCAGTCTGGCGTGTCCGTCATGAAGATACTGAAACGTACCGCCCAAGGCGACCTCTGGCATGATGGGTGATAATCTGCTAAGTAAAAAGAGGTTTTGGTTTTTCTCGGCTTTTTAAGGACTTTCTACATTTTTTTCTATATATTCCTCTTTTCTTTTGTAAGTTTAAGTGCCTGAAAAGAGGTTTTAATATTCCTTTTTTTATCAGGTTCTTTTGAGCAAATTGACGCATTTTTTACCGGTCCGGAATACTTTCACCATGCCTCCTCTAGTTATATATACGTGCAAAACCATAGTTGAGCCACCGTTATGCACCTTAGATAAACATGTGCATCAGGAGAATTTATAATGAGCGAAATAGCACTAGATGATCTGCCAGGAGTTGGCCCTGCTACTGCAGAAAAACTCAAAGAAGCCGGATTTAACACAATTGAAGCAATTGCTGTAGCATCTCCTTCTGAACTTGCAAATACAGCCGAAATCGGGGAATCAACTGCCGCAAAAATTATTAATGCCGCAAGACAGGCTGCTGATATAGGTGGGTTTGAGACCGGGGATCTCGTTCTTGAAAGAAGGAAATTGGTAGGTAAGCTTACCACCGGTTGTACCGAATTTGACGAAATGATGGGTGGGGGCATAGAAACCCAGGCTATTACCGAACTGTACGGAGAATTCGGTTCAGGAAAGACCCAGGTGGCTCACCAGCTCGCAGTGAATGTCCAGATGGACAAAGAACATGGCGGTCTTGGCGGTTCAGTTATTATTATCGACACTGAAAATACCTTCAGGCCGGAAAGGATCACCCAGATGGTAAAGGGGCTTTCCGAGAAATACGGGATGGACCTTAATCCTGAAGAATTCCTGCAGAACATCCATGTCGCCAGGGCATACAATTCAAATCACCAGATACTTCTTGTTGACTCTGCAACAGACCTGGCAAACGAGCTTAAGGAAATGGGCAAACCAGTCCGCCTCCTGATTGTTGACTCTCTTATGGCTCACTTCAGGGCTGAATATGTAGGACGAGGAACCCTTGCAGACAGGCAGCAGAAGCTTAACAAACATATGCACGGCCTGCTCCGCTTCGGAGACCTGTTCAACGCCTGCGTTGTTGTTACAAACCAGGTTATGGCAAAGCCTGACGCCTTCTTTGGTGACCCCACAAGGCCAGTCGGAGGACATATAGTCGGGCACACGGCAACCTTCAGGCTTTACCTGCGGAAGTCCAAAGGAGAGAAGAGAATTATCCGCCTTGTAGACTCTCCCAGCCTGCCAGAAGGGGAAGCTGTCGTTGCAGTTACTATGGCAGGACTCACTGACCAGTGAACCCTGGATTAGATTTCTGATCGTTGAGATCGCAGATTGAAAGTAGAGTCAGTTTGAAATAGTCTTCAATTCAGACTTAAAGAGCAGTTTACTGGGGGAAGCATTTTATTCCTCCATTCCTATATTTTTTTAATGAAATTCAAAGCTCTTGTTGTTGACATTGACGGAACAATAACCTGCGCAAACAGGGAACTCCATCTGGAAGCCGTCAAAAAAATGCGTACTCTTAAAGTCCCTGTAGTCCTTGCCACAGGCAATATTCTATGTTATGCAAGGACAACATCAAGGCTTATCGGCCTGGGTGGGGCTGTAATTGCTGAAAATGGGGGAGCCGTTACTGTCCGCTATGACCTGAATGGCATTTTTGAAGGAAGTCTCGAAGAATGTGAAAAAGCCTTTTCTTTCCTCTCCAAACACTTCAAGCTTACAAAACTGGACCCTACATACCGCAAGACCGAGATTGCCCTCAGGCGGGACTTTGACCTTGAAAAAGCCAGAGCT
Organism: Methanosarcina hadiensis; assembly: GCF_046529725.1. Lineage (GTDB taxonomy): Archaea > Halobacteriota > Methanosarcinia > Methanosarcinales > Methanosarcinaceae > Methanosarcina > Methanosarcina hadiensis. The sequence goes on along the minus strand of NZ_CP136241.1, from coordinate 2,671,938 downwards.
CTTCTCGAAACCCAGCCTTTCGATGTCGAACTTGTTGACACAAAATACGCCATCCATGTGAAAAGCATCAAAATCAACAAGGGAATAGGGCTCCAGAAGCTTGCAGGAATGATGGGCCTTGAAGCCGAAGATTTTGTAGCTATAGGAGACTCTGCAAATGATGTTGAAATGTTTGAGGCGGCAGGATTCGGAATTGCCGTTGCGAACGGGGACGATAGAATAAAGGAAGTTGCCAATTACGTTACAGAAGCGTCCTTTGGCGACGGGGCTGTAGAAGCTATTGAATTTCTTGAATCCAACGGCTGGATATAAAACTGCGGATATAAAGTCCGCAATAGCTAGTCCTCAATAGATAACTTCTCTCCTGAGAAGCCTCTGATTAAGGATTCCTCCATAAATTTTTAATCTTGAAACAAATCTTTCAGCCCGAGATCCCAGTTCGCCCACATTTCTTTCCTGGTATTACTTTTCTCTAATACCTCAACAACAATCGGGTTGGGATCTTTGAATATTACCGGATGGTCTTCTTCCCCACCTTCTTTATTTACAGGCCAGGCAATTTTTTCTTCATAGACGGAAAACTGAGCGTCTACGCCCGGCTTATTTCCTCTTGCGTCCAGCCTGATCCATTTGTCCAGGTCTCTCAGATATACGGCGTTTAAGCCGTGCAGGACTTTCCTGTCGATTCCTTCCTGACCTGAGCATAGTTTCTGATAACAGAACCCGGCTGGTATCCCGAAATACCTCAGCATGGCTGCTAGAAGGTGAGATTTTGCACAGCAGATCCCATGCCCGAACTCAAGGACTTCCGATGCTTTACAGGTAACCTCCTGTGCACCGATGTCCCCTGAATGGTCGATGTCGTCCCTGACAAACTCATAAATTCTCCTTATCAGGTTAATTTCGCCTTTCTCTTTCATACCTTTTATATTTTCCATGACTTCCATATTTTCCGTGTTTTCCGCGTTTTCCATGCCTTTCTTTAATTCAAGGCACTTATTAGCGATCAGCTTATGATCATAGTTTATGACTTCGCTCTTTTTGAGGTAGTCCTGAATATTGTTGCTTTCAGCGTGCATTTCAGCCACCTATCAATCTAATCTGTCAAATATACTACAAATTCCATATGAAATTTAAATTTGATAGGAAACTACTTTTTATTGATCTCTATATATAATAAATAAAAATAGTGCAATTCTTCTTTAGCTGAATATTGGGGCAAAGATATGGTAGAGAACGAAACCCAGGCTATACAAAAAAATGTTGAAAAAGATCTATTCGAGGAACAAAGCAAAATTCTGGACCGATTTTATTCACTGATAACATTGACATTTACAGCGTTTGGTTTCTCCATTACAGCCCTTAGCTTTTTTTTCGGAAGAGGAATCCCTAACATCCAGGAAGCTCTCCGTGCCTATCATATCGGTTTTTCTTTTCTTTGTCTATTTCTGGCTTTTATAATTTCAATTACTAATGTACTGGCAATATTTCACCACAGAAAGCTGGTAAAAAAGGATTACATGATAGGATATAGAGAGGATAATGAACTGATAAATAATAATTTGGCATTATATCTCTCTATTGCGAGGCATAAGAATTACTATGTAATTGCAATTACTCTTATTGGTCTTGGAATTACATCCTTCATTAATCATTTCTCACAGCATCGCATAGTATCCGCTATTCTTGTTGCGGGATTTGTTGTGATAGTTCTGTTGCTGATACGCAATTCTCGCAGGTATTTGTCCTGAGTATAGCTTGATGTAATGTAGAGAAAATGATAAGAGGGTGAATTTTTGCAAAATATACAAAAAAGCAGCAAATATATCTATGACTATGTTATGATACTTTTACACTTTAATTACTTTTTATAAAGGGGTGTTGAAATAATGGATTTTATAGATCAAATAAAAATATTAGCTGCTAAAATTCCGAAGCTAACTGAAAGCATAAAAACTGAAGAAGCTACAAAAAACGCCCTTGTTTTGCCTCTCTTAAACATATTGGGATACAATGTTTTTGATCCGTCTGAAGTTGTTCCTGAATTTACAACCGATTATGGCACAAAAAAAGGTGAAAAGGTTGATTACGCTATTATTCAGGACGGTAAGCCAATAATACTAATAGAGTGCAAAAATATTGATGCCGATCTTGATAAAGAACATGCTTCTCAACTGTTCAGGTACTTCAGTGTAAGTGAAGCAAAAATCGGAATCCTGACAAATGGGATTGTATATCGTTTTTATACAGATATTGACGCTCCAAACAAAATGGATGAAAAAGCATTTTTGGAGATAAACTTACTGGACATTAAAGAGCCTTTGGTAAATGAATTAAAAAGATTTAAGAAAGAATCCTTTAACATTGATGATTTAGCGAATGTAGCCTGTGAATTAAGATATACTAAGGAAATAAAGCTAATTCTTGCAAATGAGATTAATTCTCCTTCTGAAGAATTCGTTAGATATTTTACTAAGAAAGTAACCAATTCCCCTTTTACTCAAAATGTCCGTGAAAGGTTTACAATCCTTACGAGAAATGCTCTCAATCAATTCATTAATGATAGGATAAATGACAGGTTAAAACTTGCTATGTCAGAGGATTCAGTCTCTTCTAATTCAACTGAAATTGTACAAGCCTTAAATTTGAATGAAAATAAAGAGTCATCTTCACCAGAAGTTTTAAACGATAATCTGGAAAAAATTATAACAACTGGCGAAGAGCTGGAAGGTTATTACATTATAAAGGCAATTCTTCGTGAAAGTTTAGATCTAAAAAGAGTTGCTATCAGGGATAAGAAGTCTTACTGTGGTGTACTATTAGACGATAACAACAGAAAGCCAATTTGCCGTATGTATTTCAATACCAGGCAAAAATATCTGGGCTTATTTGCTGGAGACAAAGACGAAGAAAAAGTTCCTATAGATGATTTGAACCGTATATATGACTATGCGGACAAACTGAAAAATACAGTTTACAATTATGATAATGGAAAACAAAATGTAGAAGGTACAAATTAAACCTCAAAATACCTTCTGATATTTTCTTTTTAGCAAGTATTTCTTTGATACACAGACATAATGAGTCTAGTGTTTCTTATTTTTAAATTCCTCACTCTTCAATCCTATGAATCCTTTTCCCCTCAAACGCATGAATAGTTCTTGTCCCTGCGATACATTTTCCCCATTGCTCCGTCCCCTTCGGAATAAATAATTCGTCCCCCGGATTGAGAACAAATTCTTCATCATTTAAAAACGCCGTATATTGCCCGCTAATGCAGACCATCCACTCATCAAATTCATGAGTATGTTTCCTGGAAGTCCTGTCAGAATAACAGGTCCAGAAAGCCATCTGGCTGCCGTCTGCGCCTTCGTAAAAATAGCCGTCAATGTCTTGGGTGTTTTGCTCTTTACTGCTGATATGGTTGCTTTTACTTTTCATAAAACCAGGAAAATCTTTCATGCCTGAAACCTTCTGTTTAAATCAGTAATTCCCCTTCCAGCACCGTAACCGCTTTCCCTGAAATCAAGACCCGTTCCCCGACAACTTTTACTTTAAGGATGCCGCCGCGTTCCGAAGCTTGATATGCGATGAATTCGTCTTTGTTCAGCTTCTTTTGCCAGTACGGCCCCAGGCAGCAGTGAGCCGATCCCGTAACCGGATCTTCCCATATCCCTACCTCCGGCGCAAAAAACCTTGACACAAAATCGTATTCTCCGGCTCCGGCTCTGGCTGTAACGATTGCTCCCCTTGCCGGTACTTTTGAGAGTTTCACGAAATCCGGCTTCATTGTTCTTACTATTTCTTCCGATTCGACTTCTACCAGGTAGTCAAATATGTTTTTTCCGACGTAGGTTGCTTCAACCCCGAGTGATTCCAGCAGTCCTGCCGGAGGTTCTGCTTTTTCTTCAGGCAGCGCAGGGAAATTTAATTCGATCCAGCCTTTATTCATTTTTGCCGTCAATAAACCGTTTTTTGTGCTGAATTTTGCTTCCTGGTCGTTTCTTAAGAATCCTTTTTTACACAAAATATGGGCGCTTGCCAGAGTTGCATGCCCGCAGAGGTCGATTTCTCCGTTTGGGGTAAACCATCTCAGGTCATATCCATCGCTATTCTTAACAAGAAACGCGGTTTCGGACAGGTTCATCTCGCGGGCTATATTCTGCATTAATTCCTCGTCCAGCTTCTCGTTCAGGACACATACGCCTGCCGGGTTTCCCGAAAAAAGTTTTTCTGTAAATGCGTCTACCTGATAGATTTTCATTATTCGCACTCCTTTTGCAGGGGCAATTCATAATAATGGTTCCAATGTTTCAGGGGCCAATAAGGCAGTGCGCCCCCGGAAGAATCTTAAATTACAATTTTTCCGCTACGAGTGCGATAAGATTAAAGTATTTTCCACCTTCGGCTTCCATCATTCCAATATCTCTGCGGGCATATTCGTTATCACATGAAAGCCAGTCCTGCCACGCTTCATTTAAACACTTCAATTCCTTACATTCTTCTATCCTGACAGAATCTGCTTTTTTCCATAAATTATACCACCAGTCTCCGGAGTGTAGAGTCAAAGTCATGTCTTCAAACCAGAATGGCTGCATCTCTGCCGGGACTCCGTCTGTAAACTCCTTTTTCAACCCCGGGACTGCAATTGCTATTTTTCCTCCTTTTTTAACAAGCGGGGCAAGGTGTTTTGTTAAGTAATCTTCTTCAATCCCAAAATAGTGGTATGCATCCACACTTATAGCGACATCAAAATATTCCTGTGCAAATGGCAAATCATGTGCTTCTGCATGTACTGGTATTATTTTATCTTCCATACCCATTGACTTAATTCTTTCATAGTTTTCCGTTGCACTGATCCAGAGGTCGGTAGCAAAAACAGTAACTCCGTACTCTTTTGCGAGGAAGATCGAAGTTAGCCCTTTCCCGCATCCGAGGTCAAGTACTCGCATGCCTTTTTCAAGCTGCAGGGTCTCCAGGAGTTCTTCAATGATCCTTATCGCGTTTGGTCCCATCATATTCTCTTTTACAAAAGCAGTATCGTACTTGCTGGATTTTGTAAACATTGCCTTAACCTTCCACTTTTTATCTTTTCCACACTGGTCTATACAGCTTGGCCTTTATATTTGCTTCTTTTTCTTCTTTTGGCAGAAAGAGCATGGAATGTAGACGAAACAGAACGGATAAAAACAGAAAGAGCTTGGGAAGTGATAAAAGCAGAAATAGATTTCTTGTTTGTTCTTTTCTTTTTTGTTCAGGAAAGGCCGCTCTCCTTCGTCGAGCGTGACAAGAACGGTTTTGTATAGCGAATGAGATTGCATGGGCTAGAGATATTCATAACTTTATCTTTTTCAGTACACTCTTAAATTATATCAATATTACCTCAACCCAAAAATTAGTCCTCTTGAGGGAGCCAAGCGACCGAAAAGGACTTCGTGCTCCCGAAGCGAAACTCGGGTGCCGAAGCGAAACTCGGGTCTGAAAAGGAAAGGAGACGCAATTTCCTTTCCCTATTCTTCAATTTATGCCCTTGCTTTCATTTTGTCTATGATAATATAGTCTTTGATGGCGCTTACGGAGTCAAAAGGAATCAGGATGTAGTTGTCCTCTTTTTTGTATCTTGATACGTCAAAGGTGGGATTCGGGCTGACCATAAGGTCAATGATGCGCCCTCCTTTGATTTCAACTACAATATTGCTCAGAGTTCCTATTTCAGTTCCGTCGGTAGCCATCACCTGCTTGTTGAAGAGGAGGTTTCTTGCAAATACTTTAGACATTCTTATCTGGTCTCCATGCTCAGTGTTATGCGGGATTTGGATAAAGCCGGCTTTTCTGTTTAAATACTTTTACTTTCTATATTTATTTAGATTGGATCGGTATACTTTATAAACTCTTCCTTTTTAAGAGTTCCTCATTTAAATTCTTACCTGTATCCGATCAATCCGGCTGTCTCTACCGGTCTCTGTCCTCCTTTGAACTGTTCCTCTATCTTCTCATAGAACTGGGCGATATTCTCGGTAATTGTGGGTTTTACTTTCTTAAGAGCTTCCCTGAAATGCCTCATCTCAATCGCTTCAACATCGAAGTTCTCTCTCAGGGCAAACATTACAGCCTCTCTGCATACTGCTTCTATGTCAGCACCCACATATCCTTCCGTTATGCTGGCAAGTTCCTCAATGTCAACATTCTCTGCAAGAGGTATATTCTGTGTGTGTATCCTGAAGATCCTCAACCTGCCCTTACGGTCAGGCGCCCCTACATAAACCAGCCTGTCAAAACGGCCAGGGCGCAGGATTGCAGGGTCAAGCAGGTTAGGGCGGTTAGTTGCGGCAATTATGACCACATCTTTAAGAGTCTCAAGCCCGTCCATTTCGGTCAGAAGCTGGTTAAGCACCCTTTCCGAAGTCCGGCTGTCAGTTGATTCCATGCCCTGCATGGCTGCAATAGAGTCGATCTCATCAAAGAAGACAACACAGGGAGAGACCTGCCTTGCTTTCTTGAAGGTTTCCCGAATTGCTTTTTCTGACTCCCCAAGCCATTTCGAGAACATCTCCGGCCCTTTGACGCTTATGAAATTGGCATTTGACTCTCTGGCAACAGCCTGGGCTATAAGAGTCTTTCCGGTTCCCGGAGGGCCGTATAGCAGGATCCCCTTTGGAGCCTTTATGCCCATCTTGACAAATTTTTCCGGGTTTTTAATAGGCCATTCAACAGCTTCGATGATTGAGTGCTTTGCTTCATCAAGGCCTCCCACATCATCCCAGCCAACGGACGGCATTTCGACAAAAATCTCTCTCAGGGCTGAAGGTTCGGCTTCCATCAGTGCATCTTCAAAGTTCTTTTTGGTGACAATGATCTTCTCCAGTCTTTCCGGAGGAATTGTATCTATTTCCAGGTCAAGGTCCGGGAGGTTTTCCCTGAGACACCTCATTGCTGCTTCCTGCACGAGAGCCAGAAGGTCTGCTCCTACAAAGCCCTGCGTCCTCTCGGCCAGGGACTTGAGGTACAGGTTTGTCTTCTCTTTCTTTTCTCTCTCCATGGCAGTTTCATCGAAATCCATCCCGATCTCCGGTCCGGCTTCGATCAGATCTGCAGATTCAATCTCAGTTCCCGCCTGGGGTTCGGTTACCTCTAACTCTTCGTCTTTTTCAATCGGCATGCCCCTTGTGTGGATTTGCAGGATCTCGTACCTGTCTTTGGTGTCCGGTACTCCGATATGGATTTCCCTATCAAAGCGGCCTGGTCTCCGGAGTGCAGGGTCGATAGCGTCCACACGGTTGGTAGCCCCTATGACCACAACCTGCCCCCTTTCCTCCATTCCGTCAAGAAGTGTCAGGAGCTGGGCAACCACTCGCCTTTCCACTTCTCCTGTCACGTTTTCCCTTTTCGGGGCAATGGAGTCGATCTCATCAATGAATATAACCGAAGGAGCGTCCTGGGTTGCCTCTTCAAAGATTTTTCTTAACCTTTCTTCACTTTCCCCGTAGAACTTTCCTACAATCTCAGGGCCGGCAATGTAGTGGAAGCTTGCCCCGGACTCGTTTGCCACAGCTTTTGCAATCAGGGTTTTTCCGGTTCCGGGAGGGCCGTAGAGGATAACTCCTTTCGGAGGCTCTATGTTAAGGTGGGCAAAGAGTTCAGGGTGCTTCATGGGCATCTCAATCATTTCGCGGACGCGCATGATCTCGTCGCCCAGACCTCCTATGTCTTCGTAGGTGGTAACGCCCCTTGTTGCCTTCTCATAGCCCTGTACAGGCTTTTTCCTGAGCTCAATGTTAGTGGTTTCCGTGATAAGGACAATTGTGTTTCCGGGGTCTGTCTCTACAGCAACCAGAGGGATTACCTGGCTTGTAGTCAGGGATTCCGTCATTGGCTGAGACATTGAGTTTATAATCGGAATTATGTCTCCCCTGAATACAGGCCTTTTCAGGATATGCCTTTTTATGATCTCATTTGCATGTTCCCCAAACTGCAGCTCAGGTCCTCCCTGCGTCATGCTTTCCGGAAGCGCCAGAATTAGTTTCTTTGCTTCCGGAGCATCTACTTTTTTAATGGTTACTTTCTCCCCTATGGAAACCCCGGCGTTTTGCCTGATGAAATTATCAATGCGCACAATCCCCTGTTCCCAATCCTGCCTGTCTGCTCTCCATACCTTTGCTGTGGTTTTTTTCTTTCCCCTTATCTCCACAATGTCGCCTGGTGAGAGCTGAAGCTTCAGTAGTGCTGTTGGGTCAAGCCGGATAATTCCTCTTCCAAGGTCAATCGGATACGCCTTTTCGACCTTCAACTGTATTTCTTCCATGGATCATCCCGAAAATAGTTGTCTTTTTGATTATAATTGATTGTAATCATGTCTGATAATGGTATAGAAACGAAGGAATAACGTTTTTTTGAATTTTCCGGATCAAATATTTCTTAACTGTCGTTTTTTCATAGATTAAGCAGTTCTTAACTGTCCATTTCTATATTAGATGCTCTTTTTATTTTAATGCCTGTCATCCGGAAAATTTATCCTGTATATGTTACTCTGGAACATACCCTGAATCTAATATTACTCAGGAAGCTTCCAGCTGGCAATACCTATTTCAGTTTTGCCTTTCCGGAAAACATACTTTAGCCAGTTTCAAGCACCTTAAGAGCCAGATTCCGGACTCTCAAGCACCAGCTAATGGCCTAATTATATTTTACACTCAAGTATTTATATTATAATGTCCGGAAGATAAGTCTTCTATATTCCCCATTTATTAAATAAGTTTACCTTTAACTCTGTTTTCTCTGGAAGGTTAATATATTTACAGCTTCTGTGTATAAAACTGTTTAACAAGGTCTGAATTAAACTTTATGATGTTAATTTTCAGACCTCCAGTGGAATTACCTGTAATTAAATAATCGGTTCGAAATAATCGGATTCAATTCGAATAGCTGAACTATGTTCTAAATAATCGAATTACGTTTGAAATAATTGAATAGCATTAGAAATAATCTGATATTATTCAAAATAATCGAATCCTTATTATCCACAGACTCCAGGAACTAAAAGTATGGATCTTGAAAAAGCACAAAACAGGATTATTGATTTTATCCGGGACAAAACTGACAGAGCAGGTGTAAGCGGGGCAGTTGTAGGCATCAGTGGAGGAATTGATTCCGCCCTCACAGCAACTCTTTCGGTCAAAGCCCTCGGAAAGGACAGGGTTCTTGGCATTCACATGCCTGAAAGCAGCCTTACCCTTGCTTCTGATAGCGAAGATGCCAGAACTCTGGCAGACTGGCTCGGGATAGAGTACCGGACAATTGACATCTCAGGCATTATTTCAGCTTTTATGGCTGCTGTTCCGGGAAGCGAATCGTCAGACCGTCTCACAAAGGGAAACCTGAAAGCAAGAACCAGAATGTCCCTTCTCTATTTTCACGCAAACCAGCTTAACCGTATGGTTATGGGGACCGGAAACAAAACGGAAATCCTTCTTGGCTACTATACAAAATACGGTGATGGAGGTGTTGACCTCGAACCCATAGGCGGGCTTTACAAGACCGAAGTATGGGAGCTTTCCCGCAGGCTCGGAATTCCGGAGCCCCTAATTACCAAAAAGCCATCTGCAGGACTATGGGCAGGCCAGACCGATGAGGCAGAGCTAGGCATCTCTTATGTAAAGGTTGATGAGGTGCTCAGAATGATTGAAGACGGTCTGGAGCCTGAGAAAATTCTGAATAGGACAGGGGTTTCTGCCGAGCAGCTGAGCTCTGTTGTCCAGCGCATTGAGAGAAACGAACACAAAAGAAAAGCTCCGCCTGTACCTGAATTGCGCTGAACTTCACAGCTTGAGGATAAGCTTGAAGATAAGCTTGAGGATAAAGGAGCACAGGCATGCAACCGCATCAAGGGGATCAGCCGGATTAAAGGAATTACAGGCAGCTGAGCCACAGGCAATATTGACCGCAGATTGAGCGTTTCAATTAAAACGTTACAGCATCCGAATAGCTTAAGTTGCAGTTTTTCCTTTCCGGGCCGGCATAAGTTACAATCTTCCCTTACCTGGCAGGATAAAGCCTTATATCCCGGCGCTTTTCTCTTGCAAGCGGCTTTGCGAGATGCCTCCTTGCGCAGGGAGGTACTTCATAAAGCCCTGTCTCAAGGTTTCTATCTGTCTCGAACATGACTTTTGAAAGGGAATGTGTCCCGCATTTTTTACAGCGGAAACCCTGTCCCTTCCCTGCGGATTTCATATGTTTTCCGCACTCGGGACACTCTGGGTTTTCCTCTCTGCAGATCGGGGCAAGGGATTTAATCTCGATTTTTTCTATATTGAGGGTTCCGGAAGTGACACTTCCCGATAGGAGGACACGATCTCCTGGAACCAGTTTTCTTATAAGTAACCTGAAGTTTTTTGTCGGTTCGAACGCTGCGCAGTCGATTTCTGCTCCCTGCCTGTCCCGGACAGCAAAGATAACGTGGCCTCCTTCAAGGGTTTTCGGGGCTGCCGAAATCGTACCTTCAAGCCTGTAGGAATGCATATCCCTGATTTCTGCTATACTCCGTGCTTGCAGAAGATGCATATCCGTCCCCTGGTTAGTCCTGTATACGGCAAAGCGCTCTACAGGTTCTGCCCTGATCAGAGATGCGGCTTTAGTTACTATCTCAGGGTTTTCTCCTCTGATCCCGAATAAGACCGGGTCTCCCGAATGAGGCACACAGACCACAAGCCTGTTTTTAAGGTCCACGGTATCCCAGGTTCCGGGATAGGTCTCCCTGTCAGCTTCAAAAAAACTCTCTTTATCCACTTCGCGCGGCGTTCCCCATTTTTCTTTCTGCCTGTAAGCCAGATGCTCGAAAGTGAAGTCCCATTTTTCAGGGTTGAGCATTGCCCCGCATGCTGCAAGGGCGCCTATCAGTCCTCTCCCGTTTTTAAAGCCCTTTGAGATGATTCCGAGTTCAGAGATAAGTTCTTTTGCTTTCTTTATTTCGATAACATCCTTTACGGCCTCTTCCAGAAAACTCATAAGGACAGGTTTGAGCCTTTCATAGTCATTTTCCCGGATAAATACCACACCGGGATTCGTCTTTTCGCACTCCATGCGTGAAAGTTCTTCTATTCTGGATGTTACATGTGCAATTACTCTTTCTGGACAGTCAGTTTTAACTTTTAAGGCAACTGCTGCGTTTCCTCTTGTTTTGTAAGGGATAGTCGGGTTGAGGCGTACAAGGAGAGGTAGGGCCTCTATATTTCCGTACTCCTGCAGTTCTTCCAGCAGCAAAGCTCCCAGATATGTGGTGCACATGCCTTCGTTTGAATCCGTATCGTCAATTCCGATGATCATTTTTCCGTATCCAGTTTTCTCCCTTAACATTTCAGCAATTGTGTTCGGGAAATATATCCATTTTCGGGATTCTCCGGCTTATTTTCTTCCTGCAAACGCTGGTAATGTAAGAGAAATATATATATAGATGTTCAAATAGAAATTGATACCGGAATGACAAAAGAAGTTCTCATACATCAAATTATTGATGTATTGGCGCGTGCGGGTTTTGCACTCTCCGACCGTTGTAATATACGCCCGAGGAGCTTTGACGTTGCCGCACGGAAAGATGATACATTACTACTTTGCAAGGTTTTATTTAATATTGACGGCCTGAACGAAGAAACAGCAAGAGAGATGAAATATCTTGCTGAGTATCTTGGAGGCTCCGCTATCGTTGTAGGAGCCAAGACAAGGGACCAGATGCTTGAAGACAGCGTTGTCTATATGCGTTATGATATTCTTGCCCTGAACGTCCAGACTTTACACGACTATTTTGTTGAAAATATCAGGCCGCTGGTATCGGCAGCACCCGGAGGGCTTTATGTCTCCATAGAAGGAGACCTCCTGAAAAAGGCAAGAACCAACCATTCCATGTCTCTCGGGACACTGGCTTCAATGGTAGGGGTTTCGAGGAGAACTATCAGTAAATACGAAGAAGAAGGCATGGATGCGTCGATCGATGTTGTTCTCCAGCTTGAAGACATTTTCGGGGTAGAACTGGCAAAGCCCATAGATATCCTGAAATCCTGCGGGAGCAGAAAGCCAAGGAAGAAAGCAGAACCTGAAAACGAAGAGCCCAAGGCAAAACCCGGCGCACTTTTGCCTGAAGACATGATCCTGAATACAATTTCAATGCTCGGGTATGATGTCCTCCCCACGGCTCAGGCGCCCTTCAAAGCCATCTCAAGGGATAAGTCTTCAGTAATCCTTACAGGTGTGAGCGAATTCAATACAACCGTAATCAAGAGGGCTCACCTGATGAGCAGCATTTCCTGCATAACGGAAACGCAGTCCGTGTTCATAATTAACGGGCGTTCCAAACTGAAATCCGTTGAAAACACGGTGCTTATAGAAAAGAAAGAGCTCGATACAATAAGTGATTCTCAGGAGCTTCTTGATTTCATAGAGGAGCGCAAGGACACCCACAGCGGAGCATAAACCGTTCCTGACCGTTTCTCTCCCCTTCCGTATTCGGAGGAAAGCTTGAGGCAAACCTGTTTTCTTTTTCTTCAATTTTCTTCAGGCTTTTACAGGCACTATGAAACTCCAAAAGCCTAATATATCACTGTTTCAATCTAAAAGCCTCGATGACAGTAAAGATTGCAGTGCTGGTCTCTGGACGGGGCTCAAATCTCCAGGCGATCATAGATAGCATTGAAAAGGGCTACATAAAAAACGCGGCAGTTAAGGTGGTTATCTCCAACAAAGCCGATGCTTATGCGCTCGAACGTGCAAAAAAGCATGGAATCAGTGGCGTCTTTCTTGACCCTACAGGGCTTGACAGGGCTGAATATGACAGGGAAATTTTAAGGGTTCTTAAACAGTACGATACTGATCTTCTTCTCCTCGCAGGGTATTTCCGGCTTCTGGGAACTGAGATTATTGAGGCATACAGGTACAGGGTCCTTAACATCCATCCCTCTCTTCTTCCTGCTTTCAAAGGGCTTCATGCACAGAGGCAGGCTTTTGAGTACGGAGTAAAGGTTGCCGGCTGCACTGTGCACTTTGTGGATGAGGGTCTCGATTCAGGTCCTATCATCATCCAGAGGTGTGTGCCCGTGCTTCCGGAAGATACGGAAGAAACCCTTACTGAAAGGATTCTGGAGCAGGAACATATTATCTATCCTGAGGCTGTCAGGCTTTTCGTAGAAGGTAAACTTAAAGTTGAGGGCAGGAACGTAATAGCCCTTGATTAATCCTTAAACAGGCAGAATCTGAAAAGCGTACCAAAACGGAACAGCTTTTACCCATTAGTTAATTCATTAATACTCTGATGGTTATAAGTACATGAAATTATATTACTCACGCGAAACCACGCCCCAACCGAAAGCTTTCAATATTACATAATTTTCTGAGTCTAAGGATACTCAGTCAAATAATTATAGAGCTTATCTAAAAACTCTTGAGCTGTTCAGAAATTTCAGTCTCCACTTTCATATATGTGGCTCAGTTCTTGAGATCTCAACTTATTTCACTAAAAATTTCAGAATCGCAAGCAAACTTCGCTTATTCATTCACGCTAACAAGAAACCCTTATTCGAACAAGTTTTAAATGCATGGATTACAAGGTGACAGTAATGTCTTACATTGAAAAAATCGACCCGGAATTGTTCGAGGCTATTAAAAATGAAGCCGATCGTCAGGAACACAAACTTAACCTGATTGCATCAGAGAACTATGCGAGCAGGGCTGTTATGGAAGCCCAGGGCTCAATCATGACCAACAAGTATGCCGAAGGATATTCCGGCAAGCGCTATTATGGCGGCTGTGATTTCGTTGATGTTGCCGAAGACCTCGCTATTGCCAGGGCTAAAGAACTCTTCGGAGCAAAGTATGTAAACGTCCAGCCCCACTCAGGTTCAGGTGCCAATATGGCTGTTTATTTTTCCGTACTGCAGCCTGGGGACACCATCATGTCCATGGACCTCTCTCACGGCGGGCACCTTTCTCACGGCAGCCCTGTGAGTTTCTCGGGAAAACTCTATAACATCGTGCCCTATGGGGTCAGTAAAGAGACTGAAGCCCTTGACTACGATGAACTTATGAAACAGGCAAAAGAATGTAAGCCCAGGATGATCGTGTGCGGAGCTTCAGCCTACCCCCGCGTTATTGATTTCAAGAAGTTCAGGGAAATTGCCGATGAAGTTGGAGCATACCTCCTTGCAGATATTGCCCACATTGCAGGCCTTGTAGTTGCAGGCGTACACCCAAGCCCTGTTCCTTTTGCGGATTTTGTTACCACAACCACCCATAAGACCCTTCGCGGTCCAAGGGGCGGAATGATTATCTCCAGGACTGAAGAGCTTGCAATGGGCGTAAACAAAGCGGTTTTCCCGGGTATTCAGGGCGGGCCTCTCATGCATATCATAGCTGCAAAAGCAATCGCCTTCAAGGAAGCCATGAGTGAAGATTTCAGGCAGGACCAGGCTCAGACCGTAAAGAATGCAAAGGTTCTCTGTTCTCGCCTCAGGGATAAAGGCTTTGACATTGTTTCCGGAGGCACTGACAACCACCTTATGCTTGTAAACCTTAATAATATGAATATTACAGGCAAGGATGCGGAAGCTGCTCTGAGCAAAGCCGGAATCATTGCCAACAAAAACACCGTTCCTTTCGAGACACGCAGCCCCTTTGTAACCAGCGGGGTAAGGCTCGGAACTCCTGCTTGCACCACAAGGGGTATGAAAGAAAAAGAGATGGAACTGGTCGCCGACTACATCGAGACTGCAATAAAGAATGCAGGAAACGATGCTCTGCTGTCGGAAATTAATACTAAGGTAAGGGATCTCTGTTCGAAGTTTCCCGTTTATGACTGATTGAAGAGATAGGGGGTTTACCAGTTGTCAGATGAAAGCTATGAGTCACGCATCATAGATGGAAAAGTCCTTGCACAGCAGGTCGAAGAAGAGGTAAGGACAGGCGTAGAGGATCTTGAAAGCAACCGGGGAATTACTCCAGGGCTTGCCACTATCCTTGTAGGGGATGACCCTGCATCCAGGATGTATGTCCGCCTGAAACACAGAGCCTGCGAACGCGTGGGAATTAAAGCGGAAGATTACCTGCTTCCGGCAGACGCTACTCAGGAAGAGCTCCTTTCCCTGATCGATTCCCTTAACAAAAACAGGGATGTCCATGGGATCCTGCTTCAGCTTCCGCTGCCGAAACATCTCTATCCGCAGGAAGCAATGGAAGCCATATCTCCTGCGAAGGATGCAGATGGTTTCCATCCCTATAATATGGGAAAACTCATGATAGGGGATGAGGGACTTGTCCCATGCACTCCTCGCGGAGTGATCAGAGCACTTGAAGAATACAATGTGCCTGTCAAGGGGAAAAACGCTGTTATTGTCGGACACAGCAATGTTGTGGGAAAACCAATGGCAGCTATGCTTCTAAACAGAAATGCAACCGTTTCGGTCTGCCATGTCTTTACTGATGACCTGAAAAAGTACACCATTGGTGCCGATATCCTTGTCGTTGCAGCAGGAGTAAAGCACCTTATCAAAGCCGACATGGTTAAGGAAGGCGCTGTAATCTTCGATGTGGGAATCACTAAAGAAGAAGATGGCGTATACGGGGACGTTGATTTTGAAAATGTGATAAAAAAAGCTTCTCTTATCACTCCTGTCCCTGGCGGTGTAGGCCCGCTTACAGTCGCAATTCTTATGAAGCATGTGCTTATGTGTGCAGAGAAGAGCCTTTAATTCTTTACTTTCAGGCTTTTCTTTATTTTACTTTTATTAAATATCGCTGGCTTTATTATCTTTTTAAGTATCATGATTTTCTTTTTTGTTTCTGATCTCTATAAATATCTTAAAAAACTCGCATATGATTTTTTAAGTTGTTTTCCAATCTTTGTAATGTTTTCCCTGTAGCCTTTTTATGGTTGTATCTCCTGGATCCTTTTTATTGTTTTCTATTTATAAAATCTAAAAATAACAGTATTACAGATACAGATTGATTTTCTTTTTTGCCTCAAAGCAAGTAAATTTGTTTTTTAATGGTGTGACATCAGGGATTTGACCTGTTCTCCAGGAGATGTCTTTTAAGGCCATTTCCTTAAAATAATATATATATTTTTTATTACTCCCTAAAAGGTGTTTCCTTATTGTGATAAACTAATTTTACACATCAATATTTTTATCTATCATTGAAACCTATTTTATTCTTGTCCTGTTTGCCATCAATGAATATCCCTGATTAATTCTCAAATCGAGATTAATTGCCCTGCTCTAATAAAATGTTCGGGCGCTGCAGAGGATTATTTGTTAACCCTTAAACAAATCTACCTGATATGCTTGTGGCAGCCGGATCTATCAACAGTCTTTCCCGTTTCCATATTATTTGTATCCAACCCAGGAAAAATGTCAATATCTCTATATCCCTCAATTTCCATATATAAGGTCTCCAGAAATGCTGAACTGTTGAAGTTCTTAAACTTGACCGGAAAAACCCCTGACTCCCTTTCAGATCCTCCAGTATCCAGTTCCTCAGCCGGAAAAATTATTTTTTCTTGCCAGCAGGAAGTCTTCAGGTGGTTGAATGGACGGCTTTTCAGGAACATTCACGAGTAACTGAATAATTTCTGTCTCAGTTTCAATTTAAAACGCATTAAGGGCTTCCATTCATTGATTAAAGCATTTTCGGCTTTAATTTCATTATTTAAATTATTGTAGAGGACTATAACTGCGTATTATTGCCTGTGTTATCTGTCTTTATCAAGCGTTTTGCGCTTACTGATTCAAATCTATATAGCCTGGTTGTCAAAAATGGTAATTAACACTGATATCTGCGGTATAAAAGTAGGAGACCAGTATCCTCCACATGTAATGGGTGTTATTAATCTGAGCCCTGAGTCTTTTTACGAAGGTTCGGTTGTAAACCCGGAATTCGCACTCGAGGTCGCCCGGAAAATGGTTGAAGACGGAGCGACTTTTCTGGATATTGGCGCCCGGTCAACATGGCGCTTCTCAGAGCCCATTAGCAAAAAAGAAGAACTTGACCGCTTACTCCCCGTGGTTCAAGCTCTGGAGGGCAATGTGGATGCGGTAATCTCAATTGATACCATGTTTCCCGAGATTGCGGAAGAAGTTCTTAAAAAAGGGGCCCAGGTCATAAACGATGTTTCTGGTTTTACAGCAGATCCCGGAATGATAGAAGTAGTCGCAGACCACGGCTGCCCGGCTGTAGTCATGGCTTCGAATAAAACCCCCGGAGATCCGCTGGGGATGGACTCTATTATTGAAGCCCTTGATTCCATTATACAGGCTGCTGAAACCGGCGGCATAGAGCCTGACAGCCTTATCCTTGATCCTGCAATAGGCAGATGGATGGATGAAAAGCAGCCGATTTACGATTTTGAGACACTTGATGATTTCGAACGCCTTAAGATCTTTGAAAAGCCTCTGCTTGCAGCCCTTTCAAGGAAATCCTTTATAGGAGAGGTTCTTGGAAAACCGGCAAGTGAAAGGCTTTACGGCAGTCTGGCTGCAGCAGCAATTGCTGTTTATAAAGGCGCACACATTATCCGCACACATGATGTACCCGAAACTTTTGATGTTGTCAAGCTTTCAGGAGCCCTCAGGAGCCGTCCAAGTGTTGTAAAGGGGGGCAGGTACGAGGTTTCCGTGCTTGAAGTGAAAACTCCTCAGGATGCAGGCATTGCAATGAGGAAAATTGGAGCTACAAGAATCGGTTCACAGGTAATGCAGGGAAAAAGTATCCATCTTGTTTTGAAGGTAAAAAACCTGACTACCACGGAAGCTCTGATTATAAAACAGGAAATGCTTGCAAGGGGAGGAGATGCTGCCCTTGCCAGGGATGCAGTTTCTCATGAAACGGAAGCTACCGACGTGCTCGTTATGGGTACGCTGTTGCAGTTTGAACGTCTTGCCCGGAAACTGGATGGGCAGGCTCGCTCCTTACCGCTTATCGCAGAAATGATCCGTGAATGTATTTCAAATCGGACTAACCTGGAATACCGATATTTGAGGTAATTATGATTATAACTTCAGTAAAACCCTTTGAAGAAATCTTAAAGATGTTAAAAGACGAAGATGATATTTTTATTATCGGATGCAATGTCTGCGCTGCAAAACTGAAGACAGGAGGAGAACCCGAAGTCCTTGAGATGTGCAGGAAACTCGAAGAGAGCGGAAAGCACGTAGCTGGCTGGTGTCTCCCTACAGCAGCATGCAGTATCCGGTCTTTTGACTCCCTTGTCGAGAAAAACGAAAAAATAAATGAAGCGGGCTGTATTCTTGTTATGGGCTGCGGCAGTGGAGTTTCTGCTGCCGCCAGTGTTGTGGATTTGCCTGTATACGGTTCCAATAACACACTTTCACTTGGCGGCTCCAGTGGAGGAAAATTGCTTTCTGAACAGTGTGTTATGTGTGGGGACTGTACCATAAGCCAGTATGGAGGCCTCTGTCCTAAATCCCAATGCCCCAAAGCACTCCTTAACGGGCCCTGCGGAGGAGCTGTGGACGGTATGTGTGAGGTCAACAGGGAGAAAAATTGTGTGTGGTCTCTTATTTATGATCGACTGAAAAAAATCAACAGACTTGATCTTCTTTATGTTACCCATGCCCCTCAGGAGCATGGCCCTAAATAATTTTATTGTTAATATTTTCATTTAACAATTTAAATTTTAGTGACCCTCTTAATCGGTCTTTTTTATTCTTTTTCTTTTAAAACCGGGCCAGCATCTTGAAAATAATCCTCCTCTTGAAGATAATCCTCCAACTTAAAAATAATCTCACATCTTGAAAATAATCCCTCCTCTTAAAATAATCCTCCAACTTAAAAATAATCTCACATCTTGAAAATAATCCCTCCTCTTAAAATAATCTCACATTTAAAAATAAAAGTTTTTATTGAACCACTTTTACCATAAGTATATACTAACTCAACCCAATAAGAGTCAATAATGAAAAATAAATATATTTTTAAACCGCAAATTAATCCCTGATTAATCATTTTTTAGTAATTAAGAGGCTCGATTTCTTTACATTATCAGGGTCCCAAGTAGTATGGCTTTAAATAATTTCATCTCTAATATTCTTATTTAATGCTCTTTAATTTTCGTGAAAAACTGAATTCCAGAAAATTTCTGGTCACTGCTGAAGTCTCTCCTCCTAAGGGGACAAGATTCTCAGCTTATCTTGAGGATGCCCGACAGTTAAAGGATATTGCAGACGCTCTGAATGTTACGGACAACCAGTGCTCAATTATGCATATGAGTTCTCTGGCTTTTAGCAAGCTCCTACTTGACGACGGACATGAGCCTATCATGCAGCTTACCTGCCGGGACAGGAATAGAATAGGGCTTCAATCCGACCTTCTGGGTGCGTATGCACTTGGAATAAGGAATATCTGCCTGATGTCCGGAGACTTCCCTACCTGTGGAGACCATCCTGGCTCAAAGCCTGTTTACGACCTTGACTCCGTACAGCTCATCGAACTTGTGAGGAAACTCGATTCAGGCATTGACTTTGCAGGAAACAAACTGGATGGAGGGACCTCTTTCTGTGCAGGGGCAGTCTCGGGCATAGACCCTGAAAAGACAATGCAGCTAATAAAGCTTGAAAAGAAGGTCAGATGCGGGTCTGACTTTATCCAGACACAGGCTGTATATGATGTGGGCATGTTCGAGGAGTTTATGGAAGCTGTAAACCATCTTGAAGTGCCTGTAATCGCAGGTTTGATTCCTCTGAAGTCCCTGGGTATGGCTAAATATATGAATGAAAATATCTCAGGAATTCATGTGCCTGAAGAAATTATGCTTCGAATGAAAGATACGGATTCTCCTATGGAAGAGGGCCTTTTGATAGCGTCCGAAACTATAAAGGAACTGACAAAACTCTCACGAGGGGTCCATATCATGCCAATCGGGTCTCATAAAAATACTCCAAAGCTGCTTACCATGGCAGGGATTTCTCAAAAATAATAAAAATGAGAACTGTTAATTAAACAGGAATTTATTAATTAACAGAAATATTAATTAAAATAGTAATTAGCCGGATTTATTATTAAACAGTAATTAGCTTTTACTCCTTTTCTGTTTATATTTATTGCTTTATTCCGTTCTATTCTTTTTTTTCCTTTTTGTACGGATTGTCTGCAAATTCCTGTGTGAGACTTCTATTTTTTGCATAAATACCCCCGACTCTTGGATACATTTATCAATACCTTCCCGTATTTAACGGTTTGATTCTATTCATATTGGTTTATTTTTTTCTAAAACCAGGATTAACCACAGTTTTTTAAAGGCATAAAAATGAATCCAGAAATCACTTCCATCCAGATGTTCGGGATTAAAACCCCTATTATTAAAGCAGGGGACGACATCGTTCAGATCATTGAAGCTTCGCTGCAGGCCGCAGACCTTGTTCCGGTTGACGGGGATATCTTTGTGCTGGCTGAATCCGCTGTTGGTACAGCAGAAAACAGAATTGTCAGGCTTGACAGTATCACCCCCGGGGAAAAGGCTCTGTCTCTCGGGGAAAAGTACTGTATAGACCCGAGGGAAATGGAGCTTGTGCTTCAGGAATGTGACGAAATCTTCGGAGGCGTTCCTGGAGCCGCACTTACAATTACAAAAGGCGTCCTTTCTCCGAATGCCGGAATAGATGCCTCAAATGCTCCTGAAGGTTATGTAGTCCTCCTCCCGAAAGACCCGAGAAAAACTTCCGAGAATATCAGGATGAGGCTTGAGCAGCGTTACTCCTGCAGGCTGGGAGTGATTATAGGAGACAGCAGGACTCAGCCCCTCCGGCTTGGCTGTACAGGAATTGCGCTTGGAGTTTCCGGTTTTGTGCCTGTGGAAGATGCAAGAGGCTCTTTTGATATTTTCGGGAGGCCCCTCCGCATTACTTACAAAGCGGTGGCAGATAACCTTGTTTCAGCTGCCGAACTTCTTATGGGAGAAGCCGGAGAAAGAGTCCCCTGCGTACTTATCCGTGGAGCTCCGGTGAAAATGATTGATGAATCTCCGGAGATGCCGACAATCTCCATGGAAGGGTGCATGTACTTCGGAAACGTTATTAAATGCCGAAAAGAGGATTTTGAGAAAGAAAATAGATAAAAAGCTTGCCGTAGCTCCCTTTTCGGAATAAATTTAAATACGGGCTCGCAGGCTTGAGATAAGCATTATATATACTCGAAGCTAATATATACAAATCGAGTCCCGACCCTGTATTTTGTATTTTATCTTTAGATCTCTACATTCAGGATTGGGTTTCGGTAGCTGTGCCGTACGGACGCATATATACGATCCCTTTGTGCGCTGCCGGAGTAGATAAATAAAACAGAAAAAGTCTCAGACGTCTCAAATATTGCAGGTGATTTTATGAAACCGATGTTATTGGACTTTTCCGCAACATGGTGTGGACCTTGCAGGATGCAAAAACCTATTCTTGAAGAGCTCGAGAAAAAGTACGGGGATAAGGTTGAGTTTAAAGTTGTCGATGTGGATGAAAACCAGGAACTTGCCTCTAAGTACGGCATACACGCTGTCCCGACCCTGATCATTCAGAAGGATGGGACTGAAGTGAAGCGCTTTATGGGTGTGACTCAGGGCAGTGTACTGGCTTCTGAACTAGACAAGCTTCTCTGACTCCTTTATTCTTCTGAAAAAGCCGCCCATGGTTCGGGGAACCTGAGGGCGCCAAACTTTTTCTCGAATTCTTTTTACCAGGCTTCTATTAAATCCATCATGGATAGAAATTTTCATATCTGAATATTTCTGAAGGCATTCTCTTATTCTTATGTTTCTCCTGAAGTTCCTCCATTCAATACACGAAACTCAATAATATTTCTACTAATCCTGGCCCGAGTTTAATTTACTTTTTTCCGGTAAAATCCCGGTTAAACCTCAGGCTAAATAAAGGAAATCCGGGGTTTAACTGCCTGAATAATTCCTGCAATGCTTTAAAAGTTTTTTAGCAGGGTTTTCAGTAAAGCTTCCCGGGAATGTGAAAAATCTGTCCGGAAAAAAGCCCCTCAATCTTTTTTAAGGCGATTTAATGCCTTTTTTGAATATTATTTTATTAATGGATATACCGATAGACTATCTAAATAATGTTAGCTCAATGAGATAACTATTTATAATAAGTATAAGTACTTTCTAATAAAGTAAAAATACAAACTAGCTTAAAAATAAAATAACTTAAAACAAAAAACAACTTTACAGTGGGGGAAAAAATGAGAATAAGAGTGGTTAGTTCCAGAGAAGAGATTTTCACACTTAATCCTAATGAGCGTATTGTCCATCTGGCTTTCAGGCCTTCAAACAAGGATATTTTTGCACTGGTGGAAACCTGCCCGAAAATTGAGGTAATCCAGTTACCCAAGTCATATATGCGGACAGTCTCAAAGTCAATAGAAATGTTCCTTCAGATGCAGAGGGTTCAGCTCCTTGAAGGGGATGTCTGGGGACACAGGAAAGACATTAACGAATACTACACTATCCCGTCCTCAGTAATTGAAAAGATTAAGGAAATGAAGACTGAAGGAAAATCCACGGAAGAAATTGAGAAAAAGGTTGCCAGAGAAAGCAAGCTTAACCCTGAAATGGTCGCTTATATCCTGAACAAGGAAGTTTCTGTCTGATTCGCTGGATATGCATGTAATGCACCTGAATGGAGATTGGATCGTACAGCTCATCGATTCCGCACAATTCACAGATTCCGTAATTATATCTAATCTCCATTTTAATTTTTTAAGGTAAATCTGAAATTAATGTTTTAATGTATAACGTTTTAATGTATAGTTAGATACGCAGGTATAGTTAGATACTTAACTGCTTTTTTCAAAACACTTTTAATATATAGTTAGATACTTAACTGCTTTTTTGATAGAACGCTTTGTACGAATTTAGTTAGCATGAGAAAATGCTTTTTATGGATTCGTTAGCATTCGGGCAGGTTTTTTTATTTACTCTGGATTTTCACTTTGAGTTCTTTATAGCAATCTTCAAAAATGTCCTGGTTGCCATAATCGAATTCCAGGATTTCAAAATCAAATAGCTCTGCAAATTCCTGGATAGAAGCATCGAAATTCTCAGTGTATTCAAGCCCGGTATTAATCTTGGCAACCCTTCTGTAACCTATCATTTCATGGGTTTTTTTCATTAATTGCAGTGCTTTTGAGGGGTCTTTGTTCAGCTTATCCAGGTCAAGCAGTTCTCTCCAGCCCTTGCCGTACATGGGTGTAAAGAGATATGTTCCAGCATCACTGACACTTTTAAGTATCCTGAGATAGTTATTAACTCCTCCCACAGTAGCTCCTATACAGTCATCTACAATCCTGTGATCCCTGTCTTTAAGAATGCGGACCGGACATGATACTGAACTGCGCTCAAAATCTTTTTCAACATCTGCCAGTACATTCCCGCACAAACCGTAAAAGAGCAAAATACCCGACGAAAAAGGAGCAAGAGTCTTTATAGTCTCATATACCTTGATTTTCAACTCTTTAGGGCTTCTATGGAGACCCAGTTCCATCAGATGAATCAGAACCGTGTATTTATTACACTCGTTTTTGATCTCTGCAAGTAAGGAAATATCTTCCAGGGAGAGCACTTTATACTGGAGGCTTACTTTATCCAGTTTTTCTACGAATTCCCGGATATTTTCATTGTCAACTATAATGATTTCATCAATGGAAGGGTCATTTTTAAGAATCCAGATAATTTCGTCCTGCATTATCTTGCATGAAATAATACTCATGATAGGCATTGAGTCATCCTCTCCAGAATTTGTTCAGAAAACCTTATTTTTCGAGCAATAGATTGATTATATTAAGATAATTAGTTACTTACATATACTTACTTACATATAAGTAAGTAGTAAGTAGTGGCTGGGAAAAAATCAATCTTTCCATCCAAGGTCGGATTTTATTAGAGAAATGGATCTCACGAGTGTTTTCCTCCCTTTTATGCTGGATAGTTGCCTTGCACCCATTAAGGCTTCGACTACCAATTCTGCACGTGCTTCGACAGAGCCAGAAAAACTAAATTCTCCCTGTTTCAGGCCGGATTTAAGAACTCCGGAAAGCCAGGTCAGGATATCCTCCAGCAGCAGCAGATTCTGCTTTTTAACTTTCTCCGGAAGTCCTTCAAAATCAAGGATCACCGAGCCTGGAGGGCAGATACTTTTGCCTTCATCAAACTCCTTCAACGCGTAATCAAAATAATACTGAAGCTGCTCGCGGGCTGAGCCTCCGGATTCAACTATTTGTGCAGTATTTTCAGCTAATTTCTTTCTGCTGTCTTCGAGCAGGGCTGCAACTAAATCTTCTTTTTTGGGATAGTAGTTATGAATTGCAGCATTTTTTATTCCCAGTTTCTGAGAGATATCTCTGTAACTGAATCCATTATAACCCCTGCATTGCAGAAAATTCCTTGCGTAATAGAGTATCTGCTGATTGGTCTGGTTCACGTCTTTCATAGCGGCACATGTATTTATTGACAATTTGTTTATAATTTGCTTATAATTTATCGATAATTTGTTGATAATTTGTCGATAGTTTGTTGATAATTTATCGATAAGTTAAATGAATATTGCTTACCATAAAAAAATCGGTTCATTGATTTGCTGGATGTGATGGTTTATTCGGGATTATAAATTTTGATTTCTTCTTTTAAAGGCAATTATTTGACACTTACTTATATGTAAGTAAGTATTTGATCTATTAGTAGATGTCCCTCAAATGACCCTATCCCTAAATGACCCGAGGCTTAATGATTGAAATCAAAGGTAGCAAATTTGCTGAATTTACAGTAAATTCCACTGTTTGCGGCCTTGTTCACAAAATACATGGAAGCAAAAAAGGAAATAAATATTCTTTTTTAAAAATACTATCGCTCTGTCAGGTAACATAACTGTCAGGTGACATAAAAAAGGTTCAAAACCCCATGGCAGGTGCAGGTAGTCGCAATGAAAAAAGCCCTTTCTTTTAGCTTATCAGCTTCATTTCTACCATCATCTTCAGTTCTGCTTTTATCTTTGTGATTATTCTCATTGCTGTTTTCCTGATTTAGACCGATTTTTCTTACAAGCTCCGTGATTTCCAGCAGGTTTTGTTTTAGCTCCTCTCCTTTCAGGCCTCCTGTGCCAGGCTTCATCTGGTGGCTCTCGAAAACCCAGCCCGGGAGCTTATCCTTAAGTTTCCCTGTGTATTCCGTAATTGTCTCCGGTTTTTTACGCCCAAAGGTCGGGCAGCGGTCTCTCGGACCGGGGCACCCGTCCGGACAGATTTCTCCTTCCCTCGCATAAGACAAAAAAAGCATTCCATATTCAGGGTAACGGCCTGCTATCACATCTTCAGGAAAAGCAGTAGCAATATCTTCAAAATAAGATATTAGTAGGGAATCTTCAGGCCTGATAAAAAGCTCTTTTACAGAGCTTTCCTGTTTCTGGACTCCGCCTGTGCAGAACTCCGGATTAAAGAATTTTAGAAAATCTGCGAGTATATAAGCAACTGCATGGCAGGGCACTGCGGGAATAATATATTCAGGGATCCCGTAAGCAAAAAGAGAAGGGATATCGTGCATATCCATTTTGTAAAAATAGGCTTCTGACTCATTGTTATTATCTTTGTTTTCTTTTTCGCTTTTTCCTGCCTTTTTTTGTTTGTTTTCTTCTGCCCCGGAAATTTCAGGCTCATTTTCAGGAAGAGCCGGTAATGATTTATTTCTCAGAAGATCTGCAAGCTCATTTTCGGTTTTGAGTATTTTTGCTTCCCCTGAAGCAGGCGCATTTTCGTCTCTATCAATAACCAGCACAAACGGAAACCCATTCTTCCTGGCATATCGAAGGAAGTCGGTACCAATCTTACCTCCTCCGATAACGAGGTAATAACCTTTAACTACACGGCAGCTCTCCATACATTTTATTTTGCCGTTTATTATAAATGCTTTATTTTTCATAATTTTTACACTTGTTTTCCATGCTTGATTCTTCGGTTTTACTGGGGGGAGAAAGAAAACATATTTAATAATGAAAAGAAATCAAAAAGCCTGTTTGCAGCAGATAAATATACGGGATAATGCGGGAAAAATATATTCAGGAATCCCGCGAGTAAAAGGAGAAGGGATATTTTACAAATAATGTAAGAGATAAAAATGGCTGAACTTGAAAAAACAATCTCCCTCAGGAGGGGTATAGGGCTTGCGATCTGCATGCTTATAGGAACAGGCATTCTGGCGCTGCCTGGCGCTTGGAGTGGGAAACGTCCATGAAGCAATCCTCGGGTGGCTGCTTATAACATTTGTTACCATCCCACGGATCCAGATATGCTCTCACCTTGGCCTTAAATTTCCTTCTACCGCAGGCCTTGCAGGCTATGCCGGGAAAGCCGCTGGTCCCTGGGGAAGGTATTCTGTCTCTTACCTTGTAGGCGGCTCTTACCTATTCGGGCTTCCAGCTATTGCTTTTATCGGAAGTGAATATATACGGCAGCTTTTTTCCCTTTCTGACTCGGGAGCGGCACTCTGTGCGATCTTTCTTGTAACCCTTATGTTTGTTTCAAACCTGCTCGGGACAAAAGCCATTACCCTGATCAATTACCTTGCTTTATCCATACTTTTCCTGCTTCTTGGAACGATTATTGTCTTCAATCTTGACTTTCTTGGTTCCGGGCTGGGAATTGCCAGGGAAGCTCTGAGCGGGAACGGAAGTGTGGACTCGAATAAAGTATGGAATGTTACAGCCCTTCTTTTCTGGGCATTTCTGGGCTGGGAGAACCTTTCATTTTCCCTGGGAGAAATGAAAGATCCGGAGAAAAATGTGCCTCGCCTTTACTGGCTTAGTTTTACTATTGTTGCTGCTGTCTATGTCCTGCTTGCCCTGATAAGTGTCGGAGCCAGCGCCTCGGGCGTCTCCCTTAAGGGAGCTGCAGGCCTTTCAGGTCTGGTCCCTTTAACTCCGGGAGGAAGCTTTCTTATCTGGCTTATTATTGCAGTGCTTGCAGCAAATGCATGTTCGTGGAACTTTACAGCAAGCCGTCTGATCTATGCCGGAGGCAGGACAGGAGTTTTTCCTGCAGTCTTTGGAAGGCTTTCAAAAAAGAATATCCCGGTGTCCAGCCTTGTAATTCTATATGCTCTGTCAGTTCTCCTGATATCGGGAACCTATTTTTTCAGGTTTCCTCTCACATCCATGATGCTGCTTGTAAACCAGAACTTTATTTTCCTCTGCGGCTTTATCATAATTGCGTACTGGAAAACAGAAACTGGCTGGCAGAAATGGGTTTTTTCATTCCTTGCATTCCTATCTCTGAGTTTTCTGGTCTCAGGCTTTACATGGAAGATTATATATCCGATTTTTCTGATCGTGACTGGTTACTTCAGGTTTATGGGAAAGGAGAAATCGCAGGAAAAGATGAAAAAGAAGTATCAGCTTATTCCTGAAAAGCTGGATTGCTGCCGGATACTGTATGAGATTTCCTGAAAGCTTTTAAGATTGAGTTTAAAAGGAAGATAAAATTTAAAAGGCTTAATTCTCAACTATATCTTTTCTCTAGAAAAAGAAAAGTATCAGCCCTGCACTGTCGCTTTCCCTAAGCTTAAATATCTTAAGTGTAATCTCCTCAGAGATTGGCGTGATTTCTAAAAAACTTATTGACCTTGGAGTGCTTGCGCTCAGGCAGCGCAACTCGCGAGGAACCTTCAAACCCCATGTCTCAATCCGATTCAGAGACAACGAAGGGGATTTACGTACTTTTTCCATTGATACTACCCGGTCTCCGGGAAAACACCCCCAACCCGATGCTTATCTTATAACCCATGCTCACTCCGACCATCACGGAAAATCAGCCATGCTCTCCCCCAGGGCGGTCTGTACGGACAAAACAGCAACCGCTCTTGAAATCAGGCACGATAAAAAATACGTGGGCAACACGTGCAGCCTCGGGGATGAAATTGAAATTGGAGGGACAAAGGTCAGGACCTACCCGACAGAGCATACTGCCGGCGCAGCTGCTTTTTTTTGGGAAAATGATGTCGGGACGCGGATCCTGGTCACAGGAGACGTTAAAGATGCCAGCAAGCTTCCTCCCTGTGATGTCCTTATCACCGAGGCTAATTACGGCGACCCTGGGGATCCTTCCTGTCACTTTGCGGATGACCTTGAGAGCATGAAATGCGCCCTTTTTGAGAGCGGCCCTGTAGCCTTTGGGGCATACGAGTTCGGAAAAGCCCAGCGTGCCGTTGAATTAATGAGAGGTTTCGGGTACAATGGGGCGATCCGAATGGAAGCAAGGACAAGGGCACTTACCAGAAGCATGCTTGAGGACGCCGGAGAACTTGCAGGACTTGACTCAGGAGGAGATGATGAGGTTTTCGTTGTGGCTCCCTGGGATCTTGACAAGCTTCCGTGGAACGTGAAAAAATATGTATTGAGCTGCCGGGCGGATTATCCCTACCCGATTATTAAAATAAGCGATCATCTTGACGCTTGCGGGCTTGAGGCTATGGTCAGAAAACTCAACCCTGAAGTTACGCTCGTTTACCATCCGGGGGGGCACAGACCTTCTAAATTTTCAAAACATTTAAATTCAATAGGAATCGATTCGATATCCATAGATCAGATCGGTAATGTTTTAAGCAATGAATATATTTAAGTCCCTGAATTTAGCCCTGATAATTTAGTCATAAAAATTTAAATATGATGATCTAAATCTCATATTCCAGTCTTACCCTTTTAACTTCAGTTAACAATATATTCCCGGGAAAGATAATTGTATTCAGGAGAGAATGAAGGTTGAGTAAACAAAATCCAAAGTCAAAGTCCAGAAAGGAGCTTACAAAAGCTACAGAGGCTTCCGCAGAAGGTACTGCAGCAAATGTTGAGGTTCCTGAAAAAAAGAGTTTTATCAAGGAAATGACACCCGAAGAGAAGCAGAAAGCTCACAGGGAAGGCATTATAAAAACCATTGTTTCTTCAATACTAGGAATACTTGCCGGGGTCATAATGTTTGCCCAGTATGGTACAGGCACAGAACGGATCTGGTACGTTATACTCATGATCGTTATCGGAGTTACATATTATGCCCAGAAGCTTATTTATCCCCAGCTTAAAATAGATGTCAAAGAATTCAAGTTCAAAGACTGGTTTTATGTCGAATTTATAGTCATTGACTTTTTCCTTGTGACCTGGACTCTACTCCTGAATTAAAAACTCTTTTCCCGGGCTTTAATAAGGATTTTCACAAAAAATGAGCCTCCTTGCCCGGGTTCTTTTCTATCCGTTTTCATCCTGTCATATTTCTTCCTCATGGTAATATTTAATGTTTGCAGTATTCCAACGGTTCATATACCAGAGCGGGTATTTCATAACCGATAACTGTTGTATATGTCTGGCTGCTTTACATGCGTGTAATTATGTGCATTATAACCTCGATCAGATTGCCTTGATTAAAAAAGCATGCCTGTATCAGGTTTGAACAGCAAAAACTTACAAAGAGATGAAGTAACCAAAACATACAGAATAATCGAACTATAGTTTGAATTCATTATATGAACTGTTTGAATTCATTATATGAATTGTTTGAATTCATTATATGAACTCATTTCGTTATACGAACTCATTTATGAGCTCACAGGACTGAGCTTTCATGCTCGATTCACACTACTGAATTCATTTATGCCTTAACCAATCAAAAAACGTAATTTTCGGGGACCAATATGAGAATAGCTATACTTAACAAAGACAGATGCCAGCCCAGAAGGTGCAGTAAGGAGTGCGAAAAATACTGTCCCAGAGTCAGGACAGGAGATGAGACCATTGTTTTTGAGGCAGACGGAAAGCCTGTAATCTCCGAAGAGCTCTGTGTTGGTTGCGGGATATGTATTAACAAATGTCCTTTCGATGCCATTATGATTATAGGGCTTCCCGAAGCCCTTCAGGAACCAACTCACAGGTATGGGCCAAACGGCTTTGCCCTTTTTGGGCTTCCGGTACCGAGGACAGGGAAAGTAACAGGTATTCTGGGCCCCAACGGGATAGGGAAAAGTACCTCAGTCCAGATCCTTTCAGGAGCCCTGGTTCCGAATTTCGGGCAGGGGAAGGGAGACTGGGACACAGTGCTCGAACATTATGCAGGCACAGCGCTTTATGACTATTTTAAAGACGTCGTGGACGGAAAGGTAAAGGTTTCACAGAAGCCTCAGTATGTTGACCTTATCCCCAAAGCCTTCAAAGGCAAGACTTCGGAACTGCTTGAGAAAACCGATGAAAGAGGAGTACTGGACGAACTTATTGACTACCTCGACTTAAGGAGCGTTATCGGAAGAAAAATCACGGAACTGAGTGGTGGAGAACTTCAGAGGGTTGCAATTGCTGCCTGTGCAGCAAAAGATGCCCAGTTCTATTTCTTTGACGAGATAAGCCCTTACCTCGATATCTACCAGAGAATCAATGCAGCCCGCCTTATCCAGGAGATTTCAAAGGACAGGGCAGTGCTTGTGGTCGAACACGACCTTGCACTCCTTGATATGCTTACAGATGTAATCCATATAGCCTATGGTGAACCTGCAGGTTTTGGTGTGGTTACTCTTCCGAAAAGTGTGCGTGTCGGGATTAACCAGTACCTTAAAGGCTACCTCCCTGAAGAAAATATCAGGATCCGGCCCGAAGCTATCAAGTTTGAGATCCACCCGCCAAGGGAAGATGCACAGTTTAAGTCCATGATTTCCTTTAATGGCTTTTCGAAGAAATTCGGGGAAGGCTTCTCCCTCAAAGCCACAGGAGGAAACCTGCGAGAAGGTGAGGTGCTCGGGATAGTCGGTCCTAACGGGATAGGAAAATCAACCTTCGTAAAAGTCCTTGCAGGAGAGATTAAACCGGATGAAGGGGACCCTGGAATCGATGTCAAAATCTCTTACAAGCCCCAGTACATAAAAGCTGATATTCCCTTAAGTGTCCAGGACTTTTTAAGAGGAATCTCAAAGCAGTTCGGGACAAGCTACTATGAGGTTGAGATCTCAAACCCTCTCCAGCTTGAAAAGATTTTTGACAGCCTTCTCACAGACCTGAGTGGTGGAGAACTGCAGAGGGTAGCAATTGCTGCCTGCCTTTCCCAGGAAGCCGACCTCTATATCCTTGACGAGCCAAGCGCTCACCTTGACGTGGAGCAGCGTTCCATGGTTACTAAAGTCATCAACCGTTTTGCCGAAAACAACCAGAAAACGGCTATGGTCGTTGACCACGACATTTACATGATAGATATGCTCAGCCAGCGCCTCCTTGTTTTCGAAGGCAAGCCCTCGGCATACGGTGAAGCCCACGGGCCGTTCAGCATGGAAAGCGGCATGAACAGGTTCCTGAAGAATCTCGGTATCACTTTCCGAAGAGACGAAGAAACAAGGCGTCCCCGTGTAAACAACCTTGGCTCAAGGCTTGACCGGGAGCAGAAGGACAGCGGTAACTATTATTATTCTGCGAGGGATTGATCTCTTGAGAATTGATCTTTAAGGACTGGTTCTATAAAAGGTTGAATTTTCCGAACTTCCTGCCAGGTATCTGAGAACTCAGGAGGTTCCCTTAAAACGGGAGTCTCAACCTTTTCAAGGAAACAGTTCTGGTATATGTATCGTTATTTCAAAATAGTTTTTTATCTAATGTGTGAGTTTCTGGTTTTCAATGAAAATAGAAAGTCTCGACCTGTCCGATGAAATAAAACGGTTTTACGAAAACTCCGGGATCCTTGAACTTTACCCTCCCCAGGCGAAAGCTGTTGAAAAGGGCCTGCTTGAAGGGAAAAACCTGCTTGCTGCAATCCCTACGGCTTCGGGAAAGACTCTGCTTGCAGAGCTTGCGATGTTGAAGTCCGTGCTTGCAGGAGGAAAAGCGCTCTATATCGTGCCCCTGAGAGCTCTGGCTTCCGAAAAATTCAGGCGGTTTCAGGAGTTTTCCGGGCTGGGCATCAGGGTAGGGATCTCAACAGGAGACTACGACAAACGGGACGAGGGACTTGGCATAAATGATATTATCGTTGCGACTTCGGAAAAGACCGATTCTCTTCTCAGGAACGAGACTGCCTGGATGCAGGAGATCTCGGTTGTTGTGGCAGATGAAGTCCATCTTATTGATTCCCCGGATAGGGGGCCTACTCTTGAAGTTACCCTAGCAAAGCTCAGGAGAATGAACCCTTCCTGCCAGATACTTGCACTTTCGGCAACAGTAGGAAATGCCGATGAACTTGCAGCCTGGCTCGATGCAGAGCTTGTGTTAAGCGAATGGAGACCAACAGACCTTATGGAAGGGGTGTTTTATAACGGGACTTTTTACTGCAGGGACAAAGAGAAGCCTGTTGAACAGCCCACAAAAGACGAAGCCATTAACCTCGTGCTTGATACAATAAAAGAAGGTGGGCAGTCCCTTGTTTTCGAAAGCAGCAGGAAAAACTGCATGGGTTTTGCAAAGAAAGCCGTATCTGCAGTTAAAAAAACTCTGTCTAAAGAAGACCGTGAGGCCCTCGCAGGCATTGCTGACGAGATCCTTGAAAACAGTGAAACCGATATCTCATCAGTTCTTGCGAACTGTGTCCGTGCAGGGACAGCATTCCACCATGCAGGCCTTACAACGCCTCTGAGGGAACTTGTAGAAGATGGCTTCCGAAACGGGAAGATAAAACTTATCTCTAGCACCCCTACCCTTGCAGCAGGGCTGAACCTGCCTGCCAGGCGTGTGGTTATAAGGAGCTACCGGCGCTATTCTTCTGAAATGGGGATGCAGCCAATCCCCGTACTTGAATACAAGCAAATGGCAGGAAGGGCGGGGAGGCCAAGGCTTGACCCTTACGGAGAGGCTGTCCTGCTTGCAAAGTCTTACGAGGAGTTAGTTTTCCTATTCGAGAAATACATTGAAGCCGGAGCTGAAGATATCTGGTCAAAGCTAGGGACGGAAAATGCTCTCAGGACACATGTGCTTTCAACGATCTCCAACGGTTTTGCCCGGACAAAAGAAGAGCTCATGGATTTTCTTGAAGCAACCTTTTTCGCATTCCAGTACTCAAACTTCGGGCTCTCAGCTGTTGTGGACGAATGCCTGAACTTTTTGCGGCAGGAAGGGATGCTTGAAAAAGATCCGGATATTCTTGTTTCCACGGTTCTCGGAAAACTCGTATCAAGGCTCTATATTGACCCTCTCTCGGCAGCCCTTATTGCAAAGGGACTGAGGGAAGCCGGAACCCTGACCGAGCTTACTCTTTTGCATCTGATCTGCAGCACGCCTGATATGCGCCTTATGTACATGCGGAGCCAGGACTACCAGGAAGTCAACGATTATGTGATGGCTCATGCAGGCGAGTTCTCAAGGATTCCGGATCCCTTCAATATTGCCGAATATGAATGGTTCCTGGGTGAGGTAAAGACTTCTCTCCTGCTGATGGACTGGATCCATGAGAAGCCTGAAAACGAAATATGTTTAAAATTCGGTATAGGGGAAGGAGATATACATTCTACGGCAGACATTGCCGAATGGATAATGCACGTTGCAGCCCAGCTTGCAGGGCTTCTTGGGCTGAAAGGGGCAAAAGAAGCCACAGAACTTGAAAAGCGGATCAGGTACGGTGCAGCCCCTGAATTGATGGACCTTCTCGATATCAGAAGCGTAGGGCGTGTAAGGGCAAGGAAGCTCTATGAAGCAGGCTTTAAAACTACGGCAGAACTCGCAGCAGCTTCTCCTGAGCAGATAGCTGCACTTGTAGGGCCAAAGATTGCTGAAAGGATCTTCAAGCAGATCGGAAGAAAAGGAACAGCACCGGAATCCACTACCACTGAGCCTCTAGAAAAAGGTTCCCCTGAAGGGCAGAGGACAATCAGCGATTTCTGATTTTTCTTATACTATCTGTCCTTTTGACCTTTCTTTCATATTTTTCGATTTCTTGCTTTTTTGGATTGCTTTTCTGGATTAGTTGTTTCTCTATCCGGGAGTTCAGGGAGGATTTTCCAGTTTTCTCTACCTGCCCGGCGCCGCGCTGCACAGGACGCCGGTCAGCATAATCAAACGTTAGATAAACTCTCATGGTCAGGAGAAAGAACAGAGAAGAGAGACTTGAAGTGATAGAGGGCTATTAAAAACAAATCAGGATGAGCATTTCTAACTATAATCCATCAGATTTTGTTGTAGTTCCAAAAGGTTCTTGCATTATCTTACTTTACTAACTTCTTCTTGTCTTTCTTCTTTCTGGAAAAGGCCACTCTTCTTCGTCGAGCAGAACAATAATGGTTAGGTATAGCGATTATGGCTGTGCAGGTTGTAATATTTACACATATTTATTTTTAAGATCAGCTTTTTCTGTATAAACATTATTTCTTACTTTTCTATTCTTTTCTATTGGAGTCAGGGTAAAATATTAAATTAGATCAGGGATTTAATGAGAGCAGATCATATCAAACTCTAAGTTGATGCCAGACTTGTTCCAGATTTAAGGGATCAGTTTGTATCCAGTTTTATCGGGTAATCTCAGAGATGGTTATAATGTTATTCAAAAAGTTGTCTGATGTTTCGGAAGCTGAAATGCAGAGGTTAATTTCCCGGGGATCCGGGCTTGCAGATGTTGGAGAAACCGTTTCCGCCGTACTTTCTGATGTGCGCACGAGAGGAAATGCAGCACTCAGGGAATACACAAAGAAGTTCGATAAAGTCGAGCTTGATAGTTTTGAAGTAAGCGAAGAAGAGTTTGAAAAAGCCCTTTCCGAAGTCGGCCCTGAACTGCTTGGACACCTTAAAATTGCAGCTGAAAACATTCGGGCTTTCCACAGGGCGCAGATGCCTGAGACTACCTGGTTTATGGAACTTCAGCCTGGAGTTGTCCTCGGGCAGAAGGCAACTCCTCTGGAGAGCGTAGGGGCTTATGCTCCAGGAGGAAGGGCTTCCTATCCTTCGACCGTGCTTATGACAGTAATTCCTGCCAGGGTTGCGGGAGTTGAAAAGGTTATAGTATGCACCCCCCCGAGAGCTGACGGTTCTGTGCACCCTCTCACGCTTGCTGCTGCAAAGGTTGCAGGAGCGGATAAGGTTTTCAAGCTCGGGGGCGTTCAGGCAATAGGGGCAATGGCTTATGGAACCGAATCTGTCCCGAAGGTTGACAAAATTGTTGGTCCTGGTAACGTTTTTGTGACTTCGGCAAAAATGCAGGTACGGGACATTGCTGAGATTGACTTTCCGGCAGGCCCGAGTGAAGTCCTTATAATAGCAGACGAATCAGCAGACGCCGCTATGGCTGCTTCGGATATTATTGCCCAGGCAGAACATGACCCGAATGCAGTCTCTGTGCTTGTGACTACTTCGGAAACTCTTGCACAGGCTGTAAAGGAAGAAGTATTGATTCAGGCTGAAAATACTGCAAGAAGTGAAATTGTAAAAATTTCTCTTGAAAATGCTGCAGTTCTGATAATGGATTCTCTTGACCAGTGCATTGACTTCAGCAATAAATTTGCGCCAGAGCACCTTGAGATTATGGTAGAAGACTCTGATTCCGTGCTTGATAGGATTAGAAGTGCCGGATCGATTTTTATAGGAAACTATGCTCCTGTACCTGTAGGGGACTATGCCTCAGGTACTAACCACGTGCTCCCAACAGCAGGATATGCAAAGATTTACTCCGGGCTGAACATAAATCACTTCCTGAAATATTCGAGTATCCAGAAAATCAGTAAGAGTGGGCTTGAAAGTCTGAAAGAAACTGTAATCGCATTAGCTGAGGAAGAGGGTCTGAAGGCACATGCTGACGCAATCAGGACTCGTTTCGGGAGCAGACCTCCTAAATAATATTTACGCTAATCGATATGTATATAAAATGTAAATGCGTAAACAAAATTTGATATTTAATTAAATAAAAATTTAATTCTTAAATAAGGAGTGGGGATTAAATATGAAAATAAGAGTCGTTAGTTCACGGGAGGAAATTCCTACCCTGAATCCGAATGAGAAGGTTATTCACCTTGCATTCAGGCCGTCTAATAAGGATGTATTCATGCTTGCTGAAACATGTCCTAAAATGGAAGCCATACAGCTTCCTAAATCTTACAGAAGGACTGTCTCAAAGTCAATAGAAATGTTCCTTGAAATGCAGAAAATAAATCTTCTGGAAGGGGATGTATGGGGCCATCGGAAAGACATTAATGAGTACTATAATGTCTCTCAGAATGTCTTAGAGAAAATCCAGGAATTAAAAGCTGACCGGTTCTCAAACGAAATGATTGCCGAAAAGCTGTCCAGGGAAAGCAAACTGAACTCGGACATGATCCTGTACATCCTTAGCAGGAAAGGCGCCGAGCTCGCCTGAAGCAGAGATTTATGCTCTTTCATTTCCTTTCGGGAAACCTGATTTTTTTCTAACCAGGAAGGAAATTCTCCGAAGGAACAGTCAGCTTTTTAAGATCCGATCTTAAAAAGTTTTTTCTATTTCTATTTTTATTGTCTAAGTAGTATATCACGGATTAATATTTCATGGATTAATATTTCAGGAAGAAAATTTAAGAACTAAAATTCCTAGAATTAAGAGTTCGAGAATAAAGATTTCAGGAATGAAGTCCTTATCTTCGGTCAGTTCTCTTCAATCTTTTATTATGTCTCCTTAACTTGAAAGCTATGATCACGCCCTGGATAAACTGGTATCTCTTTTAACATTTATCTCTTTTAACATCTGTTTTGTTTCTTTTAATGTTTGTTTTAACAACATTTTTAAACAACATTTTTAGACAACATTTTTAAAACAAAATTATTATATTTATTCTTCAAAAATAAAAAAGATGCTTAAGTTTTCATGTGAAAAATCTGTTTTTTCATTTAGCTTCTTTTAAACTTGCTTTTATGCAATACTTTTTTTCAAATGCAATTCTTTTGGCTGAATAAAATTTTCTTGAAAACACAGAAAAATATTTAAATATTGCAGTATAATAAACTTCATTCAGTATTTAACTTAAATTGGGTCTGGGGAATAGTATGAAAATAAGAGTTGTAAGTTCGAGAGATGAAATTCTCTCTTTAAACCCGAATGAAAAGATAATTCACCTTGCGTTCAGGCCTTCGAATAAAGATATTTTTCTGCTTGTTGAAACGTGTCCGAAGCTGGAAATAGTTCAGCTTCCTAACTCATATCAACGGACAATTTCAAGGTCTATGCAAATGTTTTTAGAAATGCAGAAAATTCAACTTCTTGAAGGCGATGTCTGGGGGCACAGGAAAGATATAAACGAATATTATACTGTCCCTTCCTCTGTAATGAGCAAAATAAGAAACATGAAACTGGAAGGAGTCCCCAATGACAGAATTGCAGAGAAGATGTGCAAAGAAAGCAAACTCAACCAGAAGATGATAATTCATATCCTGAACAAAAAACCTCTGGAATTATAAAGAGAAATTCTCTTTAGATGCTTAAATATAGAGATGCCGAAGGCATCCCTGTTTTCATATTTTTCGGTTAGTGTTTAGCCTGAAGTTCAGCCATTATTACAGCCTCTGATTCAGGCTTACTTTTTTCGTATCTGTGGTTTAACAAATGCTTTTTATTCCTTAAATTTTCTGTTTTTTAGATTTTTATTCCCTACTTCAGTCAAGCTCTCCACTGAAATATTTGTCATAGGAAGCCATATCAAAGTGTCCGTGTCCGCTAAGGTTGAACAGGAGAACTTTTTCTTCCCCTGTCTGTCTGGCTGCAAGTGCTTCGTCAATTGCGCAGCGGATGGCATGTGCAGATTCAGGTGCAGGCACTATTCCTTCCGTCCTGGCAAACTGGACAGCTGTATCAAAGACCTCTTTCTGGTCATATGAAACAGCTTCCATAAGCCCTTCGGCACAGAGCTTGCTTATAATCGGAGAGTCGCCGTGGTAGCGGAGTCCTCCTGCATGAATGGCAGGGGGTACATGATCATGCCCGAGGGTGTACATCTTAAGAAGAGGCGTCATCTCTGCAGTGTCTCCGAAATCATACCTGTATTCCCCTCTTGTCAGGGTAGGGCAGGCTGAGGGTTCGACTGCGACTACTCTTGCATTGTGTTTTCCTTCGAGCCTGTCTTTAATGAATTCAAGCCCTATTCCCCCAAGGTTGCTTCCTCCTCCGCAGCACCCTATAACAACATCAGGATACTCTTCCACCTGCTCGAGCTGCTTCTTACATTCAGCCCCTATTACGGTCTGATGGAGCACAACATGGTTTAGCACGCTTCCAAGAGTGTATTTTGTATTTTCGTGGGCAATTGCGTCCTCTACAGCCTCACTGATTGCAATTCCGAGGCTTCCGGGAGTGTCAGGCTGTTCCTGAAGGATTTTTCTTCCGAACGCCGTATCAGAGCTCGGGGAAGGCACAACATTTCCTCCCCAGAGGGTCATAAGGGATTTCCTGTAAGGTTTCTGGTAATAACTTGAACGGACCATATAGACCTTGCAGTCGAGTTCAAAGTAGTTGCAGGCAAGAGAAAGTGCACTTCCCCACTGCCCTGCTCCTGTTTCGGTTGTGAGTCTTTCCGTGCCTTCTTTCATATTGTAATAGGCCTGGGCAATTGAGGTATTTGTCTTATGGCTGCCTGCAGGGCTCACCCCTTCGTATTTGTAATATATCTTTGCAGGGGTTTTGAGGACCTTTTCCAGCTGGTGAGCTCTGAAAAGAGGGCTTGGCCTCCATAACCTGTAAACATCGAGTATTTCCTCGGGAATATCAATATACCTTTCACTGCTCATCTCCTGCCTGATCAGTTCCTTTGCAAAAATAGGCTCGAGAGCCTCAGGGTTTATAGGCTGCCAGGTTCTTGGGTCCAGAGGCGGGTCTATTGGAGATGGAAGATCGGCGAGTATATTGTACCATTTCTTCGGCATCTCATTTTCATCAAGGATAATTTTTGTCTGCTCCATGAGAATCTCCTTACATCGTTCTGTACAAAATCGAACTTTGATGTATTTAAGCGTTATCTGTTTATCA
The DNA here is from genome assembly GCF_046529725.1 of Methanosarcina hadiensis. Taxonomy (GTDB): domain Archaea; phylum Halobacteriota; class Methanosarcinia; order Methanosarcinales; family Methanosarcinaceae; genus Methanosarcina; species Methanosarcina hadiensis. The sequence goes on along the minus strand of NZ_CP136241.1, from coordinate 2,632,992 downwards.
TCTATGATCTATAAAGCCCACCATTATACTTTAAGGGATTTAAAAAGCTGCTAAAGAACTAAAAGAATCCCTGGATCTAAAAGTTAGGAGATAAAAGAAAAAATAAAATAAATATCTGAATTAAAAATAAAAAAGGAAAAAGAGGAATGGAATTACAAAATTTTCTTATGGCTTTTGTTTCACTCTTCTGGCGAGTTCCACTGCAGTTCTTGCTACTTCTGTAGCTTCTTTGCCCAGAAGTCTGATCACAGGTTCTTTTCCTGCTCCTCCTCTGTCATAAATTACTTCAGGCATTCTTCCGTACGTCTTGATTGCCCCAGAGGTCCCCCGGTCCGTAATGTTGACGCCTTCAGGCTCTCCGGTTCTGTCAAAGGAGGAGATATCAAGCCCCATTTCTTTGCAGGCTTCAAGGATTTCTTCCGAATATTTTACATTCATGGCAGCTTTAACCTCAGGCTTCTCACGAAACGCTGCAAGAACAGTTCCTGCTACATGCCTGCTGGCACCAAAATTTACACATCCGACAGGATATGCCTTTTCTCTGTGCCTGACTATCCTCCCTTCTACAGCCGCTATATCCTCATAAGTCCTGGCGCCTGGAATTGCAGTTCCAATGTTACAGCCAACCTCAGGGATAAGCTTTGCAAAATCAGGGCTTTCTTCCAGGATTGAAACAGCTTCTTTTACGTCCTGAAGAGCTAGATACCGGTCTTTTTCTTCGATGGCTTTTCCCAGAGGATTTACAGGTCCGACCCCTTTTCCCACTGGCACGCTTCTCATTATTGCCTGCTCAACAAATGCCTTTGCTTTTTTAGCAGCGTTTTCCAGGCTGTCACCCCAGGCAAGACAGGCAGCTATTGATGCAGAGTAGGTGCAGCCAGAACCATGCGTCCCTCCTTTGACAAAAGTACCCGGAATGGGGGTAAATGTACCGGAACCTGATTCGTAGAGGAGGTCGGTTGCATCGAGATGCCCTCCAGTAACAATAACGGTTTCAACCCCAAGGTCTGCAATTTTTCTTGCCGCAATTTTTGCATCTTCATGGGTTTTGACCGGGATTCCTGCAAGTGCTCCTGCCTCAGAGGCATTTGGGGTTGTAACTTTACAGAGTGGTAACAGTTCTTCAATAAGGACTGAAAGGGCTTCTTTTCTCAGGAGGTCGCCACCGGCTTCGGCAGCCATAACAGGGTCAAGGACAAGGGAAAGCCTGTGTTTTTTTACCTGCTTTGCGACCTCTTTCACTATCTCTGAAGAGGCAAGCATTCCGCTCTTTGCCCATGTAACATCCATATCCGTGCAAATGGCTTCTATCTGGCTTGCAACAGCTTCAGGGGCAAGGTCAAATGTTTTGAGAACCCCTGTAGTGTTCTGAGCAGTAACGGAAGTAATGGCGCAGGTTCCATGGACTCCAAATGCTGCAAATGTCTTCAGGTCAGCGGCAATTCCTGCCCCTCCTCCTGAATCCGAACCTGCAATAGTCATTACAATAGGGGTTTTAAGCACCGGGGTTTTTTCTGTCATTATATCCTCTTTTTATCCTCTTTTTGGTTTTCATTCTTTTGTGGTTCAATAAATGCATATAGTTCAATAAATGCATATACAGACTTTTTTCAGAGCCTCTCTTTTACCTTAAGGGAATGAGTTCAGCTTATGAGTTTTTTTATTATGTTTATCGGCAGTAATTTTCACATAATTACTTTAAAGGGTTTTTTCTGATATTTTTGGAAGCACTTTCGAAAGCCATGATAAAAATTTTCAATAATATTTACTTTTCCAGAGGGGTATTTTTCTTATATTTTGTGTTCGTTTATATACTGAAGAGTAAAACGGAGGCATTTCTTCGATACATTTATATATTGTATCTACGAGTTTGATGCAAATAATCAAATTCTTAAGCGCGGCGATCAGTTTAAGTCTGGATTAACTATTTATATTGATATAGATAATGACTTGATTTATAATGTTTTAAGGGGATTGTAAGGATGGCAAACCGACCTCTGGATATTTTGAACAACGCACTGGACACACCTGTAATCGTTAGATTGAAAGGCGCACGTGAGTTTAGGGGCGAGCTGAAAGGATACGATATTCACATGAATCTCGTGCTTGACAATGCTGAAGAATTAAGAGAAGGAGAAGTCGTAAGTAAATTCAGCAGTGTCGTTATTCGCGGTGACAACGTCGTATACGTATCTCCGTAATCTATATCAAGCACTTCATCTATTATCGTTACCCTCGGTATGAGCAGTAAAACCTGTATGACTGAGATGGATTCAGAAAAACGAAATCGCTTCGGATTATCGAATGTTTACATGCTAGATTGATTTTTATCAGGAGATTTAGGAATGAGCAAAGGTACGGCATCAATGGGAAAAAGACAGAAGCGCACCCACGTCAAATGCAGGCGCTGCGGCAGCGTTTCTTTAAACGTGCATACAAAACAGTGTACATCATGCGGATTCGGAAAAACATCCCGCATGAGATCTTACAAGTGGCAGGCAAAGTGCAAGTATTAAACCTGCCTGCTCAATTTTCTCTACTTTTTACCTGCACCGGAGGTCAAAATTGAAAGAAGAATGCGGGGTTGCAGGAATTATCCTCCCTGGCGACAGGCCAAAGTCAAATGCTGTCGCATTCAAGCTTTACTATGCCCTTTATGCCCTCCAGCACAGAGGACAGGAATCAACAGGCATAATGGTGCATAATGGCACAAATCCACTTTCTATCAAAGGAATGGGACTTGTACCTGATGTATACAATAAGGATTCTCTTGGTCGCCTGATAGGTAATGCAGGAGTCGGGCATGTCCGTTACTCTACTACCGGCGGTTCAAAGATTGAAAACTGCCAGCCTTTTATTTTAAACTTTAAAGGCGGAACAGTTGCCATTGCCCATAACGGGAATCTTGTAAATGCCAGAGAACTTAAGGACGAGCTTGAAAATGAAGGCAGGATTTTTATAAGCGATTCCGATACCGAAGTTATAGGTCACTTGCTTGTGAAAGAACTGATAAAACATGAACCTATCGAATCTATCAGAAATGTAATGCGCAAGCTTGTTGGCTCTTACTCCCTTGTCATTTTTATTAATGGAGTTATTTACGCTGTCAGAGATCCTTTTGGCTTCAAGCCCCTCTGTTTTGGAGAAGTTGACGGCGGATATGGAGTCTTTTCCGAAAGTGTGGCTATCGACACCCTGAACGGCACGCTTGTCAGGGACGTCAAGCCTGGAGAGGTTATTGTCTTCACTGGCTCAGGTTTTGAAAGCCACCAGCTTACAAACGAACCACACCCTGCACACTGCGTTTTTGAGTTCATTTACTTTGCAAGGCCCGACTCTGTCATAGACGGTAAGCTGGTCTACGCAGTAAGGGAAAGGATAGGGAAGGAACTTGCCCGCGAGCACCCTGTGGATGCGGATATCGTTTCTCCTGTGCCTGACTCCGGAATTACTTCTGCAATAGGCTATGCAAGGGAATCCGGTACCATGTACCTGGAAGGGCTTATGAAAAACCGTTATATCGGTCGTACCTTCATTCTTCCCGGTCAGGACCTGCGTGAAACTGCAGTAAGGCTTAAAATGAATGCCATTAAGGACAACGTCAAAGATAAAAGGGTAGTCCTGGTCGACGACAGTATTGTCCGTGGCACAACTTCCAGGCGTATTATAGATATGGTCAGGAAGTCGGGAGCTTCGGAGGTCCATGCAAGAGTCGGAAGTCCGGCAATTATTGCCCCCTGCTATCTTGGAATCGATATGGCAACCAGGCAGGAGCTAATCGCCTCGTACAAGACCATAAAAGAGGTTGAAGGGCTCATAAGCGCTGATTCTCTGGGATATCTCAGCATTGACGGTCTCATGCGCGCTCTTGAGTGCGATAAGAACGACATGTGCATTGGTTGCCTCACAGGCGAGTATCCTGTAGAGATCCCGGGCGAAAAATGCAGAAAAAAGCAAACACGTCTGGACGATTTCAGTAAGGCTGAAAGATCCTCTCAGGCAGTCTCTTCAGACAGTCTTTAAGGACTTTTTTTCCTTTTCTTATTTTTCTTTTTTCTGCCCTTATTCTACCTTTAAGATTGTCAAATCTACTGTCCTGTGCCTGGGTCCGTCCATCTCTGCAAAAAAGATACTCTGCCAGGTTCCGAGTTCCAGTTTTCCCTGTACAACTGGCAGGGCTTCGCTTGACCCGATCAATACGGCTTTGAGATGTGAATCAGCATTATTGTCTATCCTGTCATGCCTGTAATCTGCTCCTTGCGGTACGAGCCTGTTCAGCAGGTTAAGAATATCTTCCCTGAGCCCATTCTCATTTTCGTTGACTATTATTCCTGCAGTCGTATGCCTTGTACTGATTATGCACACGCCTTCCTGTACCCTGCTTATTCTTACTTCTTCCTGCACATCTGAGGTGATATCTATAAGCTCTACACGTCTCGAAGTTTCAATATTCAGCTTCAAGTGTTTCCCTCTAACTCTATAATTTCTGCCGTATTTTTTTGCCTGAAAACCTTTTTGAGTAAATATTATCTCTGTGATTCAAATCCTTTGCCTTCAGTATCTCTTTTTATTCCATTTCTTTCTCAAATGTTGAATAATAGAGTTATCATATTAATAATTCTCATTATCCTGGAAACATGTTTGAAATATCATCTTATTCTTATAATGGATTGTGAGCGTGATAAGAAAGGTTCAGTACCGCAGTGACGTTTTATGTGCTAGACCCCGTAAAGTAATTACCTTAAGTCAACAGAGTGGAAGAAGTAGTAAGGAAGATAAAAAAGGAAAAAGAGATTTTTTTGGAGAGAACTGGTAACATCTCCGGTTCTCTCCTTTTTCCTTCCCGTTGGACTGCCGTTTTTTGGAAGGGGTTGTATTTATACTGTCATTTTTTGGAAGGGATTGTATTTATACTGCCGTTTTTTTGTTTTTTAATTACTTTAGGGGTGGAGTTGCTGGCCTTGATATTCTTTCTTCAAACTGTTCTGGCTTAGATGTCTGTTGGGAGTCGTTTTTAAATACGTTTTGAAAACAGGTTGAAGGTATTTTTGGAAAGACCGATTATCTGAAATATGTTTAAATATGTTTTTGCTGGTCTATTCGCCGTTTTTATGTCGTTTTTGGAGGTGTGTTTTTCAAGAGATTTTTTATCAGGCTGTTTTTTATTTCATGAGTATCTCCCTTCTGTCCGGTCAAAGAAGATTCAGCGTTTTTCGGTGGAGGAAATCAGAATTGTCTTCAGATATGTCCGCTTCAGAGTATCACTCTAAGCCCTGGCACAGCAGGCAGTATTCCTGCACTCAGTTCTTCTCCGGTTTAATGTTTCCTGTATCGAAAAGCCCGAAGAGTTTAAGGACTTTCGATTTCGAGGATGGGACAAACCTGCGATCTGTAAGAAGGAAACCGTGAAGGACCGGTTCCAGAGGCTTCTGCGGAACAGCTTTTTTCATTCTGGCTCACCATTGGTTTGATTCCTTTTTTTAGGTGTAATCGGAGAACAGTAACTTATTTCCTAGTTATACTATATAAATATTTGTCCTAAAGTTTTAATTCTCCTCAAAGAACACTCTCTGAAGCAGTTCTCCAGAGTATCCTGTATGGAATTTATAGAAAAAAATTAAATTCCCTGCTCTAGAGGTTTATGCAGGGAACCTGTTTTTGAAATCGCACTGAGGTAAAGCCTTGCCCAGATGAAGACCAGTCCGGCTCCAATAGCATTGCCCGCTACTATCCCCCACCAGGCGCCTACCTGGCCCATATCCAGGTTGAAGGCAAAGAAAGCTGCAAAGAGCGGGATAAACACCATGGTTCTCATGAAATTTGCAATGAGTGCGCTCAGGCCTTTTCCCGCGCCCTGGAAGAGGGACGATGAAAGCATTCCGAATGAAACTGAAGGATAGAAGATGCAAACTACACGCAGGAAATGGATAAGGTCCGGAGCTATATGAGCGGCTTCTTCTGTCTGCGTGAAAACGGCTGCAATCTGCGGGGCGAATATAAAAGTGGATACAGCGACAACCCCTTCAATGAGGAGTCCAAGTTTAACCGCATATGTATGGGCTATTTTTGCTTTTTCGAAATCTTTAGCCCCAAAGGCGGCTCCTGAGACTGAAACTACTGCAGTTGCGATTCCTACAAGCGGGGCAATTGCAATAGTTGCAACCCTCCACCCAGTAGAATAGACCGCAACCCCATCGGTACTGCCCACGTTTACAATAATCAGGTTGAGTATAAGCATGGATAATGACATTGAAAGCTGCTGGGCGGAAGCCGGGACTGCTACCCTGAAGATATCATTTACTATATCTTTCTCAAAGCTGAAGTCTTTAAATTCAAAGGAAACAAAAGTATCCTTTTTGAAAAAGAGCCAGTTAAACATCACTAACGAAGAAACAGCAAGAGACAGGAGGGTTGCCCAGGCAGCGCCTGCAATTCCCATTTCAAAGGTGTATATGAAAATAGGGTCAAGTACTATATTCAGGACTGCACCCAGAACCACTGCGTTCATTGCCCTTTTTGAATCCCCTTCGGCTCTGAGGATAGAGTTAGCTACGTTAGTGAAAAATATAACTATGCTTCCCAGAAATATTACCCTCGCATAAGATACAGCGAGGGCTGTTGTTTTCCCTGCTCCTGCAAGAGAGAAGATCTGAGGGGCAAAAACATAGAATGGTATGGTAAATATAAGGACGAGCAGAATCATCATTATAATTGTATGCACGGCTACGTTGTCTGCTCCTGTTTTATCCCTTGCTCCGATTTTTCTGGAGATGGCTGCTCCCCCGCCTATACCCAGACCATTGGATAGAGCCATACTTATAAAATAAAAAGGAAATACGAAACCCATTGCAGCAAGTGCGTCCGCCCCAAGACCGGAGACCCAGAATGTGTCTACGAGCTGGTAAAGGGTCTGGACTGACATTGCAACAATCATAGGGACTGCGAGTTTGATAATTGCTTTTTCTGGATCTCCTTCCAGGATCCTTACGCCTTTTGTTTCAGCACTTTCTTCAGGTTTAAAAGGGTTTGAGTCTGCGGTTTTTTCTGGTTCCATTTAACTGCCTTCCTTTCGGCATGTTTTCTTCCCTTTTTTCCTCACCTGTCTCTTCTGAGGCTCAGGGGAGAGATACCTGGAATTAAAAGCATCTATTTTTTATCCCGTAACCCGCAGAATTAAGTTCCTTCAATGTTTCATTCAGGGAAAAAAGAAATTCGTTTCTCAACATTTCGGTTAACTGTTCCGGATTAACACTCTTGAAATATGCTGGAGTTCCTCCTATGATTTCTATATATTTCTTTTTTGACATTCTCTCCAGAGTAGAATAAATCTTTGGTCTCGGAACGTGAGTATATTCATGGATCTCCCTTGCCGTCGCCTCGCCCAGGCTGAGGAGTCCTACGTAGATTTTAGCCTCATTTTCGGTAAACCCCAGTTTCTGGAGTTTGCCTGTTAGCTCCGTTTTCATTGCAGACCTCAAAATCTCTTTTCAGGCGGCCGTTCTTCCTTTTCAGGTACTTCCGTCCAGCTTTTTCAGTGTATCCAGCATTGTCTTCAGGCTTTCCTGATAAGCTGCTACATCCTCTTCGACAAGCCTGCTCAGGACTTCTGAACAGTTTTCTTCAAGCTTTTCCTTTATCCAGTCCCTGTAATTCTTTCCTTCTTCGGTAAGCGAAACCAGGATCTTTCTCCGGTCTCCGGGGTCTCCCCTTCTGTATACCAGCCCTTCTCTTTCCAGCGCATCAATCATACTTGTCAGGCTTCCTTTCTGAAGGTCCAGGCATTTTCCCAGAGTCGTAGGCATTATCTCACCTGCTTCACCTATAATCATAATTGCCTTGTTCTGATTTTTGTTCAGGCTATATGAATCACTGCCTGTCTTATGAAAAGCTTTGGCAAAGTTTTTATGAAAAAGATGAATCATCTCAAACTGAAGTTTCACCGTTTCTCTTATTCTCTCTTCTTTCATCAGGTATCACAATGAGGAACTTTTTACAGTCCTGCTCCGGATGATACAGCCAGGAAACAGCTGCCAGAAATCTTTTTGAAAGGTTCTATAATCCAGCAGATCCATTTTTGCGAGGTGTCTTTAATCTGCCGGGTTTGAGAACTTCTCTGATTTTAGGGGTTTGACCGGGGCCGATTTCTTTTATCACCCGAATCGGACTGTCTTTAATCTTACTGTATTCTTTTCTTATTGTTAGATTCCAAACTAAAACTGGGCAGGTTTTATTTATATTTATTGTTTGAGAATGAAGGGCAGGCGAGTTCTGGCATTTCGATATAATCAGAAAATTTCCGCTTTTTTCCCGTATTGAATCATTATCTGTCTATCCCATCCGGTTGGGAATCTATAAAGGGTTAAGAACGGTCAAAAATGTATGAAAAATGATATGGGAGGATTTTATCCTGTCCAATCCACTTATTCATTTTATCTTTTCTCACTCTATAATTTCTTCATTTTCAGCCTGCCAGGCTGGCTGGTCTATGGCAAGCAGGAGGAGGGAAGAGCTGCCCGTATTTTCTAAGTACTGAGTTTCGTTCGCAGGCACAAGTACAAGCTTTCCTTTATGAAGAGAAACGGGTATATCATCAATGTAGATCATTCCGGACCCCTCAAGAACGTAATATGTTTCAGAATTCGAAAGCCTGTGCCGGAGACTCTTTTCTCCCGGATCCACGATTACATATGCAATACTGTAATTTACTTCGGGATCTATTTCCATTCTTTCCGGGTGCATCAGTTCACACAGGGAAACACCTGTTGCATTGATGAATTCACAATTTCCTGTATCTCTTACAACAAGGTAGTCTTCCGCATAAAAGCCAGAACCTACAAGGTATGTTTCTTTCCCGAAAACAGCTCTTTTTATGAAGCCGTATTTAGTGGAGGGCTCTGTTTCATTGGTTCTTGGCCACTCGTAGGGTATCCAGCCCTCTCCGCTCTCGCTGAGGGCAGTCTCAATGAAAAGCCTTCCTATTGGTTTGCCGTTGAAATCTGTAAGACTGCTTACGTTCTGTCCTTCCCCTTTCGGATCCGGAGGATAAACAACCCTGGTTCCATTAGTATTCCATACAAAGATATAGAAGTCATCATAAAGCCATTTGCTATCTTTTTCCCTGAATTCTGGAAATGCTTCTTCTCCTTTTTCCTCCACAAGGCCTGCAGCTTCTCGCACCTTTAAAGCGACAATATCCTTCTGAGTTGAAAACTCTGGCCGCACCTGGGACCCCGTACAATTTCTGTCTCTGTCCTGTTCCCTTGCCTGATCTACCTGCTGAGAGCAGGCCGAAGAGCTAAGGAATAGAAGGATCAGAGAAATTGATAAAATTAGCTGAATACAAATTTTCAAGTTCTTCATATTCCACCAACCTGTACTATCGTAAATTCCGGTATGTTAAGTAAAAACCCCATAAGAATTTGAGCAAAAGCTCATTTCCGGACTCGGTTCTACAGACTCATCAGAAAAAGAGATTCATATTCAAAATAAATGGCTCAATCTCCAGGGGTATATTATAAAAATAAACCCAAAAAAGCATATGATTTTGGAAACTGAAGTTCTGAAAAATAATACTGAATGAAGTATTACAGCTGAATTTGTAATTAAAACCTGTTTGCTTAACCTGTTTGTTTAAAACCTATATAGTGTGCCCTGATATATCCAGACTTTGTGGTCAGAAATTGAACTGCACCCATGTAGAGGCTGTATGGTGCGTCCAGATAAATCCAGACTAAAACCCTGTAAACCCGGATTAAAAGAAACTGAGGTTAAAGAAATAAATCAAAGTCAAACCCGTCCGTAATAGTAAAAAAGGTAATTTGCTTCGCAGGATATTATCTTAATAAAAAAATCATTTCTCGTTTTTTTAGTCGTTCATTCAAAGTGTCTTCTTTGAAAAATTTAATCATACCGTTTTTCCGTAAAAAAATGGGATTCGGAAATGGAGCTCCCGGAATTATTTTTTGGTTAATATTTTGCGTGTATAATTCCATTGAGAGTTGTATCTTTTTTCTCGCTCCATATTGCAGTCACAGTGAGGTTTAGCTTAAAACCGGTATGGTAGCAAAAAGAAGCCTGTTGACCTCTTGTAACCCCTTCTCTGTCGAAAACCACTTTGTCCCCGTCTCTTGCGATCAGGTGCCAGGTGCCATTCTCCGGTGCAGTGATCATTACATAGCCATCGATAGTAACTCCCCAGCTTGTTTTTGAATAATTATAAGTCCCGGTACCATTATTGATGGGCATTGAAAAATTCTGGTCTATAGCACCTCCTAAATTTCCCTCAAATAATTTCTCCATTTTTTTAAGTTGACCTTCATCTATCCCTGTTTTCTGCATAATTATTTCGTTTAAGCCTTTTTGAATCAAAACTGTCATTTTCTTTCCTCTTTATTTATTCAATTTGGGTGTATAATTTTGTTTTAATTTTAACTGTTATTTTTAATTATTATCGTTTAATATGAAATTTTTAAATATGAATTTTTTAGCTATGCTCACTGAGTAATTATCTGCTTACTGTAATAAAAAGCTTATCTCAAATATCGAATTTATTTTTATATTCAAAGTATCTCAAAGTAAAATCAGGGGATTCTAAACACCGAAATTTAATGTTAAAAACTTAAACTTAAAAACTTAAACTTAAAAACTTAAACATTAAAAACTTGAGTTCTAAACTGGAATGGGCCACTGAGCCTAAAACTTAATTAAAGCTATATACACATAAATACGGAAAAAGAAGAAAAAGGAACAGTATTGAAGTTTCATTCTCATGGTTTATGAAGAAAAATTTGATTTCGGATGCAGTATCTATCTGGAATGGTTACAAGTTTTAATTTTTAGCAGTCAGCTTCTCCTGATTTCCCCGCTTTTATCATACACCTCAAATAAATCTGCACCCATAGAAAAGCAATCAATGACCCTATTACAGTACCTGTAACAAGCCCCCACCAGATGCCAGTAAGTCCCCAGCCAAGTCCGTAGGCGAAGAGCAGGGAACAGAAGAGGGTCAAAACCAGGCTCCTTAGAAGGGTGGCAATGAGGGCACTTGTGCCTTTTCCCGCACCCTGGAAAAGAGAGGCTGAAAGCATTCCGAAGGCTACAGCTGGATAAAAAATTGTCATAATTTTCAGGAGTTCTGTCAATTCAGGGGCTATACGGGCGGTATTTTCTGCTTCTGTGAAAACAGCGGCAATTTCCGGAGCAAAGAAATATACGATGAGCGAAATTGCAGATTCTACCAGAATGCCGACTTTAAGCGCGTAAATGAGGGCATCCTGAGCTTTTTTGAAGTTTTTTTCCCCAAAGGCAGCCCCACTTATAGATACCAAGGATATTGAGATTCCTATTAAGGGAGAAACTGCTATGCCTGTTACTCTCCAGGCTGTAGCATAGACTGCAACTCCATCCGTACTGCTGATAGCTGCAATAATGTAATTCATTGAAAGAGCTGTTAAAGCCAGAGCAAACTGTTCAAAAGAAGAAGGTATCCCTACCCTGAAAATATCCCGGACAATTGCTTTGTCAAATTTGAAAGAGCTGAATCTGAAGGACACATAGGTATTTTTCTTGATAAAAAACCAGTAGAGCATCAACAGTCCCGAGCTGGCATAGGAGATTACTGTTGCCAGAGCTGCTCCTGCGACCCCAAATCCCAGAGGATATATAAAAATAGGGTCAAGTAATATGTTCAGGACCGAGCCCAGAATCATTGCTTGCATGGCTCTTTTTGAATCTCCTTCGCTTCTCAGGATGGAATTTGCAACATTGGTAAAGAAAAAAATAAAACTGCCTGCGAAATTCACCCTTGCATAGGCAACTCCCAGGTCTGCAGTTCTTCCGGCACCGCTGTAAACAAAAAGGTCTCTTAAAAGAGAAAGTCCGATAACAGTAAGGGCAACTGCAAGGATAAGCATTATCACAAAAATGTGAACTGCAACATTATCCGCACCTTCCTTATCTCTGGCGCCAATTCGCCTCGAAATTGCTGCACCGCCTCCTACTGCCACTCCCCCGGTCAGAGCCATCTGAATCATGAAAAAGGGGACTGAAAACCCTACGGCAGCAAGGGCATCCGCACCCAGGCCCGCAACCCAGAAGGTATCGGTCAGGCTGTAGATAGTCTGTACGGTCATTGCAACTATAATAGGGATCGAGAGTTTGATTACGGCTTTTTCAGGGTCTCCTAGAAGGATATTCACGCCTTCGGTCGTTTTTTGGTGAGTATAGACACCTGGTTTTCTTTTTTGATCTACTATTTCCTCAGGCTCTTCCTCTTCTATGTGCTTTTTTTCTCCTGCTATTTCCCTGTTCATTTTCTCACCGTTTTTGGGCTCGCACATTTTTCATTCCAGCACATATTTTTGTTCCATTCTTCTTTTGTCTATCTGCCTTTAAGATTTTTCTCATCTTCGGCGAAAAGTTCTTCATTTACTTTCCAGGTGGGAAGTAAAAACATAGAGGAAAGTAAAAACATAGAGGAAAGTAAAAACATAGAGGAAAGTAAAAACATAATAGAGGAAATATACGTAATAACTGATGAACTAAAATCGGCTATTCAAAAAAATAAATTAATCAGATTGCTGCTAGCAAATCTTGATTTTCCAGAATAATGGATCAAGATCTTTATATATGAATAAGTAATTTCAGCACAATACATTATTATAAACAGTGTTACTTTAAAGTCACGGAATTATAGATACGACTTAAAAATAGAGACGAATTTTAAATGAAAAATAGAAACTTGCGAGTAAAAAAATCCTGCAAATTTGATTCTTTTTTGCTCTTTTTAAGCCAGAGTAAATTCACGATTTGTTGCAGCAGGAGTTTTTGGAACTTCTTATCCTGAATCATATTTTTGTTAAATTCCTGGAACAAACACGGTGATATATATGCTTTCAAAGTCCGATTTAAGGGGAATTGTCAATTCTATGGGGCTCGTTTTTGGAGATATCGGAACAAGCCCGATTTATACTTTAACTGTTATCTTTCTTCTTACAAGACCTACGGAAAGTCATGTAATAGGAGTTTTATCTTTAATCATCTGGACATTAATTATACTTGTAACTATGGAATATGCCTGGCTTGCAATGAGCCTGGGTAAAAAAGGTGAAGGAGGAACAATTGTTTTGAAAGAGATCCTCCTTCCTCTGCTGAAATCAGGCAGAAGTGTTTCTTTTGTTACGATACTTGCTTATATAGGGACTTCATTCCTTATCGGAGACGGAGTAATTACTCCTGCAATCAGCATACTGAGTGCCGTTGAAGGGATCCGGATCATTTCCGGATTTGAAAATACGGGACAGGGTATTCTGATGTTAATTGCCAGTCTAATTGCTATAGTTCTTTTTTCAGTCCAGAATAGAGGGTCAGAAAAAATCGCATGGGCTTTCGGACCGATAATGGTTATCTGGTTTCTGGCTCTTGCAGTCTCAGGTATTTCCTCAATATTTTATACTCCAGGCGTATTAAAGGCTATAAACCCGTATTATGCTATTGATTTTCTATTAAACAACGGACTTGTAGGTTTTTTTGTATTATCCGAAGTCACTCTTTGCTGTACCGGTGGAGAGGCATTATATGCCGATATGGGCCATCTGGGAAGAGAGCCAATTTTAAAAGCCTGGAGACTCGTATTTTTTGCTTTAGTTTTTAATTACCTAGGACAGGGAGCATTTATTATTCGGAATCCTGATGCAAGAAATGTTCTGTTTGAAATGATAAACCATCAGGCAAATCTGGTATACATCCCATTCCTTATCCTGAGCATCATAGCTACAATTATTGCCTCTCAGGCTATGATCAGCGGCGTGTTTTCAATAGTTTATCAGGGGATAACAACCCGGATAATGCCAATGTTAAAAATAGATTATACCTCCGGGGAGCTAAAATCACAGATATACATAAGTACGGTAAACTGGATGCTCCTGATCTCAGTCTTATATATGATATTTATTTTTGAAGAATCAAGCAGGCTTGCCGCTGCCTATGGGCTGGCAGTTACCGGAACCATGACGATTACGGGCCTCTTAATGACCTCTATATTTTATCACAGGAAGCAGGTCTCAAAAGCTATCATCTCACTGTTTATCACATTTGTTGATATAGTATTCCTTCTCTCGAATACCTATAAGATACCTCACGGGGGTTACTGGTCCGTAATCATAGCAGTCTTTATCTTTTCTCTCATTATGATATATACTGCCGGACAGGAGAGGCTCTATAAATTGATGAAACGTATGCAGACTGAGAATTTCCTTGAAAAATATAACCACGTATATGCTTCTCAAAATAAAATCAGCGGAACAGCCCTTTTCTTTGCACGGGATATAACCAGAATTCCTCAATATATCTCCCATATAATGTTTAAAAATAATATTATTTATGAGAATAATATTTTTATTTCAATTATCAAATCCGATAGTCCTTTTGGAGTCGAAAGTTCGTTCAAGAAAGAAATGGCAAAAGGATTGAACCTGTTTGAAATCAAAATGGGATATATGGAAATTATTGATGTAGAAAAAATCCTAAAAGACAACGGTATTACTGAAAAAACAATTTTTTACGGAGTGGAAGATATATTTACAAGCAATCCTGTATGGAAAGCTTTCTCAGTTATAAAGAAACTTTCCCCTTCTTTTGTCCAGTTCTACAGGCTTCCTGCGGATGAGCTTCATGGAGTAATGACAAGGTTTGAGATGTAATCTGAGGATTGAATTTCTCCTCCTACCTTTTTCCTCTTTTTCTTTTTCCTTTTTTTCATTGTAGTCTGCAATCAATGAGTTAATGTATTCATAGGCAACCTTGCTGAAGCTTATATTTTTCCCCTCTGCCATTATTCGTCATAGTTTAAAATATAAACTTGATAGCGGAAACCTAACTTTTGTCGCGGATTTCATAGTAAACTCTGGTAGTAAATTGGAGAGTTTGCGATAAAAAATTCGCCTGAGTATCGCTTTTAAGAAAATTATTGGATACCGAAGATAAACTCGATTATATATAATAAATAATTATATTCTGTATCAATTATTCCTAATAAGATATATATTCTAAGTGATTACATTACATACTTGTTGGAGTCCAGATTCTGGGTTCTTGCTTTTTTGTACCAATATGTTACACAATAAGGCATGTTTGCTTACATAATTATTCGAAAAATCTCAAATAAAGCAAATAACTGTCATTTTCGGGTACTAGTTCTGGATGCGGATTTAATAATAATTAGAATGTTTGAATAAATTAAATAAAAATTCATGGTTTCAAGTAGGGATAAATTGGTGAATACGGAGGGATGTAATTGAATAGAAGAGGCTTATTGTATTTTGTTGCATTTCTTTTAGCTTTTCTCATAATTGTACCGGGAATGTCTGCTGCAGATACCAGCCAAGACGGATACAAGAATGTGAGTGTCTGTAAAGCTAAAAAGATGATCGAAAAGGGAGAAATCTTTATTCTGGATGTACGAACTCAAGGCGAATTCGATGCGGCATATATCGAAGGAGCAACACTGATACCTGTAAAGAAGGAACTAGGTGCTACAATACCACCTGTTTCAGAGGAAGAGTTCCTGAATGAAGTAGAAAACAGCGGAATCACAAAAGACAAACCTGTACTCATCTACTGCCTGACTGGAAGCCGAAGCGTTACTGCAAGCACATATCTTGCAAATGGTGGATATACTGTCTATAATATGGAAGGTGGCATCAAAGCATGGATAGATGCGCGATATTCTGTTGTATCCTCTTTTGTGGATGTATCTGGCGTAGATGATATTATTAATCAGGCACTAGATGCACAAATCAACTGTGTATTCTTCTACCTTAAAATGGGAGACGACCTTAAAGCTAACGAACAGCTGGAAGGATTCATCGTGTTTGTTGATTTTATGGAACAGAATAAAATAATAAGTTCGAGTCAAGCTAAATACTTGATAAGTGAAGCAAATTTCATTAAAAAAATGATCTAAAAAACTCCTTAAATTATTTTTCTTTTTACTCTAATCTTTTTTAACTCAAGTTGGAAAGTGCATTGTCTTTGTTTTATTTTCCTCTCTTTATCCTCTTCCAAGGATAAACAGCCAGAAACCGATACCACAAAACCAGCTGCTACAAATCCTGTCAAGGCCGGTTTACTTTTCCTCACATTAGCCGGTATAAATTTCCTCATATGCTGATATAAATTTTACTCAATTTTTTAAAAGCTTACTCTAAAATCACTGATACATATTTCCCATTTTTATTCCCTGTTTTTTCCTTTCCTTTAGCCTATAACTCTCTCCTTTTATGTTAATCGTAGTAGAATGATGGAGTATGCGATCCAGCACAGCAGCCGCTATTACTTGATCCTGGAATATCTCCCCCCATTCTCCATATGACTTGTTTGATGTCAGGATCGTTGAACTCTTTTCGTAACGTCTGGAGATTAGCTGAAATAGGCAGTGAGCTCCATCGTCATCAAATGGGAGATAGCCTATTTCATCAATTATCAGCACTTTATATTTCGTCAAATCCCTGATCTTCTTTTCAAGAATTCCTTCTCTATTTGCTATTTTCAACCTCTCAATAAGGTTTCCTGTATTCGTAAAGTAAACCGAAATTCCTGCTTTTACTGCTTCAATCCCAAGAGCAATTGCAAGATGAGACTTTCCAACGCCAGGAGGACCAAGCAAAACAACATTCTCTGAATTATGAACAAATCTCAAGGTTGCAAGGTCTTCCATTACTTTTTTATCAATGGATTTCTGAAACTCAAAATCGAATTCTTCAAGCGTCTTTTTCACAGGAAAACCTGCACTTTTCATCCTTCTCTCAATTGCAGCAGCTTCCTTGTGTTTCTTTTCCCGTTCAAACAGATAATCAAGGACTTCCATTGTTGTCTTGCTGTCCCTTGCAGCAATTTCAAGGCAGTTATCAAGGAGCTCTTCGATTGTATTCAGTTTGAGGTATTGCAGATTATTGTGAAGTCTCTCATAGGTGAAGTTGTTCATTCAAAACCACCTTCACTAAACGTTTCATAGACATCAAGAGACCTTTTTTCAACTTCTGGACCTGAGAATTTCAACGGAATCTGTGAAGCTTTCTTGCATTTTGAATTCTCTTTAAGAATCTCGCTCAGAAGACCCTGGAAATGTTCCTTTTTCCTTGAAACTCTGCAGTTTCCGGGAAGAATTTCATGTTCACAGATCTTCTCATAATCAACATAGACCTCGAATTTTCCTTCAAAGATCTGAAGCTCTGCAGTTCTTCCTGCAAACCTGTAAGGAACAGAATACTTATTTCCAAGGAACGAAATATAACAGTCTCTGGAGACCTTTCTGGTCTCCTTATGGACAACTTTGTAAGGAGGAACCTGACCCAGAAGGTTCAGGTTCTCCTCCTTAAAGCGTTCAAGAGGGATTTGATAGGTTGTTCCATGGACAGTTGAATTTACTCTTTCTAACCACCTGTTAACTTGGCCGTTCAGATCTTCGAGAGAGGTAAATTGTCTTCCAAGGAAGAAGTCCCTCTTGACATACCCTACCGTATTTTCAATCTTGCCTTTTGTCTGAGGCCTGTAAGGCCTGCATAACCTTGGAATAAAACCAAAGCATTTGAAAAAATCCTCAAACTGTGAGTTCCATTCAGAATCAGATGATTTTAAGGCTCTTTTGATAACAACCTGTTTCATGTTATCGTACAGAATTTCCTGTGTAAATCCTCCGAAGTACTCAAAAGCGTTCCGATGACACTGAATAAGAGTTGGAGTGTCTATGCTCAGTGTAAATTCAACATATCTCATCCTTGAATATCCAAGAATCATGTTAAAGCAAAAGAGTTTCTTTACCTTTCCATCAACCTCAACTGTTCCTAACTCTCCCCAGTCAACCTGAGCCTGTACACCTGGTTTTGTTTCGTAGCGAAGCACAGCAGGAATTCCTTGCTCAGGTCGGACTTTTTGTACGAAGTCCTTGACTATGGTTTTTCCTCCATCAAAACCTATTTCTTTGATTTCCCGATAGAGGCGAGAAGCAGTATAGGGACCTTCTTTGAGTTTTTCAAGAATGTAAGGTTTGAAAGGATCAAGCTTGCTCTTTCTTCCAGAACGTTTCTGGGGCTCAGGCAAGGTTTTCAGCAGAAGATACTTCCTCACAGTTTTCCTGTCAAAACCTGTTTGTCTGGAGATTTCACTTATGCTAAAGCCTTGTGAATACAAATCTCGTATCAATAGCCATTCCTCCATTTTCAACATTATTTAGGATCCTCGAGCTTTTCTCAAGGATTGGAAATTGGGGAATTTTAATCAGGCTAAAATGAGGAATTGTTCACCGGCCTTGACAAATCCGGGCATAGCGTTCTCTATCTATAAAGGACGCTACAGGATATCAAATAGAATATATAAAATTTATTTAAACAAATTAAATCCAGAGTTATAATTAATGCATCAAAAAATATCAATTGAGGTATTGTGCCAACAATGAAAAATTCAGAATACAGGTGAAAAGAATAATTCATTCTAATCCTGTATGCATTCTAATTTTGTATGTTTATGCATACTGCTTACCAAAAAATAAGGGAAATTAATTTCCCTTAAGGTATTCGAGAATCATTTCTAGTATATGTATGATCTCACTTCTCGTTATACCACTTTTTTCTTCTTCGGAATTGCTGTTTTCAGTTGCGTTTGTCTGTTTAAGGATTTTATCCACAGTCACGGTATTGCTTGTAATTGCAAATGTGGAGTATTTAGATACTTCAGCTGTGAAATAGATATACTGAGAATCTTCCCCTGTTATAGTGATTGGGACTTCTACCCATTTTCCACCTTCATACATGTTCAGGACAATTACTGAAGAATCAAGACCATTTGCTTTAAGCCATGACTTTTCAACCTTAAAATCAACAGCTGCATTTTCAATATTGTTTACATTCTCACTGTCGATCCATATGTTAAATGACCTGTAAATATCACCTGCTGGTTTCTCAACTAGAGATGTATCATCTTTCAGGTCTTCAACTACAACTTTTGCTTTGCCCGAATCTTTTGTTGATTCAAAATATATATTGTTGACAACCGAATTATCATTCTTAACGTCAACTTTTACTGTCTGGCTGTTATCTATGTTTACCTGTGTTGATTCGACATACTGGATATAGGTTTGTGATGAATCATTTATAACGGTTGTTTCACCGTTGTATATCGAAGAATTGTTAGCTATGATGTCATCATCGTCCGTGTTTACGGATGTAATAATATCATTATCTGAAGATTCATAACTATAGTCATTGTCAGAGTTGTAAATATCGTTATCTGTTGATATTATTGTAGTATCAACTACAATGGAATCGTCTGCATCAATAGTATCTTTTTTCTCGATTGAATTTTCGTTAGTATCATCGGAAACATCAACAACAGTAGTTTCATCTTCAATAGTCGAATTATCTCCTGATGAATTTGCCTTCGCTCCCGCAGTAACGCATGGGAGTACAGCCCCAAAAATAAGGACTGATATTAATAATATTGACAGATATTTTTTCATCCTCTATACCTCTTTCAGGGGATTACCTGTAGAATTGTTCTGCAAATATGTTTTTCAAAATTTAGACTATTGATCTCACCAGGAACTATCTTTCTCCAATAAGTACGTCCTGGGTTTATTGAGCCTATAGTTTAATTCACTTTCGGCTGACATTGAGGCTGCGTGCGTGAATTCGGTCCCCTGCCAGCGATATTTCTTAAAACAGGATAATGACTTTTGTATTTCTCCCAAAATTCTTTATTTCTCCCGGATTTTCCTTCATATCATTTCTAAGACCTGTTAGAGAACCGCCTTCAGGAATGAAAGAATAACTGCGGTTTATTATAAGCCCAGGAAATCATTTTTTCTGGTTCTATCCCGGGTCTTCTGCTCGCCCTTAAAGCATTGATTTAATAAATTAACCGGAACACTATAAAAAAATCTAAAATAAAACTAAAACCGCAAGCATTATCTGTATAAATTATGTCTAATCCTGGACAGTGTTTTAAGGGCATAAGGAGTACAGGAGTTTATTCATTAGATTACTTTTCTGGTGAGGCAGTTTTTACGTAATCCACCCTCAAGAGTATCTTAAAAACACTTTTAGCTTGCTTTTTCCTTATGCTACGATTTTTAGCTCTATAGCTATTTTTGTTATTTCACACTGCTCCCTTGACGTTAAAACGGGAATAACAGGTTTCTTTCAAAACGCGTTACTCTCAATTTCGTACTTTAATTTTATAATATTGAAAAGGTGAGCACATGAAAATGCAAATTATTCTGGTAGCTGTTTTCTTTACTCTGCTAGCTGTTTCTTCCCCGGCTTCAGCCGCTGTTCCCGATTTATGCATGGATAACGTTTTTTGTAACGGAGGGAATCCAGAAGCCTCGTATGGTCCCTCTTTATCTATTGCACAAAAATCCGATCAACCTCTTGCAGAATGTAGTAGAATAGGACCTGTCTTAAAGGATGTGGCAGAGTACAGGATTAAAGTAAACGTTGGACCTGGAGAATATGACTATATCACTCTTACTAACTATGTGGAGGAAAAAAGCCCCTGGCATACGGACAGAGATGAAAACCTGGTAATCCTTCCCGGACAGGGTCTCACTGAGATGTTCTATTCTGACATGGCAATATATTATGCTCAACGCGGGTACAGCGTATATATCCTGGATAGGAGGGAGACAAATATCCAGCCGGATGAAGATGATTTCAGTTTCATGGAAGGTTGGAATGTTGACATGCATCTGAGTGACACGTACGAAGGTATCTATGCTTCAAGGAACCATACCTCTTTCTTAAGCGGGAAATCGGCAGAAAATATTAAAGTAACAGCAATCGGCCACAGTCACGGTGCATTGATCCTTACCGCTTATGAGGCAAGTGAATACGATGATTTGCCTCTGGGGTCTGTTGACAGAATAGTGCCTGTTGATATTATTATTAAATATAACCCGAAGTATTCTGAGTTAATAGAGGATCAGCAACAGGAATCTAATGATATCTACAAAGATATTGAAAATGGTGTGCATCAAAGTACTGGCATGGGCAAAATGATAACGGTAGCTAGTCCAGCGTATGCATCCCCTAATGATACCTCTACTATCTGGCCCGGATTAACAAATATTCAGCTATTCAGGTTCATGGCTAGTCAGATATACATCATTTCTCCTCATCCTTATACTCCAAACTATCATTACTGGACTGGTGACCTTAACGGCCTTTATTATGTTGATGAAAACAGATTACTTAATTTAACTCTCAACGGAGGTGCTGTTCCCTTCACACCGAACACTATGGATCAGTACATGGCTGGTCTTATGGGCAACGTGGAAGGCTATGATATCGACTCCTCAAAAGTGGACTCTCCTGTTCTTTATGTAGGGCTTGGGGGAGGATTTGGAGATTACGGTTCCTGGTGGTATGAAAAAGAAGTTGGGAAAACTAACAAAAAGGTTACCTGCATGAACTGGGGTGACCAGGGACATGCCAGCCTGTTGATTGACCGGAATTCTCCTGAGTTATGGGCACTCATATATAAATGGATGAAAGACTGAGGCACCTGATAAAGAGACGTTGAAAAAAAGGAATCAAAAAAAGGGAAAATAATTAATGGAAGAGTTATCTGCTTCTGTCTACTCTGGCTTCAGGCTCTTCTACTCTTCCAATATTTTTTGTCTTCAGAATTCACTACTGGAACTGTTCTTGCCAACATGAGCGGTACAGGCCCTGTTTTGGATACGGAATTGCTTCACGCCGTTTTTGAGAATATGGCATGATACCTGTACTCATAATACATTGAACTCACATACTCCATCTGGAAACCATTCCGAAGGGCTATCTCCTTTATCAGGTGAGGGCTGTGTGAATATCCTGTTAGGTCGCAAGGCTGGTTTTTCAAAAAAGCAATTATTCTTCTTACACAACCGGCATATGCTCTGACAAATACATTCAGTTTTTATTTGTCTTTTCAGTTTTTATGTATCCTATTTATGTATCTTATTCTTGCTTGCCGTTTCCTCCACACAGCACCGCCGCAGCCCTTACCGCACTCTCCGGGGAGAAAAATACCGGCATTCCTGTTTTTGTAAATACTGAAACAAGCTCCCTGCTGAACTTTCCGCCTGGAGAACTGATTATGATAGGTTTTCCGCAACTCTCTGCAAAGTTTCTGATTTTCTCTGCTACGCCTTCGGTAAGAAGAGGCGGCCCCCAGAGAAGGCTGACAATTGCAAGGTCATATTCTTCGGCAGGGGTTTCCTGCATAGCAGCGACGTAATGCTCATCCCGAACACTGCCTGTCAGGTCCACAGGGTTTCTTACGGAAGCAAAAGCAGGAAGGTTTTCCTTCAATTTCCTTACCGCGGTTTCGGAAAGTTCAGGGATCCTGAGCCCTGCCTCTTCACAGGCATCGGCAATAGAAATACCCACACCTCCTCCATCAGTTATAATCAGGACTCTCTTGCCCTTTACAGGGGAATACCTGTTAAGAACCTTACAGGCATCTTTCAGTTCCTCATAACTGGCAACCTCAATTATGCCGGTTTTCCGAAAAGCGGCTTCATAGGCTTCGTACATCCCGCTGATAGCGCCTGTGTGAGAGCTTGCCGCCCTTGCCCCTGGCTCACGCTTTCCTACCTTAAGGGCTACCACAGGCTTCTTTTTTACGCATCTGGAAGCAGCTTCAAGGAATCTGCGCCCATCGGTTACGGATTCAATATATAGTACAACTGCTTTTGTGGCCTCGTCCCGTTCAAGAAATTCAAGGCAATCGCTTTCGTCCACATCCACTTTATTCCCGTAGCTCACGACCCTTGCAACGCCTGCTCCTTCATATGCCAGCTCATCCATGATCATGGCCGCAAAAGACCCGCTCTGAGTAAGTACGGAAACCCCTTCTCTGACAGGCCTTCCTATCTTCTCCCTTTCTATGAAAAACGTGTCCACATTCGAGACCGTATCGTATATCCCAAGGCAGTTGGGGCCCATTGCCCTGATGCCTTTCTCTTTCAAAAGAGCCCTCAGATCGTCTTCCATTTTCTTCCCGCCAGACCCTGTTTCCCTGAAGCCTGAGCTTACGATTATGGCTCCTTTTATATTTTCCACGGGCCCTTTCAATATCTCAAGGACCGATCTGGCCGGAACTGCAAAAATAGCGATATCTATCCTGTCCTCAATTTCCCCTGGAGTAGAATAACATTTAAGCCCTTCAATTTCTCCGTAACCCGGGTTTACAGGATATATTTTCCCTTCAAAATTCATTTTTCTGAGGCTTTTCAGGATTGTATGCGACAATTTCTCAGGGTTTGGAGAAGCTCCTATCAGGGCTATGCTTTCAGGCTTGAAGAAAAAATCAATACATTCTTCGGGTTTCATGGACGCCCCCATAATACTTCAGACCTATGCAGACCGGTTGAAGCTGTTTTTGATTTTTTTGTTCTGAGAGACAGGCTAACGGCTTTATTTCCTGAAGTACGAGCCTTTAATATAAACTTCCCGTAAAAGCCTTTTCCCCTGCATAATATAAGCTAGGCACCCTTTGATATAAAACAGTTTCAATGCAGGATGCAGGAAATTCTGGTGGGAAATTAGCATTCTGTTTAATGGTTTCTTCCGCAGTTCAGTGGTCACAGTACATGCATATGGACCTCTCGCATTCTTCATTCTGGAATTTCCACTTTAATCCCCAGCGTTTTATTGCCTGTATTATTTTTACAAAATCCCTTCCGCTTTCAGTAAGGTAATATTCGGATCTCGGAGGGTTTGTGGAGTCATCAATTTTCTTCGCGATAAGGCCTTCGTTTTCAAGTTCGGTAAGCCTTTCCGAAAGGATCTTTGGTGTTATATATCCGAGTTTTCTTTTGAGCTCATTAAAGCGTTTTTCTTTCTTTTCTCCTTTGTGCAACTCAAGGAGAATATGGATGGTCCACCTTTTTCCGATGATATTCATTGTCTTGTAGACTGTGCAGTCTTTCATGGTATAAAGATAGAAACTGTCTAATATATAAATTAGTATCTCTTATATACTGGTATCAAAAGGATACTATTATAAAAGTTAATTTTATAATAAAATTAATCAAAAAGTTGTAAGTCCGTACGATATAATAATCCAGGCATAATTTCAGGAAATCAGGCTATATGCATGAATAACGGACCAGAATAAGTTGAGGTTTGCCTGATTTCTTGGCAACTGCCTGCAGTTTGAGCACACTGTAAACTCCAATTACACATCAGGAGAAAGGATCAACCGTGAAAGACAATTTACCGGAAAAAGGCGCAATCGTTCAGAGAGACCGTGAAACATACGCAATAGCCCCGCATCTCCCGGGTGGGGTTGTGGATCCCGATACTCTCATAAAGATCGGTGAAGTTGCGAAAAAGTACGGGGCAGCCGCCCTGAAAGCGACCTCTGCACAGAGAATTGCAATTGTAGGTCTGAAAGAAGAAGATCTTGATAGTGTCTGGGCTGACCTTGGCATGAAACCTGGAGCAGCCATAGGGCTCTGTGTGAGAAGCGTTAAGTTCTGCCCCGGGACAACTTTCTGTAAGCAGGCTAAGCAGGATTCATTAGGTCTTGGTCTTAAACTGGATGAAAAATATCACGGAATGTCTATGCCTTCCAAACTGAAAATAGGGGTCAGCGGCTGTCCTAACTCGTGTGCCGAACCTGCTATTAAGGACGTGGGGTTAATGGGCACAGCAAAAGGCTACAACCTTATGGTAGGTGGATCTGCTGCTGCAGTACCCAGGCTTGCCCAGGTTGTAGCAAAAGACCTTTCCGAGGCTGAGGCTCTTGAGGCTGTGGATAAAATCCTTAACTTCTACAAAAATGCCGGAACAAAGAAAAGGCTCGGAAAGTTTATTGAAGATATGGGTCTGGACGAGTTCAAAAAACAGGTTGGGTTGTAACCAGGAAGTTACGTAATCAGGTATTGAGTTACAAATTTCAGTCTCACAGGGGTTTATAAAACTCCAGATCTGGTGTTTGACCTAGCTATTAACTGTGTAGTTGTTTCCTCCACTATTCTCAAGCCTGTTTCCTTTCAGGCTTGAGATTCGGATTTTCAGCGCTCTACCAGGGCTGAACTCAACCAAAAACGGCTGGCTTGAAACTGATGTAATAAGTTTATAACGGTCAGACATATATGAAGCGGATGACAGTTAATATACTGGATAATGGTTGCCTGTTGAAGATCAGGGTACTCTGAAAATACAGGAGCAGAAAGGCACAATATGGTCAGAAAGGGGGAATTGTATGAAAGTTGTTGAGATGAAATCCTCTCCGGAAAAACCTAACCCTCACAATGTGAGTGTGAGGATGCTTTATGATACTGAAAATGCACAGGCAGTGCATATTGAGCTAAAACCAGGAGAAGCCTTAAAAAAGCACGTAACCCCAACGGATGTTTTTTTCTATATCCTTGAGGGAAAAGGTGTTGTTGAAATCGGAGATGAGCAGGAAAAGGTAAGCAGGGACATGCTGATCGAAAGCCCTGCAAAGATTCCGCACCGTCTCCTGAATCCCGGAGACGGAATCTTCAGGGTACTTGTTGTAAAAGCCCCAAGACAGAAAGAGTCTACACGTCTGCTGTGAGATTGAGCTCTAAACTATAAGATCGGGCTTTAAAAACTGTTAAGGATTGTCGGATAGTGGCTGAGAATACAAAACCAAAGAAAACTGCAGTCGTGCGCTGCGACATCGTCTCGGAGACATGTCCGGGTGTGGGCTGCTTTAAGGCTTTCAATGAAAGAAAGTCAAGCTTTAAGAGGTATGATGAGGACGCTCAAATGATCGCCTTTTTCACATGCGGAGGCTGTTCGGGAAGGAGAGTATATCGTCTGGTAAATTCCCTTAAAAAGTATGGTCTGGATGCCGTTCACCTCAGTTCCTGCATGCTTATGGAAGATACCTATCCCAAATGTCCTAACCTGGACAGCATAAGAAAGACGATTCAGGACGCGGGAATAAAGGTTGTGGAAGGGACTCATCACTGAATATCATTACGGTGGAGATGTTTACAGTCAGTAAATGTATCAGATGCAGATTAGATAAAACATAGGTTAGATAAAACATAAGTGAGGAAAAAAATGTCTACAGAAGAGAATAAAGCAATAGTCCGCCGATTCTTTGAAGAAGGGCCTTCTAAAGGGAATCTTAAGATTGCTAACGAGCTGCTGTCACCAGATTTCAGTTTACATGTTCCTCTCCCTGCTTCTCCGGGAATTGAGGGAATAAATGAGGTAATTACTGCATGTAGGGCAGCTTTCGAGCATCTTAATGTTACAATTGAGGACATGACTGCCGAAGGAAATAAAGTGGCTGCCCGTTTTACAGCTCGAGGTGTGCATAAAGGAAATTTTATGGGGCTGCCGGCCACAGGGAAGCCAATAACCATGACTGGCATAGAGATCTTCCGCATCGAAGATGGTAAGATTGCTGAGTTATGGGGCGAAGCTAATCTCCTTGGCCTGATGCAACAGCTCGGGATTATTCCTGTTCCTGGGAGCCAGAGTTAAATTTCATCAGATGTGTCTTAAAACTCGTTAGATTTTTAATCTGAAAGTCCGCATGGAAACATAACTTACGGATAAAATGGGTAACAATATGAGCCATGATATTGATCGGGACCGGAATTCCGGAGAAGATAAAAACTTTGAAGGCGCAGACCCTGAACTTCAGGACCTTCCCCTTCCCAGAACAGACAGCATGCTGTACCTGATTCTTAATTCCCTAAATCAGAATATAGCGAACTTTAATGCTTATCTGAAATTTAAAAATTATATCTCTGATGATAGCTTAAATAGCGAGCTCTTAAAAAGAAGCATGGGTATTCACAGAGATTTCTCAGCTCTATTTTTGCACACAAAAGAAGAACTGGTATTTATTCATCCCGAACTTCTGGAAAAAGCAGAAAGAATACTATTTAAAGGAGAAATAGGCACGGATTTCATAAAATACACCAGCAAAATGAGCAAATTAATAGATGACTATAAAAACGTACTTTACAGGGAAGGATATTTGCCTGATTTCAAACGGCAGCTGGTATTAAATGACATCTGATTTGTTCACACATCTGATTTGCTCTGAATTTCAACATTTTTTTAAAAAAGTTTAAAACAAGATGGGGGTCAACTCTTATGGTAAAACGAACAATAATCAAAATTGATGAGGAAAAATGCACAGGTTGCGGAAAATGCGTTGCGCCCTGTGCCGAAGGCGCTATCCAGATAATCAACGGAAAAGCAAAAGTCGTATCCGAAGAACTCTGTGATGGTATGGGCTACTGCATCGGTATCTGTCCCGAAGGCGCTCTCTCTATCGAAGAAAGGCACACAGTTGAATTCAACAGGGAAAAAGCCGAGTCCCAGCCAAAAAAGCAGGATATTTCAATCCGCTGCTTCCAGTGCGGAGCCGGAGAAGATACCCATTACCTCATGCCTCTCAGACACAAAATAGAGAGCATCTGGGTGTGTACTCGCTGTCTACCCCGATTGATTCATGGATGATTATTGATCGCTTAGAAGATTAGTCCTCTTGAGCGCAGCGAAAAGGACCTCGTGCTGTTGCACTTACAGTGCAACTCCCATGAAATCTTTGATTTCATGTGATCCCGAAGCGAAACTCGGGATGGAGAGCATCTGGGTGTGTACTCGCTGTCTACCCAGATCGATCCGCGACTAACTCTTTAACTTTATTCTTGTTTTAAGTAAATATCTTTGAGACTGTGCAGCAGCATATGGAACTCTTCATGCTTGCCTGCACCTATTTCTTCTTTTTCTATTACTTGAAAAGAGTCAAGCAATTTTTTCTGCACTCCTGGCTCAAGGCAGGTATCGGCTCTTGGGAAAAGGTCATTGTTTTCCTTTTCAATGTGTAGAGTCAAAAGCTGAATATATGCTCTTAAGTTATCAACTATTGTAGAGCCTGCTCTGTCCCATTCCTTTCTGGAGACTGTCTCTCCTATCCTGCTTACATACTCTCTTCCTAGTTTATGTTCCCTTGAAAGAGAATTGATTAATTCTCCTGCGCCCTGATCTACCTTTTCCATTTCAGGGAAAAGATAAACCTCTTCCTTTGTGTGATGGCATCTATCAACGAATATCTCCATAAATTCCACAAGTCTCTCCAGATGTTCCTGTTCAACGTTTTTTCTGGATTCTATATTCGTGCATATGCTGTCAAGGATCCTTAGCATAAGTTTGACAGCCCTGTGTTCTTCTCTAAGATCATCAGTTGGTCTCATTATTCTCCCTGCCCTTTTACCAGTAATTCAAAATTCAATCTGTTTCTATCTCCGGCTGCATCTTATTCCCTCTCCACCTTCTTTTTTCTTATGTTTCCGTTCCGGAGTCTCAGGAATAGATAAATAATATGCACATCGATTTTAATGTAACTTCAAATGGGGGTTAACCAATATGGAAGAGCACAGAGATCTTGAACATGAAGAATTACTTGAAAGTATGAGTGAGAAACTGGGTTTTACTCCGCATATTCTTGAGATCATTGGGGACCTTGATAGCGAGTCCCTTAAAAGATATAACAGATGCAATAAGAAACTACTGTCCGACGGTGCCCTGCCCGCAAAGGTAAAAATTCTGGTAGCTCTTGCGGTAGTCGCTTCCAAGCAATGTGAAAGGTGTACAGTTGTACAGATGCAGAGCGCCCTCAAGAATGGCGCTACCAAGGAAGAAATAATGGAACTTATGGATGTAATTTTCATAACCTCAGGAGCGCCTGCCGTAGCAGCTTGCAGGGATGCGTTGAAATTACTCAAATAAAAAAGAAATAAAATAGAAGTTTAACTCAAACTCGCTTCAAATAGCGGCGTTTTTCTGGAATCTACAAAAACAGGATTGCTTTTGCATAAGGTGCCTGTGACTTTCACATCTTGTGCAATTCTTTTTCAGAATATGCAACTTTTTTCGAAACTGTTTTAAGATATTAAGTTCCAGATTTTCATATGCAGAATAAACGGCTCCTGCAGGAAGCTGGTCTTAACACTTATGAGGCAGCTGCCTACCTTTCTTTGCTGAAACTCGGTGTTTCCGAAGCAAGCGACATCTACCGGGATTCGGAAGTGCCATACGGGAAAATCTATTCTGTCCTCGAGTCTCTGACCGGAAAAGGCTTTGTGGAAGTGCAGGCTTCAAGGCCAAAGAAGTTCAGGGCAGTTGATCCTGAAATCTCTCTGGATACTATTTTCGAGAGGAAAAAAGCCGAAGTTGAAAGGGAAATGGCTGTTTTGAAGGTCTCCATAGAGGAAGCAAAACAGGCGTTGAAAGCTGTCCCTGCCCAGAAGCGAAAAGATGAGATTTTCTGGACAACAGCTATCACCGAATCCGAAATCAGAAAATTTGCGACTTCTATTTACGGGGAGGTAAAAAAATCGATCTGTATCATTCCCCCGGTTTTCGGAATCCCAATCGTCCTCTACCTGCTTCCGGAAATAACAAAGGCAATTGACAGAGGAGTCCGGATACGGCTGATGGTTTCCCCGCGTTTTGCGACTCTCACCTCCATGCTTTCTTATCAGGAGGGAGAAATTCTCGAAAAACTTCAAAAAGGACTTGACATAAGGCTCGTCCAGAACTTTAACTCCTGTTTCGGGATTGTCGATGACAGTATAGTTGTCCTTTTCCAGCCCCATCCGGCAGACCGTGACAGAGTGCTTTCAGTCGTAAAAATTCGGGATACCGGGTTTGCAAAGAACCTGAAAGAAGAGTTCGAGCTTCTCTGGAGTACAGGAAAGAAACTTGACATTCAGGAAGAACTGGAAGATACAAAGAATCCGGGGAAAAACTAAATTTAAAAACTAACTTTATTCACTATAAATTAGTCCTCTTGAGCGAAGTGAAAAGGACCGCGGTCTCAAGAAACGCAACTCTTGTAGGACAGCGGTCTCAAGAAACGCAACTCTTGCAGGACAGCGCACTGCAGAGCCACAACTCTGCATCAAAAGTTATTATTACCATCCCCCCAATTAACCCTCGGATGATTATAGGCGTAATGGGGCCGGAAGGCTCGTATTCGGAAAAGGCTGCAAACTTATGGGTTATGAATAATGACCTGAAGGACGTGGAGTTTCATTACTTTGCAGATATAGAAGATGCTTTCCTCGCTGCAGTTAAAGGAGAATCAGACGTTTCGGTAATCCCTGTGGAAAACTCCATAGAAGGTTCGGTAGGGGTTACCCTTGATCTCCTGCTTGAAAACGAGGCTGTCATTATTGGGGAGATAATCGTCAAAATCGAGCACTGCCTTCTCTCAAAAGGTGGGCCAGAGAAGATCAGGGTTATTCTTTCTCACCCGCAGGGGCTTGCTCAGTGCAGGCACTTCCTGAAGAAGCATTTCCCGGAAGCCGAACTCCGGAGTACGGGCAGCACCTCTCATGCAGCCCGGCTTGCAGGAGAATTTGAGGAAATGGCAGCAATTGCATCTCCTGAAGCTGCAGAGCGCTACGGGCTCAAAATTCTCCTCTCAAACGTTCAGGACAGGAAAGAAAACCATACCCGTTTTATTGTAATCAGGGGCGGAGAAAAGGTTTCACGGGAGAAGACTGTGGCAGGAGGGGGGGAAGTTGATAGAGGATCATACATTAATCCCTGTACAGGTTCCGGACACAGGTTGCCTCTTAAAGCTGAAACCGGAGCAGAGAAGTTAAGCCTCCCAGCCTGGAAAACATCTCTTATTGTTTATCTTGAAAAAGACAGTCCAGGGGCATTGTACGAACTCCTGGGAGCTTTTGCGAAAAGAGGGATTAACCTTACAAAAATAGAATCAAGGCCCTCTAAAAAAGAGCTTGGAGATTATTACTTTTATATCGACTTTGAAGGTAATACGAGCGATGCACTTATAAAAGATGCCTTAGAAGATATAAAATCAAAAGCCGGTACAAAGCCTGAATCCGGTACATTAAAGGTGCTGGGTTCCTATCCGGCTTTCAATAAATCAGGCTCCGCAGGTTAAGTACGGGAATAGAGTAAGATACCTTTAGAGTAAGATACCCTTAGTTAGAGTAAGATACCTTCAGAGTAAGATCCCCTCACATTAAAGATGCTATCAAGTTACTCTATTGGGATTCTCAAGTTACTCCAATTGAAAAAATAACCGTGCCCTCATGATCCCAAAATCATAAATTCCTGTTTCAGAAGAAACATCGGCCAGGGCAATATTTCAACAGGAAAAAACCTGATAAGGGTAAAATGCGGAAGAAACTTATGTAAGGAAAATGCATCTGGAATGTATACCTTATCTTTATATAGTATATTTATATAGTATCTTTCTATAATGTCTTTCTATAGTATCTTATTAAGTCTTTAAATATCCCAATTATACTCTTAAACCTTATACACCGGAATGTCCGGCTCAGAAGGGAGCAAAAAATGGCTCTGGAGATTGAAAAAATTGTAAACAAACATGAATCTGCCCTGAAAAAATATAGGGGACTCTATATTCTGGCAGACTTTCTTGCAACGTTTCTGGTTCTCTACGCCCTTTTTGTGCTCTTTAATATGAGGGACATTTTTCTGATGTTCCCCACTTTCGAACCCTATACGGGTGCAAAGTACAGCATTCTTGGTTTTGATATTATCTTTGAAACCCTGGGGCTGATTGTTATTGACTTTGTCCTCTCTGTCATACTGACAGCAATCAGGTACTTCAGGGCTGAGAAGAAAGACGCGATTACCCTGATGGAAGAAAAATATCCTGTGCTCAAAGAGAGAATGAGGACAGCCTATGATAACCGGGATACGGATAATATAATTGTCCGTGACCTTATAGGCGGCGTCATAATTGATTCAAAGCCTGTAGAGTCCTCTGTCTTTCTCAATAGGAAAAAGCTGGCAAAGAATGCCCTGCTAACAGTGTTTGCTGTTGTGGTTCTGGCCTATGTTGCCCAGACTGGATATCAGACAACTATCAGCCCTACCGACCTTAATGGTATAATTGAAGACCTCCCCTTCTCTGGTTCGGATTCCGATATTGTTTCCGTAGAGGAAAACGGCGGAACTTCTTCGGATCCTCAAAACAATAGCGAGCTTTTTGGAGAGCCTGCTGTTATCGTAGTTGAGGGCAGGGACGTTGACCTGAAGATTCCTCCGGGTGCTGGGCAGGGTTTTACGAGCCAGGAAGAAGGAGAACAGAGTAACGATTCATTTATCCAGTCGGACATGTATAACCCGGAAGCAATTGCTTCCCAGTCTTATTATGAAAACCTTCCTGAAGGGTACAGAAGTGTTATCCAGAGTTACTTTGAACAGCTTGCAGAAGAATAAAAAATTAATTTCAGCCAGATTTACTCTCAATAGATTTACTCTCAATATACTTACCTGATTCAGTTAATCGGAAGTTATCGGAAAGCAGTTTTGAATAATAAACTGTATAAATTAACAGCTATATCTTGAATAACAGTTAGACTGTTTTTGAAAGATATTCTTTTGCATAAAAGGATATGGTTCAGCAGGAGCGGGCATCGGGTCCCGCAAAAAACAGCAGTCCAAAGGGTGAAGCAAATATGAGTGAGAATAACATCGATTCGGGACAGGCCGCAACGACCTACCAGAACGCAGGCCGGATTTTTAAAAGTTTCTTTGAAGAGATTGGAAATGTAATAGTGGGTCAGAACAGGGTAGTTGAAGAGATTATAATCTCAATCCTTTGCGAAGGGCATGCCCTTGTGGAAAGCAATCCCGGACTCGGAAAAACCCTGATGATCTCAACGATTTCAAAGGCAATGAACCTGAAGTTCAGCAGGATTCAGTGTACTCCTGACCTGATGCCTTCCGATATTACAGGGACCAATATGATTCAGGAGAAAGACAATAAAAAAGAATTCAAGTTTGAACCCGGGCCTGTCTTTGCAAACATAGTGCTCGCAGACGAAATCAACCGTGCTTCCCCCAAAACCCAGTCTGCCCTTCTTGAAGCTATGCAGGAAAAACAGGTAACTGTCGGAAACGATACCTTCCTGCTTGACCGCCCATTCTTTATTCTTGCTACCCAGAACCCTATAGAAATGGAAGGCACCTATCCCCTTCCTGAAGCCCAGTTAGACCGCTTCCTTCTGAAGGTTCTTGTGGATTACCCTACCTATGAAGAGGAAATGGAGATCATAAACCGGTATACGAAATCCGAGGCTCCGAAAATTACAAAGGGACTCGACAAATCCACACTTCTCGATTTACAGAAACTTACCAGGCAGGTCCCTATTTCGGAAGAACTCAAGCAGCGTGTCCTTTCTATTGTGTCGATGACACGCAAAGACAAAGAGCATATTGAGTACGGGGCTTCTCCGCGTGCATCCATCGGACTAATCCTTGCAGCAAAGGCAAGAGCCCTCATACAGGGCAGAAATTTCGTGAGCAAAGAGGATATTGATTCCATGGCTTACCCTGTACTCCGCCACAGGCTAATCCTTACATTCGAAGCCGAGAGAAGCGGAATGACCCCTGACCAGGCGATTGAGGAAATTATTAAGAAAGTTAAATGAAACAGGTAAACAGCCAATAAATCCGATAGCAGGCCTGTTTGGGTTTGAAAGAAACCGTAACTGAGCAGGTTCCTGGGATCTAAATGTGCAGGATACAAAAAGAAAATCAAAACCCCCAGGGTTTTTCCAGGTCCGGCAGAACCGGGCTTTTCGGTTGAAGATCCAGAATGACTCGCACAAAACAAAAAATCGAAACGGACTTTTTCACCCAGCTTGACCGCTTTACCTTTTCAGTGCGGAAGAGAGTATCCACGGTCTATGCAGGAAACCGTCCGTCAACCCGAAGTGGACACGGCATAGATACGATCGGGTTCAGGGAATACGACTCAAGCGATGCTTTGAAAGATATAGACTGGAAGGCTTATGCGAGGACTGAAAAACTTTATGTAAGGCAGTTTGAAGAAGAAAAAACCCTTACAACCCATATCCTTCTGGACGCAAGCAAAAGCATGGACTACCCTGAAAAGGGGACCTCAAAGTTTGAGTATTCTGCCATGCTTGCTGCAGGTTTTGCTTACATGGTGACCAAATATAATGACAGGTTTGCCATATCTACTTTTACGGAAGAAATTGATATCAATAAGCCCAGCAGGGGCAGAAAAAACCTTATGAGGGCAATCGACCGGCTCAGCGAACTCGAACTCTCAGGAAAGACTTCCATAGGGGAAGCAGTCATAAAGTATAGCCGGGAAATCAAATCCAGATCCCTCGTAATCCTTATTTCGGACTTCATGCAGGAACCTGAAGCAATAGAAACAGCCCTGCACAGGCTTTCCGACCATGACCTTATTGTTATACAGGTGCTCGACCCCACGGAAAAAGTGCTTCCTCTTCAGGGCAACAGCAAGCTTGTAGACCTTGAAACTACAGAGGAAATAAGGACATATATAAGTGATAAGTTCAAGGAACGTTACACTAAAAAG
The DNA here is from genome assembly GCF_046529725.1 of Methanosarcina hadiensis. Classification (GTDB taxonomy): domain Archaea; phylum Halobacteriota; class Methanosarcinia; order Methanosarcinales; family Methanosarcinaceae; genus Methanosarcina; species Methanosarcina hadiensis. Next base: position 2,598,585 of record NZ_CP136241.1, on the reverse strand, counting down.
CTTGATGACCACAGTGCAAGAATTAAGAAAACCTGTATGAAAGTCGGGGCCGAGTTCTACATCTTTACAACCGATACTCCTGTTTTCAGTGCTTTCTACCATACAATCAGGAGAAGGAGACGCTAAAAATGCCTTTTCAAAACCCCCTTGCCCTTGCTGCTCTCCTGAGTGTTATCCCGCTTATAATCATTTATATGCTCCGCCCAAAGCCGGCTGTGCTTTCCATTCCCTCGCTAATGTTTGTTCTCAAGCTTGACCGGGAAAGGAAGAAGGTTTATGCTTCTCTCACAAAAGTTGTTCGTGACCCTCTTTTCCTGATCCAGCTCCTTATGCTGATCCTTCTTTCCATCGGTGCGGCAGGTTACTATTATACTTCAGAAGAGCCTCTTAGCGGAGAGCATACGGTTCTTATCCTGGATACTTCTGCGAGTATGCAGGTTGACTCCCGTTTTGAAGATGCGGCTGAAATTGCCGAAGGATACGTGAGCAAGAAAAACAGCATAATCCTTGCTTCCAATATTCCGCAGCTTGCCCTTGAAGGCGGAAGCTCTTCGGCTGCCGGGGATATTTTCAATAAGGTTAAACCCGGAGCCGGCACTGCCGACCTGTCTGCGGCCATTTCTACAGGCATGCGCCTCCTCTCTGAAGAAGGGGGAAGGATTGTTGTCATTTCGGATTTCACAAACTGGGGCGGAGACGACCCTGTAGCATCCAAGAACCTTGCTGAATCCTACGGGCTTAAAGTTAGTTTTGTAAAGGTTGGAAAACCTGCAGAAAATATAGGAATCATTAACGGATGGATTGAAGCCGTAGACGGAGAATACAGCTATACTGGTGTAGTCAAAAACTACAGAAGTGAAAGTAAAAATATAGAAATTAAGACCGGAAGAGGGGTTTCGGGAAATGGCTCAAAGTCCTTTAACCTTGATGTCCCTGCAGGCGGCACAAACCAGTTCAGACTTGCAAGCCTGGGACCTGGTATTACAACAGTCAGTCTGGACGTTGACGATGACCTGGATGTTGACGATAAAGTCTACATTTCCATTCCCGATACCTCTGGACAGCGTATCCTTTATGTCACGGATAACGGAAAGCTGCCTTCAAAAACAGCACTTTCCCTGATCCCTAACATTGACCTCGAAATCCGGCAATCTGTGCCTTCTTCCCTTAACAACTATACCCTTGTCGTGCTTGCTCAGAAACAGGCTCCGATTGCTAACAGCTCTGTTGAAAGTATAGAAACTTACGTAAGGAACGGAGGCAATGCGGTCTTTATTGTAAGTGAAGCTCTTGCCCCTGAGAAAACCGAAGTTGACCTTGTTAAACTCCTGCCTGTGAAGCCTGTACGAGTCGAAGAAGCAGAAAATGGGCTTGAGGTTGAAAATACTCTCAGGAATAGAATCACAAAGGACATGAAAAGCGATGAAATTTCTGTCCGAAAATACATGAACGCAACAGAAAGGACAGGCTCTACAACCCTTGTAGCTACGGAAAATGGCATCCCTCTATTGAGTTACTGGCAGGTAGGCAGAGGTACCATCTTCTATATGGGGCTCAGCGATGAGCTCGGGGAGGGAGCCTGGAATAACTTCCATAACCTGCCTGAATACCCGGTTTTCTGGATAAAGCTCGTTGAATGGCTCGGAGGAATCGGCGACCTGTCAGAGTATAACCTTGAAGCAGGTACCGTTACGTCCTTATCAAGGACCGAGGAAATCCGCACACCTACAAAGACTCTTACAGCAAACAGTTTGCTTTACGATGAAGTGGGAATATATGAGGTCTCTGGCAAGAGGATTGCAGTCAACATGTATGATGACAGGGAGTCAAATACTACAATAGATGCCTCGGAGCTTATCAGCCGTTCACTTGAAGAAAACGAGCCCAGGACTATGAGGTCCGAGACCTATACTGCTAGAAACGATATTACCAATTATCTTATAGGGATCCTTTTCCTGCTTATGCTGATTGAAATCCTGATCGTCCGCGGGAGGGGTGAGCTATGAATATCTCCCTTGAAAGCCCTGAGATGCTCCTGCTCGCTACTCCGGTTATTATTGCGGGCTTTTATCTCCTCAGGAGGACAAAAACAAAACTCGTGGAATGGAGGGTGCTTGTTTCCCTTATCCTTGTCCTTGCACTGGCTTCGCCATATACAACGGTTACAAGGACCGTCAGCGAAGAAGACCCTTCTCTTGTACTTATCCAGGACCAGACATCAAGCATGGAACTTTTTCCTGAAGGAGCAGGCACCGATCTGTATGAATCTCTTACTGCAAATACCCCGACTGCTCTTGTGCAGCTTACCGGGGAAAAGACCACTCTGGGGGATGCTGTTACCCAGTATTCCGGGCTTGGGAACCAGATAATACTTGTTACCGACGGAAACAGCAATTCAGGAAAGGACCTGACAGAAGCCCTGGAATTTGCAAAAGAAACAAATACTACGGTTTATCTTGTCCAGCCCGAGCTTGAGGCAAACGACCTCAGCGTTGAGATACTCGGGGACAAAAAAGTGGTTGTGGACAACCAGAACGAGTTTGAGATAGTTGTCCGCCAGGCATCGGAACAGAGTGTCAGTTATTTCCTTGAAGTGTTTGTGGATGGAAAGATTTCCCAGAGCAGGCCGTTTACTCAGGAAGGCAGGAATAACACCATTCCGATCAACCAGGCTTTTACCACTCTTGGCGCCCATAATATGAGTGTAAAAATCAGTGATATATCCGGAGGAGACCTGAAAGAAACCAATAATGAGTTCTTCAAATCCATTTATGTGATCCCCAAACCTAAAGTTACGCTTGTCACAAATGAGACCGGTTCTCCTCTGGCTAAAGTCCTGGGTAGCCTTTATGAAGTCTCGGTTTCAAACGGTTATCCCGGAGCAGCAAACATTACGGATAGCAAGCTCCTGGTGCTTGATGACCAGTTTATAAGCTCACTTTCCGAGGCTCAAATAAAGGAAATCAAAAATTATGTCAGCAATGGAGGCGGGCTTATTGTCGTCGGAGGAGACCGGGCTTATAACTATGGAAACTACCTTGATTCTTCCCTTGAAGAAGTCCTGCCTGTTATTTCAAAGCCCTCCGAGTTTAAAGGAGGAAGAAACCTTATCCTTCTCATTGATGTTTCTCCGAGCACTGTTGCCCATAAAACCCAGGTAGATATCCTTTCGAATGCAATCAAAATCCTCGAGAGCGATAACCTGAAAGATGCAAATGTCGCTGTTGTAGCATTCGGAAACGCTGCATACGATGTTTCTGGCGGATTCCTGTATATGGGGCTCCCTCATAACCTCGCCCTTCTGAAAGAGAGAGTCTCGATGCTGACTCCTACTAACGAGACCGAGACTTCCCTTGACCAGGGGCTCGCCATAGCTAAGCAGATGTTTGAAGGTGAAGACGGCGAGCTTGACGCTATTATAATTTCTGACGGAGGAATTGAAGAGTCGTACGACCAGAGCGTTCAGGCTGCACAGGAACTGAAGGACATGGGTGTAAACATATACTTTATCCATATCCGGTCCTCTGCTCCTTCTCAGGCTGACAGAACCCGAAACTACTATGCTGAAACGCTCATGAAGGAAATCGGGCTTGAAGGCAACTATCAGCATATCGAGATGGGCGATAGGGCAGATATTGAGTTTGAAGAGACAGATGAGCCTTCCGAAGAAGACGAGGAAGAAGAAACCGAAGATACTGGGGTTTATCCGCTTCTTGAGTATTCTCCTGACCATTTCATTACCAGAGGTGTAAACCTTACCAATGCGAGCATTACAGGATATAACCAGGTTACTCCAAAAGCAGGAGCTGAACGCCTGGTCATTACGGCTACCGGGCAGCCTGTCCTTACCACATGGCGGTTCGGGCTCGGGCGCGTTGCAGCCTTTACAACGGATAACGGAGACGGTGGAGGCATTCGGTGGGCTTCGTCTCTCTATAACGCATCAAACAGCAAACTGATCTCGGGTACAGCTAACTGGGCAATAGGAAACCCCCAGGCAGAAGAAGGAGCTGTTGTCGATGCTCCGGATACATGGCTTGGCACCCCTTCCGACCTTACCCTTATTATGTACGATGAGGGAATCCCGCAGCTTAAATTCAATGGAGCCCAGCTTGACCTTGCCCTTACAGGCAGGAACACATATGAAACTAGTGTAAACCCGGTAAATATAGGGATTCACGACATTTCCGGCTACCCGCTTGCAGTAAATTATGCGCTTGAGTACCTTGAAGTCGGGCACAATAAAGATATCGAACCCCTTATCGTTGCAACGGGAGGCAAAATCTATACTGAAAAGGAGGCAAGAGCCTCTCTCCTGAAAGATGCGAGGCAGAACTCAGAACATGAATCAAATGAGCCGGTTAGCCTGAAAATGTATGTGCTTCTCGCAGCTCTTGCCCTTTATCTTGCAGAAGTAATAGCAAGGCGCATAAAGGAAATGAGAAGCCTTACACAGGCACAGGGTGAAGCTGGTGAGGAAGAGACAGTGGCCTGAACATTTCTTTCGGCCTACTGTAGCTCAACGATATTGTCCTTCCTGTATATGCTCGATGCAAATGAGTAGTTTTTTTACTTTTACAGGAATAAAGGTTCAGTCTGGAAGAGACTGAACCGTTTCAAAACTGAGAGCAATAAATTTAATATAATTATTTGATGACAATAACAATTGCTCCTCGTTTTTTATGGGGACAAAAATAAGGAGCAATTTTAAAGGAGCAATTTTACAATCTTTTTTATAATTTTTTGAGTAAAAATCGGATTTAGAGGATTTCTGTAGAGCTCAAAAAGTTATCAATGAGATAGATACTTTATACGGGGTTTAATATGAATAGTGAAAAAGGGATGCTGTCACCTGAACAAAATGAAAAAATACTTGGAACATTGAAAGCCCGATTTGATAACAATATGAATCGCCATAAAGCACTTAAATGGGCAAAAGTACAGGCAAAACTGGAAACCAACCGGGAAAAATTGTGGTCGCTTAATGAAATGGAAAGAACCGGCGGAGAACCGGATGTAATTGCCTATAACGGAAAGTCGGATGAATACATTTTTTATGATTGTTCGGCAGAAAGTCCGGAAGGTCGCAGAAATGTCTGTTACGACCGTGAAGCGCTGGAGTCAAGGAAGAAACATAAACCGGAAAATAGCGCTATTGACATGGCGGTTGCCATGGGTATTGAGATTTTATCGGAAGAACAATATCGGGAACTGCAAAAACTTGGAAATTTCGATACTAAAACGTCAAGCTGGGTGAAAACACCTGATAATATTAGAAAACTCGGTGGGGCCCTCTTTTGTGATCGCCGCTACGACACTGTTTTTGTGTACCATAATAGTGCAGAATCTTATTATGCTGATAGGGGTTTTCGTGGATCTTTAATGGTCTGAATTTTCACATAAAACGAAAACGGAATGTTCAGGTCTATAGAAGAGGTATGTCCTATCAGAAATATCCAATATTTAATAGACTTGATATGTTTGATGTTATGCCACGATTCCCCTTAGTAAGGAGTACGCTGCTGGTGCATTTTGTAGATCTTTCTATCTGCGTTAAAGGTACATCAACAGGAGCAGGGTCATCTGCCCGAAGAAACCGGAAAAAATAGGTATTATAAGGTTGTCATCTATCCTGTTTACTGCAGTCTCCGTAAGGGTTGCAGAAAAAGCCATAATAAAGGACACAATCGGGTTTCCGGTTATAACAAGTCCAACCAGCAGGTCGATTATGAACTCGGAAACCGAGCCTTCGAGAGACTTGTCATTCTTAAAGACTTCTCTGAAGATCCTTCTTTTTCCGTAGAACTTTCCTACCATGGCTGCGGTCATATCTCCGAAGGTCGTCATAAGGACTGCAGCATAAGCGATTTCTTTATTAAACAGGGAGATTACCGCAATCGCACCCAGAGAAAAATAGATATGTCCTCCAAGGCTGTCGGCTTCGCGTTCCCTGTACATCCTGTAAAAAAAAGGAATTTTCATTCCTTTTTCGAGGCGGAAATATTCAAGGAAAAGAACAGCTACAAGAAACAGCATCAGCACCCAGAGAACTGCATCCTTCCCGAAAAACTCGTAAATAAGCACTATAAAAATTGAGACCAGATGCACGCTTTTTCTCATAAATTCAAAGATGAATTCTCTGGATGGCATAAGAGAAATTTGTAAGAACAGGGTATAAATCTGTACTGGTCTTCACCTGTCCGTTTATTGAATTTCTCTCTGCTGTAAGTGGATGCTATGCAGGGCTGGTCAAAATATTTTATGTACTGTTAGGCTTCTACAGGATCTCCTGACAGCTTTTTAATTATATTCATGTCTTTAGCCATTTTCAGGCTAATGAGCCCTCCTGCTAAAAGGTTCATATGGTATGTCAGGGCTCTCCAGGCAAGTACGGTAATTCCCAGAATGGAAGAATCCACAAAGATAGAAAAGATAGAAGCTGCCCCTAATTCTGCAACCCCGCTTGCTCCGGGAGTTGCAGGTATGATCATTATGACCGCCAGAATAACCTGGGCTGCCAGAACAGTGGTAACGGATGGAGTCTGTGAAAGGCCCATCAGAATCAGGAGGAGCAACGAGAAGTCCGTGATCCAGAAGATAAAAGTATAAAGAACTCCCCAGAGTAACCCTTTTTTTCCTTCCGAAAAAAAAACTCTTACGCTGTCATGGAAATGGTCTATTTCCGTATCGATCTGCTCCATAAGGTGAGAAATCGCAGCATCGGTTTTTTTTCCAAAAAAAGGAGCAAGCCTGCCTGTCAGCTTTCGAGTTAAATATTTTACTTTTTCGGGCTTCCAGACGCCGTAAATAAAAAAAGCAAGGATTATAAAGACAAGGAAGTTTGCTGTTAAGAAAACTGCATCAAACTTATAGTCCGAAAGGATATCTCCAAAAATATAGATCGCAAAAGGCAAGCAGGAAAAGATGAATATGGCATCAAGCAGGCGTTCCCCTACAACAATTGCGGTAGCCCTGCCAAGAGGAATTTCAATCCTGTTCAGGCTATGGACTCTAAGGAACTCTCCGCCTGCGGAAGAAGGTGTAATTCCAGCCACAAAAGTGCTCGAAATAACTATTTCAGTAACCTTCCTGACTCCAATACTGTACCCAAGGGCCTTACATAGGGTTCGAGTCCGAAGTCCCCAGGCGAGATATGAAAAGATATGGAGAAGTACAGCTCCGAATATGTATTCCAGCTTTACCTTTCTCAAAGCTTCGAGAGTCTCGGAGTCAAAAGTCAGACATGTAACAAGGGCAATCGATACCGCACTGATAACCAGCGACCCAGCAAGCCATTTTTGATACCTGGTCATTTGAATCTCTTACTTTGTTTTTTATTAGCTATGTTACTGTATAAGGAAACCACTCCTCTTTATATACGATATAGAGACGCAGAAGAAGCGGATTTGCCTGCTCAAAGATTTTTCTAACTACTAAATTAATATTATTAAGTACACTCGCTATTATAAGAGCTTTACCCATTGCTGAAAAATTTATTCCTTTATGTGATTTTTTGAACGACCATGTCTATAGGGAGCTCTTATTCCTCCAGGAGTTTATACTGGAAAATAAGAAATTTCAGGAAATAATTATTCTAAAAAATTTATGTTCCAGACCACAGTAATTATCTTCGTGATTACTTAGATCCGGGTTTTTGAAAATTATTTAAAGGAAAGATAAATTGATCTGAAAAACCGGCTTCAGTTAAAAACCGGTTTTTAACTTTATTATGATCCTTCCTGTGCGGTATCGTAATTGGAATTGACAACTGTTTCCTTTATGCTGGAATCCTTCTCGATCCTAACTTCAGGCCAGATTTTAACTCCGGAATGTACGGTAGAGTTGTCTCCTATGGTCACTTTGTGCCCGATTACTGTTCCGTTCTCCAGGCTGCACTTTTCTCCGACGGCTGTTTCGTCAGCAACAACCGCTCCGGAAACGTTTGAGCCTTTTCCTATTGAGACGCCATCAAAAAGATATGACGAAAGGATTCTTGTGTTATCTTCGATGGTGCAGTTTGAACCTATCACGCTGTAAGGGCCTACAAGAACATTGTCCCCGATTGTGGTGTTTTCCCCTATGACAATCGGTCCTACGAGGGAAGAATTCGAACCTATGCACACGTTGTTTCCTATGGACAGAGGGCCGCGTATCCTGGCATTCCTTGTTGTGAAGTTTCCTTCTATAGTTGTTCCGGGAAGAGCATCAAGCATCCAGCGCTGAGCCTGCCTGTAAGCTGCCGAACTCCCTACATCAGTCCATTTCCCCCGGACAAGCATGCCATTAATTTTTTCATCTTCTGCAAGCAGGGCGGGGAAAAGATCTTTTGCAAAATCATATTTTTTATTTTCAGGAATCCAGTCAAAGATTTCAGGGCTGCATATGTAAATACCAGTGCTTGCGAGGTTACTGAAAATCTGCCCTGATTTGGGCTTTTCAAGGAAGCGATGGATCCTGTTGTTTATGTCCATGTCCGCAATTCCGAATTCTCTGGGGTCATCGATTGAAAGGAGGCCTATGGTAACTATCGCATCATTTGTCTCATGGAAGCGGTACATTTCCCTCAGGTCAAGGTTAAGTACATGGTCTCCTCCAAGAACGATAAAAGGCTCATTTTTCAGGTACTCTTCTGCATTTTTAACCCCGCCTGCAGTTCCCATCTTTTCTTTTTCATACACATAATCAATGTGTACTCCGAACAGGTGTCCATCTCCTAACTGTTCTTCTATGCGCTCCCCCATATATCCAAGGGTCATGACTATTTCATTGAACCCTTCTCTTGAAAGGTGTTCTATCAGATGCAGGACTGAAGGTTTATTAAGAATCGGTATACTTGGTTTAGGGTGCTTGAAGGTCAGCGGTCTGAGCCTTGTCCCTGCGCCTCCGCACATAATACATGCTTTCATATTTTTTCCCAATGTTGTTCTATAGATATATTGTTAACGATCTATTCTCTGTTTTTCAGATTCATTGATAACTATTATTTCGGAACAATTTCGGAATAAGATCTTCCGGATCTCCTTCCTGTTGCTTCCGGATAAAGTCTCACTTCAGGGTAATATCTTCTTTTCTCTCAACCGTAATCTCTCTTTTCCCCTTATATTCAGAAATAGTGCCTGTTACGCTTATAAAATCCCCTTTCTTGATTGAGCTGTTCAGGGATTCAGCCCCTGCTGTTTTTGGGATAAATACGCCCAATACTTCTGAATCGAAGTTTACCTCCAGAAGAAGGTGGTCTCCGGTATAAGTGAGCCGCTTGCTTAAAACCTCTGCGTCTAAAGTCACTCTTTCCCCAATTTCTGATTCATGCGTGTACTGAAGAGCTTTTCCTTCTGAATTTTGTCCGGCTCCTGCAAGCTCGGACCCGAAAAATACGTATGCTGTCGAAAGAGAGGACAATGCCATAATGAGCAGCACTACTACAACTTTCTCTTCCTTTTCCATCTTTTATCACGGTCCAGTCGTAGATCCTGAAATTAACTTATATTGAATTTTTAAGAAGATAAATCTATTTCAGGAATCAGCCTGGATATCAGGATGGATTTCAATTAAATCAGTCACTTATTTTATCTACATATCTATATTATATTTCAGGGAAAATCAGATTTCGGAATCAGTCTAAACTCTCCGGCCTGCTCACAATGGAAACGAGTTTTATTTCAAGGATAAGGGTTTTGCCTGCTAGCTCATGGTTAAAGTCAAGTGTCGCATAAGTTTCTGTAGAATCAAGAACCTTAACCTCCTTTCCTCCGGGAGTTATGATTTTTTCTCCTGCTGCGGGAGGCTCATTGAGTTCGAGCCTCAGGAGAGGGATCTTCTGAACAAGATAATCCTTATGATCTCCATAAGCTTCCCCAGGTGAGACTTTCAGGGTTCTTTCTTCTCCTTCCCGCATCCCAAGAACTCCTTCATCGATGCCTTTTATCACCTGGCGGGCATCTACTCTGAAAAAGAAAGGTCTGTAGTCCTTTTCTTCGCTGTATATTCCGGCTTCAAGGGCCTTTTCTTTTAATGTAGTATCGAAGACTGTACCATCCTCAAGCTTTCCGGTGTAATCAATAAGCAGATAATCTCCCTTTTTCACAGTATGTGGTCTCTCCATTCACTCTTCTCCTATTGTTTTTTCTCAAAACTCTTCCGGCAGTCCCGATCTTTTCCTGGCTGCCGGATGGCTATTTCATTTTATAACTTACTGATTTTAGATCTGTTTAACTTATTATGCTTTCTCTATTGATACGACCTCTACATCGAAAACAAGAGTTTTACCTGCTAGTTCATGGTTAGGGTCCAGAGTAACGTGCGTTTCATTCACAGCAACAACTTTGAACTGGCCTCCATACATGCTGCTGTATACCTGCCCTACTTCAGGTTTCTCTGACATATTCAGATCCTCAAGAGGGATTGCCTGAACCCAGCTTTCATTGTATTCACCGTAAGCTTTCTCAGGAGGAATAGTCAGAGTTTTCTCTTCACCTTCTTTCATTCCGATTAGCCCCTCCTCAAAGCCTTCGATTAACTGGCCAGTACCGACAAGGAGGGTCAGAGGAGCGTATTCTCTCTGTGGATTATATACCCCTGCTTCCTGTGCCACTTCCTCCCGTGAAGTATCAAAAACGGTGCCGTCCTCAAACTTTCCTGTATAGTCCACCTGAACCATATCTCCAGACTCTACAGCTTCGCTTCCCCCTGCCCCGTTACCTTCATCAGTGCATCCGCTTACAAAAATTGTGCTTACCAGAAGAAGCATTGCCAGGAAATAAACTGAGTTCCTCCCGACTTTCATTTTTCATGCCTCTACTGAAACAACTTTCACTTTGAATACCAGAGTCTTTCCCGCAAGTGAATGGTTAAAATCCACAACAAAATTTTCCTCGCCTACTTCTGTGACAGTACCCCTCAGCCCTGTCTCAGTAGCCAGCTGCATTCCTATTTCCGGAACAAAATCGACAGCATCACGCGGGAGTTCCCTTGCGTACTCTTCCATATATTCCCCGTAAGCATCTTCCGGAGGAATTTTAAGGGTTTTTTCTTCTCCCACTTTCATTCCGACCACACCTTCATCAAAGCCTTTAATCATCTGTCCGGCTCCGACTGTGAATTCAAGAGGTTTGTAGTCCCTCATTTCGTTATATATGCCTGCCTCCATGGCTGCTTCTTTTTCCGATGTGTCGAATACTGTGCCGTCCTCCAGCTTACCTACGTAGTGAACGGATATCACGTCCCCTTCTTCAACAACTTTACTCGAATTTTTAGTTATATCCTCAGTCATAACAATCAATACGAGAAAATGAGAGCATGTTTAATAAACGTACTGATTAAAATGGCACTGGAAACCGGTTAAAAAAGAATTCCTGCAAATAAATGCTGCAGGAATTTTCATATTTTACTTTTCAGGATTTGATTTGGGATTTCAATTTTTATTAATCTTTTCTTTCAATCATTATTTTTCAATCATTATTTTTCAATCGTTATTTTTGAGTTCTTTCTGGTATTCGATATATGAATAAACAACAGTAATCCCGGCTACAATGAGTGCTGGCACGAGGATAAAGTAGATTGCATATTCCGGAAAAAAAGCCCCGAAAACTGCTGCTATCCCTGCTATCTTGAATAACTTTCCTCCAAGCCGGTTAGTCCTTTTCCATACACTGTCGCTGCTGAGAGTCCATGGTGTCCTGATGCCTATGAACCAGTTCCTCTCTGCGTTTTCCATGAGAACCCCCATATAATAGAAAAGAAGTCCTATCCCCAGAGGGATTACGGCATTGGGGCTGATCCGAATTCCTGTATTCCAGAGAAGTATCTGCAGGTGGACAGCAACCATAAACAGAATCAGTATAACTATAAACCCGTCATAATATTTCCTGAATTTTGCTATGTTTTCTTTTCTCGGGTCAATTTTCGGAATTACAAGGAACATAATTGCAAGGCCCGTAATTACCAGGGGCATAAAAAAGAGTCCCCAGAGCTTTGGCATGTAACCGTTCACTTCTCCCTGAGAGTTCCAGTGAGTTGCCATCTGCTCAGGTACCTGCGGATAAAAATAAACTGAAAGTATAAAAGAGAGGAGAACCAGCCCTGTTATTGCTGCTGTAGTTTTTCGCATATGAATCCTTTAGATTTTCCAGATATTTAAAAATGTAGAATACTTTAAGCATGGCAATCTCACGGACGGGTTACTCCTCCTGCTGTTTCTTCTCCTGTCAATTCTATATTGCATATAAGCCGGAAATGCCTGTTGACAATGTATTTTCCGGAGATTTCAGCCTGTATATGTTACAGTCTTTTTCGACTTCATTCTAAGCCCGCCAATCAGTGCTGCTATTCCTCCCGCGACAAGGGAAACCCCGTATATCCACGGAAGAATAATGGCACCTGCAAGCGGGTTCGCCAGCAGAAGTATACCGAGGGCAATTGTAAGGATCCCCAGAGCGGCCATTCCCAGCCCTCCTCCCTTGAGTGACCAGACAAGCCTGATTACTCCATATACAATACTCCCTATCCCAAGTACAATAATAAAAAGTGCCATAACCAGAAAAGGACTGAGAGGGTAAACGAATACAAGCAGTCCAATAAGAATGCCCGTGGTTCCGGAGAGTAATTTCCATCCGAGGTTCTCTCTGTCTACCAGCAGTGACAGGATTGAAAGGACTCCTCCGAGAATCCAGAATATCCCGAGTATCTGAACAAGAGTTATGGTGGTTACTACGGGCGAGAACAACAGAAACAAACCTATGATAACAGCAAAGACTCCTTCCAGTGCAACCAGCCACCAGGGAACCTGCAAAACCTCGAATTCTGTGCTGCGGTATTCCGGAGCTGTATTTTCCATACACTAACCTCCCCAATATAAACATACAATTCTATGATGTTGACAGCTGTTTGATAAATCGCAGTAACAAAAATGCACTTTTTACCTGAAATAACAGATTTAATATTCTTCAGTATACTGCAGTTTTTATAGAAGGATAAACTCCTCTGTATATTATATGCACGAGATTATATAAATCAACGGTTATTTATTTCTTTTTTGAGGTTTTATGAAAATTATAAAAAAATTCTATCGTTTTTAAAAAATACACAATAATTACAGCTTCCAATTAAATGCAGAGTAATTTAGTTAATTTTATATCTATTGCCAAGTTCGTAAAGTAAAATACTGTTAAAAATCAATAAGCATGGCTCAAGATACTTTTATCCTTTTAATCGGGTATCGTAATCATGCTATTCATCTTATACAGTTAAAAGTTGGGTATGTGGCAACCATTAAATCAGGCATTAAAAATCGAAGGGGTTTTTCTTATGCGGAGAATGAAGAGAGAGCTATCCATTTTATTTACTTTGATTTTTGCATTTCAGGTTTTTGTTAGCAGTGCGGCAGCTACAACATTTTATGTTGACGATGACAGGCCCGGGAACTATACAACTATTCAGGCGGCTCTGGTCGATGCTGTTGACGGGGACACGATAATTGTCAATCCCGGGACCTATCCTGAAGATGTTGTTGATGTGAATAAACCGGTGACAATCAAAGGGGCTTCTGGATATCCTTCGATCGGTGGTTTCAGGATCCTTGCGCAGTCAAATATTCAGGCGCTGACTATCACGAAAGGAGTTAATTTTGTTGATGGCGGCGGGTCCAGTACTATCAGGAATAACAGGTTTAACGGCTGTGGTATCAATATTGGTACGAATTATGCGCTGGGGGACCAGACCATAATGAATAACCTCTTTTCGGGAAGTCCTGAAGGTGTATCAACATATGATAGTATTAACAACAAAATAACCGGCAATACATTCCAGGACTGCGGAACAGGATTATCCCTTCATTCCGGCGGCGGTGGGCACGTGGTTACCGGAAATACTTTCAAAAACTGTGATATCGGCCTTACCATATTTGAAGACTCTGCTTCTGTTTATAACAACCATTTTAACAACAATATCAATCTGGAGGTAAGGGACGATGCGAGGGTTTACCTTAACTCTACAAAAACGGCAGGTAATAACATTATAGGCGGTCCTTACATAGGAGGCAACTTCTGGGCATCTCCTGCAGGAGACGGCTTCTCTCAGACTCACCTGGATACAAACGGTGACGGGTTTGCAGAGGATGCGTATCAGATAAATGAAAGAGCAATTGACTACCTGCCCCTGGCAACCCCCGGAAAAGAGCCCGGACCCGTACTCCCTGTGGCAAACTTCAGGACAAGTGAGACTCTTGGAAATGCTCCTCTTTCAGTCACATTTACAGATCTTTCTCAGAACGCAACTTCATGGAGCTGGGACTTTGACAATAACGGACAGTCAGATTCTACAGCCCGGAGTCCGGTTTATGTGTATGAAAATCCGGGAAGCTATGTTGCCAATCTGACAGTAAGTAATGCAAACGGAACTAACTCAAAAACCGCTATGATAACCGTACTGGAAAAAGTAATCCTTATCTTCCCTACAGCAGATTTCAGTGCCAGTACTACCAGCGGCTCTCCGCCCCTTTCAGTTCTCTTTACCGACCTTTCCCGGAACGCAACATCGAGGAGCTGGGACGTCAACAGTGACGGAATTGAGGATTCGAAAGAAGAAAGCTTTGTTTATGTGTATACTGCCGCAGGAACTTATACCGCCAATCTGACGGTAAGCAATGCGAACGGTACGGATTCGAAAACAATTACAATAGACGTAGGCAGGAAGAGCAGTGGCGGAAGTAGCGGCGGTGGAGGCGGGGGCGGTGGATCTCCCGAGCCTGCAAAGAACGTAGAGGTAAAAGAACTTTCTCAGGTCTTTATTACGAATGGGAAGGCTGTAAAGTTTGATTTTACTAAGAATGCGACATGTGTTGTATATGTAGGATTTGATGCGGTCAAAAATGCAGGCAAGACCACAACTATTGTTGAGCAGTTAAAAGGCAAGTCAGCAATTGTTTCCGAGCTGCCTGAAGGAGAAGTCTACAAATCCTTCAATGTCTGGGTGGGAAATAGCGGATACGCGACTTCAAAAAACATAAAAAATCCGGTAGTATGCTTTAAAGTTGAAAAGTCCTGGGTCCAGGAAAAAGATATTATCGAGGATTCGATTGCCCTGAAAAGGTATAGCGACAAAAAATGGGAGCAACTGTCAGTTAATCCAGCAGGAGAAGATGACAAGTACCTGTATTTCACAGCAGGAGTTCCAGGTTACGCGTCATTTGCTGTAACAGGTGAAACAACAGGTATCGCCGGAAATATTTCCGGAGAGGAGAGCGGGCTGGAAACAAGGGCTCTGCAAGAAGGAGGGAATGAAACTGCAGGACTTAACCCTGGATCGGATATGGGACTGGATTCCATACGGGGCAAAAATACGAAATTCCCGGACATTTCTCCTTTTTATGGAGCAATAGGTATAATCTTATTGAGTTTTATCTGCATTTTTATTTATAGAAACCTTCCAAAATAACTGGACGAAACTAAGGTGAAAACAAAGTGAAACGTTTGACCGCGTTTCATTTTGCTTACTTTTATAAAAAATAATGGTCATCTCTTTAGAAAGCATTGATTTTTCTCAAAATATCAGACTGCGGAGTGTACACAGAATTTAGGTCCGCTCATCCAAATGAGCTAAATAAAAGAATTCTTAGAGAAACTGGCTCTGTGAAAACTGATCTTATAAAAACCGATCTTATGAAATAACTGATCTTATAAGAAAACTGGCTTCATAAAAAGAGATTTTTGGCATTAAATTTTTAAGTGGACCGGTCGGGAATTGAACCCGAGGCCTCTACCATGCCAAGGTAGCGATCTACCCCTGATCTACCGGCCCATGTTACGTTTTGCTTTGCCAGCACTCCTCATACACTCAATATTGTATATAAAACTGTCGCCATTGGGGCTCAGCTTCCTGTAAATAAATTTTAGAATATGGAAAATCCCGAATATTCAAGCAAAAGTTATAAGTAGTAAATCGAGTATTAGAAGTGTTGTCGGATTGGGAAGCTTTCCCTGAAAAAGCCTTTCAACTCTGATAATTCGAAATAACCTGACATTCGGGCCCGTAGCTTAGCCTGGTGGAGCGCACGGCTGATAACCGTGAGGTCCTGCGTTCGAATCGCAGCGGGCCCACCACAATTAATGATCTCTTTTCAGAGAAATTCAGGTTTTTCACCTCTATATGATTCATTTCGGGCCCGTAGCTTAGCCTGGTGGAGCGCACGGCTGATAACCGTGAGGTCCTGCGTTCGAATCGCAGCGGGCCCATATACTTTTTTCTTAATACGCTTCTGTAAATCTATTCTTTTCTGTAAATCTATTCATTTCTAAAGTCTATTCATCTCTGAAGTCTATTCTTTTCTGAAATCTATTCCCTTCTTAAAGGATTATAGAAAAGATGCAGATATAGAGATCATAATAAAAAATGCAGACATAGTCATCTCATGGTTTGGAAATTCTGAGCTTCACAAGCCTTATGATAATTGAAGAAAAGAGTCTATTGTAACCAGAAGGTGCTGGTAATAAAAGATGCTTGTAAGGAAAAAATTGAGAGGGTAGGGGTAGTCCCCTTAAGTAGAACGGCTTTCAATAGCAGAAGTCGGTGCAATCTGGTGTGGGGGTTTGCATATGACTCAGGCCATTCCATTCCCTTTCATAAATTTCAGGCAATATGCTTCAGACGTTCTATGTTCCTCAGCACAATTTTGCTTTCGGCTATGATTTCTTCTTCGATCTTGCTGACAATGCGGTCCATAGGGACTGTCAATCTGTACAGTTTGATCGGTCTGCCCTTACCTTTAGACTTCTTTTCTTCCCGGATGTCAATCCAGTTGTTTTCGCGGAGGTACCGCATTGCAACACTGACTTCCGGCTGTCTCAGACCAGATACCATTTCAATGCTCTGGGAAGAGATTTCCCTTCCTTTTGCAAGGCATGCGAGGGTAAGAGCGATTGGCCTGCTGACGTTAATTTTTCTAAACAATTCTATCATTTCGTATTCGCTTGACCCCATCGCTATGGGAGTCTCGTTTGTTATGTCAGTAGTTTCTATAGCTAAACCACTTTCATCTACCATTTAAATCACCCGAAGAACCATTATAGAGTGAATTAATATAAATATTTACTTATGTTTTATTTTTAATATATGTGTATTTATAATTATATTTTATAATGTTAAAACGGTTGACAATTCCTTTTATCTGGCTAATGCTCATGTTTTACAAAATTAATCCGGGTTAACCTTCCTGGAGCAGTCTTTCTAACAAAAAACATTAAGTGCCCTGGCCGGGCTCTCATTTAAATAATTCCATTACTTATAATAATCTTCGTGTATAAAAATATTCCGTTAAAACCTCTGGAAATCTTATTTTCCTGCAAATAATGCTTAAAAATGTCTTAAAAATCTTTAAAATCCTTCTCTACCTTTTTTCAATTAAGTAAATGCTTGTTAGCTCATATAATGATAAAAAGTTAAATCTTCAATGGTTTATCTTTGAATCGATCATCCAAAAAATTTATAAAATAGGGCTTTTGAAGATGAAACGGCGATTTTTTAGATCAGGGCTTGCTGGAATAAAAAATAGATTAACTGGCCCGAAGATAACTTAGCAGTAAACATTTCTGACAAGCCCGTTCAGGCAAAAACAATTTTTTACCTGAACAAATAATGAGGTTATGGAAGAGACGGGCAATTACAAAATCCGGGAACAACTTCCCAATTTTATGCCTGTACGAAAAGAGACGGAAAAAAGAGAATAAGAAAGCTTCAATTTAACTTTTCGGTTGTGGACACTTCTCCCAGGCTGAATAATTGACAGTTCTTCCAGGCTGAATAATTGTACCTTTTAATTTAAAAATAGAGTTTTTATATTGTTTTTATATATGTGCCTGTAAGGAAAAAGCTGCTTTAATCCTAACTTTTTTCGTCAATCTTTTCAGGACAGATTCTTTAGACGTTCTATGTTCTGGAGAATAGTCTTGCTCTCAGCAATGACGTTTTCTTCTATAGTGTTAATTATCGTATCCATCTGAACCGTAAGTCTGTAGAGCTTTACAGGTCTTCCTTTTCCGTGGTTCTTTTTTTCTTCCCTCATGTCTATCCAGTCGTTTTCTCGAAGGTAACGCATTGCAATGCTGACTTCGGGCTGTCTCAAGCCTGATATCATTTCTATACACTGGGAAGAAATCTCTTCTCCTTTTGAAAGACATGCAAGGGTTAAGGCTACCGGTCTGTTTATGTTGAGCTTCCTTAAAAGCTCGACCATTTCAAACTCTACCTCTCCCATCTTAAAATCATTGCCTTCTGATATTAGACCATTATCTGCCACAACTATCATCTGCCGTTTATACCGGTGAGTCCTTCAGGTTCCGATATTATTTTTATCCAGTATTATCAGATAATAGAAATATATTTTTGAAGTAAAGTAATTTTATCTACACATTAAATAATCAATTGAATTATAGCAATTGAATCACTGTTTTTAATTATTCCACTTACCTGACTGATATATTTCTATTTGTGTGAATCTTAAAATCTTTATAAGTGCCTGATGTATCTGGCACCTCATTTAACTTTAATAATAATACTCTCTCCCTATATATAATTATATGCATATAAAAACTTTGTGATAATGAAAAATACTGAGTTCGTTCAGGGTTTTATGCCTGGACAGGTCAATAAATAGTAAGAAAACATAATTTTTTTACAGTCTCATTCAGGTATATATAGGATTAAAACAATGATATCTATTTATTAGTTCATGTTTCAATCCTGTGGCATTAACCAGAATATAAGTGTAATATGCGGGCATTAAAAATCTCCTTTTATCTATAAAATTGTCCTTTTTTGGCATCAACTCTTTTAAAATTGTCCTTATCAGGTTATTTCAGACCTTCATTCTGGCAAGTCTTAAATACAAATCCCTGAAAGATTCATATAATGACTGATGGGACGACTGAAGGATTGAACAAAGCTGCTGTATTTATCTGCCACTGCAGCGGGAATATTTCCGAACACGTTGATATCGATTATGTGAAAAAAACCCTTAAGGCTGAAGGGATCCCGGTTTATGATTACGAGTATATGTGCTCAAGCCAGGGACAGGCTCTGATTAAAAATAAAATCCTGGAAAAGAACCTGGATAGGGTAGTGATAGGTTCCTGCACTCCTTCCAAGCATGGCACTCTTTTCAAAAAGTGCGTACAGGAAGCCGGATTGAACAGGGCAGGGCTTGAGATTGCAAATCTGAGGGAGCAGTGTGCATGGGTGCATCCCGACGTAGCAGGAGCTACCGAAAAGGCCGTCTCCCTTCTCAAAGCCAAGCTGAAACGCCTGGAAAATGTCGAGCCTCTGGAAGATATAAAAGTTGATATTGCTCAAAAGGCTCTTGTGATAGGCGGTGGAATCGCAGGGATCACAGCTGCATTGAACCTTGCAGATAATGGAATCCCTACTTTCCTTGTAGAGAAGGATTCAAGCATAGGCGGGCAGATGGCTAAAATCGGGAAGATATTCTCTCCTGACAAACTTGCGGAAGAGTGTGCGATGTGTTCGCTCAGCCCTCTTATGAACGAGGTTGCAGCCCACCCGAAGATTACTCTTTTGACCTGGACTGAAGTAGAAAAAATTAGCGGAAGCGCAGGAAACTTCACTGTCAGGTTAAAAAAGAAACCGAGATATGTAAAAGATAACTGTACAGCATGCGGAAGATGCAGCCGTACCTGCCCTGTCCTGATTGAAGACGAATTTAACTGCGGTTACATGGACAAAAAGGCAATTTCCCTGCGTTTCTCTCAGTCAGTTCCGAAAGTCTATAGTATAGATCCCGATCATTGCCTGCAGCTAAATGGGGAGGTCTGCGGAAAGTGTGAAACTGCCTGCAAAAACGGAGCAATCGATTTCTCACAGAGGGAAGAAATAGTAGAGCTTAATGTGGGTGCAGTTATTGTCGCCACGGGTTTTGAGGAGTATGATGTATCCCAGAAGCCTCAGTACGGATATGGTATTTTTGAGAATGTGATGACCCAGATGGAACTTGCAAGAGTCCTGGGCATCAACGGGCCTACAAAAGGAGAACTTCTCAGGGTTTCCGATTTCAGCAAAGCCTGCATTGACCCTGCTCCTTCGACCTGTGATTCCAGGTGCGAAAGTTCGTCCGATGAGCTCTCTGAAGCTGAAACGCCCAAAAGAATAGTCATGATCCAGTGTGTTGGTTCCAGGGACGAAAAGGAAGGAGGAAACCGCTACTGCTCAAGATACTGCTGCATGGCAGCCCTGAAACATGCAAGCCTCATAAAGAAGAGATACCCGGAGACAGATATCACTATCTGTTATATCGATGTAAGAGCTTTTGGTTTTTACGAAAACTACTACCGTGCAGTTCAGGAAGCCGGAGTTAACTTTGTCAGGGGAAGGCCTGCCGAAGTTATTGAAAAACCGGATAAGAGTCTTGTTGTAAGGGTCGAAGATACACTTAACCAGAAACTGAGGGAACTCCCTGCTGACCTGGTCGTACTCTCCGCAGCTATGATACCATCTCCAGGGACAAGGAAAATCGCCAGTGTACTGAACCTGAGCCAGGACGAAAGCGGATTTATTAAGGAGAAACATTCCAAGCTAAAGCCTGTAGACAGTTCCCTTGACGGAATCTTTGTCTGCGGCACTGCCCAGAGCCCTAAGGATGTCACTGATACGATTGCCCAGGCAGGACTTGCAGCTGTAAGGGCAAGGGCTTTCATTACAGACAGCCCGAAAACCCTGGAAAATGAAATTGCAACCATAAACCGGCTGCTCTGTACACGGTGCGGGGAATGCCTTAAATGTCCATTTGATGCTCTTTCCGTAAACAATAGTGGGAGAGTTGTCCTTGACCCCCTTATGTGTACCGGCTGCGGATACTGTATCGAGGTCTGCAAGGAAGGGGCTATCCAGGTTGCAGGCTTTACCAAATCTCAGTTAAAGGCTGAGATAGAGGGAGTTCTCGAAGAAGGAGACATGCTCGGCTTTGTGAACAGCGGAATAGCTTCCCTTACCTGTGATAATATCGGTAACAGTGTGCTTACATATCCTTCAAATGTTAAACTAATTAAGGTTCCTACCGGTCTGGTGGTTGACAGAGACCTGGTGCTTCATGCATTCAGGCACGGTGCATCTTCTATTCTTTTTGTTGAAGACCCGCCTGACAGCCCGAGAGCCGAAGCATTATATCCTCTTACTGTCAGGCATTTCGAGAAACTCAAAGAAGAGCTTGGAGATTCAGGAAACAGAATCCATTTCAAAAAAGCGTATGTTCCGAACATTAAAGGGCTTGCAGGAACTTTTACCAGCCTTGCCCGGGAAGGAGAGATGATAAAATGATCCCGTATGTAAACGAGTATGATACTCCTGACTGTAAAACTCTTGCAGAGACAGCAAAAGAGAGCATCCTGACCCCTGAATCTCTGGGGCTTGACCGCTGTATCCAGTGCGGAGCCTGCACTGCTTCCTGTCCTGCAGCCCGGTTTACGGATTACAGCCCGAGGCAAATCGTGAAAAAAGTGATGGAAAACGACCGCAGTGTGCTTGAGTCGGATATGATATGGTCCTGTTTCTACTGCTATTCCTGCAATGTGCGCTGTCCCAGGAATAACAGCCCTGTAACGATTGTGCAGGTACTGCGTCAGATGGCTATTAACGAAGGGATCGGTGTTGAAAGGCTCTCTTATTTCCTGGAGATTGGAGAATATCTGGCAGAAAACGGAGCCAGCAAGGTTCCGGAAGCCGGGATCAGGAACATGGAAAGGGACCTTGGAGAACGCTGGGTTAAAATTAAGAGAAACCTGGAGTCCATTCGTTCCGAAATGGGGCTGGATTCCAGGGATGTCAGGGATACTCATGGAGAAGTGCAGGCTATTCTTGAGAGCACAGGCTACTTTGACAGGGAAAAGTGGATTAAAGCAAAAATACAGGAAAAAAGAATTATCAGGCTTCTAAATACAAATTACTGCAGTGGTAATGAAAAAAATGATGGAGACTTAAGCTTTGAAAGCGATAGAAAGTATACCGGACAGGAAGCTCTTATTGTTTAAGAGCTGCATGGTCGGGCAGGAATACCCTGGAGTGGAAACTGCCACCCGGTATGTTTTCGATAAGCTCGGGGTAGATTATTACATAAACGATGAGCAGTCCTGCTGCACAGGAATAGGCCACTATACCGATATTTTCGAAGGTCTCACGACAACAGCAATTGCAGCCCGAAACTTCGCTGTCGCCAGGAAATGCGGGTATCCGAACATTACCTGCCTCTGTTCAACCTGCTATGCCATAAATAAGGAAGCCTGTGAGCTTCTTAATAATAATGCTGAGGTCCGTGATAAGGTCAACTCGATCTTCAAAGAAAAAGGGTTTGATGACCTCATTTACGAAAAAGACGATATGAATCCGAGAACCAATTTTTATCATGCCGTTGAGGTTATCCTGAGTAAAGTCGGGAAGATACAGGAAGAAAAGAAGTTTGATTTCTCAGGTGTAAAAACTGCAGCTCATCACGCCTGTCACTACTATAAAGTTAAGTATCTGGATGTAGTCGGAAGCCCTGAAAATCCTCAGCTTATTGACACGATAGCTGAAGCCTGCGGAGCATCTCCCCTTCGCTGGTACGAAGACCGCACTCTTACCTGCGGAATGGGCTTTTCCCAGCTTCACGTTAACAAAAATACTTCTCTACAGGTCACCAAAGCCAAACTTGACAGTCTCCAGAGGGCAGGAGTGGAACTGATGATCCATATGTGCCCGAACTGCCATATCCAGTACGACCGCTACCAGCCTGTAGTTGAAAAAGAATTCGGGGTGAAATACGAAATGGTTCATATGAATATTGCCCAGTTCGTAGCTCTTTCAATGGGAGCTGACCCCTACAAAGTATGCGGTTTCCAAACTCACTCAGTGCCTCTGGAAGGTTTTCTTGAAAAGACCGGCGTAATCTAAAATCCCCGCTCTAAATTTTAGCCGGTCTTTTTTATTTTTACCTTATTTTTCATTACAACGGGAGCGCAGAGGGTCACGAATACCCCTATCTTTAGGTAGGGGATGAAGTGAACCCTCGCCTCTTCGTTTTTCTCTTTGAATATCTAAACCATAGTTTCCTTGTATAGAGATAGTAAATTGGACCGGAAACCGAGGTTAAAATTTCAATCACTTATGTTCATGAAACCTCTTTAAAGGATACTTAATCATCTTTCCTAAGTAACCGGGCGGGCGGCCCGAAGCATACCCCATCCTTTAGGGTGGGGTGGCCGCCCGCAATTTGATTTTTACCTTATTTTTTATTTTTACCTTCTTATAGAATTTTTTCTAATTTTTTCCAGCTGTGAAGATCAGGTCAAATTAAAACAATCATACAGATCAGGAAGCATACAGGTCAGGAGTATCAGTTAATATCAATCAGATCGATTTCTCCCAGCCCTGTCCCATATCAACGAGAGGTCTCAGCTCAATGATCTCGAAGGTAACCGTTGCACTCATCATCTGCGCAGCCTCCTCTCCTGCCATTTTTGCGATCTGGCTTTTAATCGTATCAAGCATCTCCCCTGACGTTGCAGATTCCTTCATCTTCATATAAACCCTGATCCCTTTCCAATCCGTATCCTGTTCCATTATCAGGTATATTGCATAAGGGTTTTCCTGAAGGTTTGAAAACGTGCGGTTCTTGCCTGTCGCAACCACAACGGTTTTTTCATCGATCATATTGGGTGAGCCGAAAATAGCTGAATCTACCTTTCCGTCTTTACTCGCTGTGCTGAAAATCCCAATTCTCGGCTGCTTATTAAAGTAATCCATCAATTTTGATGCCATATCTAAACCTCTTATAATAGCCTGTTTTAGCGCTCTTTTCTTTAAGAGTCGAGCTTGCGAAGCTGCCTGGTCACAAAATATTGTCATGAAAAGGACCATAATTAATCTGCAGGCTGCAATAATAATCGTCTTAAGTATGCTTAAAACTTTTTACTCTGATAATCTGTGTACCGGAGAGAACTTCGATAATCTGTGGATGAAAATATGGTCAAAATCCATGAAGGATAAGATGAAGGCATTCAATAAAAACAAATTTACAAATATGGAAGAAAAGGATATATTTCTTTTATGCTGATTGTGGTTCCAGTTGTTAAAAGTAAATATCACAGGAGTAAGGAATGAAAGGTATTGAATACAAAAAGAGCCCTCCTACCTTTGAAGAGTATTTTCAATTGTTCTCAAGCACAGGCTGGATGCCAGTCCTGAGAGTTTCTGAAGATGACTTGAAAAAAGTGTTTGGCAATACCTGGTACTGGATAACAGCATATCAAAATGAGGATATTGCTGGCTGTGGTCGTTTGATCTCGGACGGAGTCCTGTACGCTTTTGTCTGCGATATAATTGTAATGCCGGATCATCAAAATAAAGGAATAGGAAGCGCAATCTTAAAACAGCTGGTTAAAAAGTGCCAGGAGATAGGTCTAAAAAGAGTCTGGTTATTTGCAGCTCCCGGAAAAGCCGGCTTTTATGAGAAGCACGGCTTTACAGTCCGTCCGGGCGAGGCTCCGGGTATGCAACTGGGAGAATTTGAATGCGAAAAGTAAAAGTGTAGCTTTTTCTCTTCGCTCTGTTATAATTGAATTCCCCTGTGTTTCCGGGCAAAAATGTAACTGCGTGTTTCCCCAACTGTATTATTCTCCAGAGTCTGTGGCATATTAAGATCTGTACTAAATTTGCTGACCTTAAAAGTTTGGAGTAAGAACTATGGCGAAGAAGGTTGAAATTTTTCAGGCGACTCTTGAAGACGCGATCGGAATCTTAGACCTCCAGAAACTGGCATACCAGAGTGAGGCTCAAATATATAATGACTGGACATTACCACCTTTACTTCAGACCGTAAAAGAGATCCAGGGTGAGTTCAAAACTCATCTGTTCCTTAAAGCCGTCAGCGAACATTCAATTATAGGATCAGTAAGAACTCGTATTATGGGTGATACCTGCCACATAGGAAGGCTCATTGTGCATCCGAAATGGCAGAATCAGGGGATAGGCTCGCGTTTGATAATAGAGATTGAGCTTATGTATCGGGATGTAGCTCGATTTGAACTCTACACCGGATCGAATAGCATCAGAAATCTTCACCTCTATCATAAACTGGGGTATCGGGAGTTCAGGCGTGAACCGTCGGGAAGCAAGGTTGAACTTGTATATCTGGAAAAGGTAGTGATTGGAAAAAAGAAAAATATCGGATATAAAAATTCCTGATTTTAATAGCCACTATAACCAGAGCTGTCACGTAATACCCGTTACTTGCAGCCGGGCGCGCCACAACAACTTTGATCTGTTATTTTATCTTTATAACTTTTGAAAACTCAGATCGATTTTTCCCAGTCCTGCCCCATATCTATGAGAGGCCTCAGCTCAGTAATCTCGAGAGTGATGGTTGCATATATCATTTTCCCCGCTTCCTCGCCAGCTATTTTTGTTATCTGGCTCCTGATCATGTCAAGCATCTCCCCGGAAGTCGCAGATTCCTTCATCTTCATATAAACCCTGATTCCTTTCCAGTCCATAATCTCAGCTCCGGGCTCCATTATGAGAAACATCGCATAAGGGTTCTCCTGAAGGTTTGAGAATGTGCGGTTCTTGCCTGTTGCAACTACAACGGTCTTTTCATCTATCATCTGGGGTGAACCGTAAACGGCTGAATCAACCTTTCCGTCTTTATCCGCCGTGCTTAGAACTCCTATTCTCGGCTGCTTGTTAAAGTAGTCCATCAATTTTGACGTCATATTAAACCTCCTCTCATTACCTGTTTTCGCGTTTTTTCCTTAAGATTAAGCGTGCAGGCTGCAATAATAAGTGCCCTGAGTATGCTTAAAACTTTTTACTCTATTAATTTCCGGCTCTCAGACTACGCCAGTAAAATACGATTGATAGTTCAACAAAACAGTCTGTACCCCTGTTGCCTTCAACGGAAACACTCTCGACTATGATGCAAACGGAAACCTTGTCGACGATGAGGATTTCATCTACGTCTACAACGACGCTAACCAGTTAAGTGAGGTCCGCTACTCTGCCAACAATTCCCTTGTGGAAAAGTACTGGTACAATGCAAACGGCCAGAGAATTAAGAAACAGAACTCCGACGGCGAATTCACCTATTACATCAACAAGTTCTACGAAATCGATAACGGAACTGCCACCAGCTATTCCTTCCGCGACGATTAATGCATTGCCAGGAAAACATCCGAAGGCATGGAGTGGTACCTTGCCGACCACCTCGGCAGCACTTCTTTGATGGTGGATGAAACCGGGCTTGAGGTCGAACGCACCGATTACTTCCCATACGGACAGGTTCGGTCAGGTGGTCTGGAGAAATACGGGTTTACAGGACAGGAAAACGATGCCGATACAGGGCTGATGTACTACGGCGCTTTTGTAAAATAAGGAGGCTTCCAGAGGGCTTAACTATATGCTAGACCTTGAGTTTTACCGGAAAATGGGAAGAAAGGAGATCCGGGACAAAACCTGAAATACGAAAAAGAATGAAGTTGAAAGGGATCGATCCAAAAACATTAAATAAATAATTTAATTTCTAAGCTATTAAACCGGGTGATAGATTACTTTATAGTGAGTCCTAAAACCTGAATTTTTCACCTGCCTGTTCATCATTATATTTGATTATCGGAAATTATTATTTAATTATTGCAAATTATCATTTGATCATCGAAAGGAGGCTTACTTTGGGAACAATCAGCGAAAAAATCTTTTCCCGCGCAGCAGGGAAAGAGGCAAAAGCTAACGATTTTGTGCTGGCAGATGTGGACTACGCAATGGCGCACGACGGCACATCAGTGCTTACGGTAAATGCTTTTAAGGAAATGGAGATGGAAAAGGTCTGGGACCCTTCGAAGATTATAATTCCTTTTGACCACATAGCCCCTGCGAACACCGAAACTTCAGCCACCCTGCAGAAAGAAATCAGGGAATGGGTGAGGGAGCAGGGCATACCTAATTTCTATGAAATAGGAGAAGGGATCTGCCACCAGGTGCTTCCTGAAAACGGCTTTGCACTTCCCGGAAAACTGGTTGTCGGGGCTGATTCTCATTCCTGTACATACGGGGCTTTCGGAGCGTTTGCAACAGGAGTCGGGGCAACCGATATGGCTGAGATCTTTGCTACGGGAAAACTCTGGTTCAAGGTTCCGGAAAGCCTCAGGATGACGGTTGAAGGCTGCCTTGAAAAAGGTGTCCATGCAAAAGACCTTACCCTTTACCTGATAGGAAAAACCGGGATTGCAGGTGCAACCTATAAAGCGGTTGAGTTTTACGGAAATGCGATAAGTGAGCTCTCGATTGCAGGAAGGATGACGCTCTGCAACATGGCAATAGAGATGGGCGCAAAGACCGGAATTGTCCCTCCTGACGAGAAGACTTTTGATTTCCTGAAAAACAGGGCAGCTTCTCCTTACGAACCCGTATATGCGGACCCTGATGCGGCTTATCTGGAAGAGCTCACATATGATGCAGAAGATATAGAACCTCAGGTCGCCTGCCCGCATCAGGTGGATAATGTCAAGCCTGTAGAGGAGGTTGAAGGCACTCACGTGGACCAGGTCTTTATAGGGACATGCACCAACGGAAGGCTCGAAGACCTCGAAGTGGCAGCATCAATCCTGAAAGGAAAAAAGGTTGCAGTCAGGACAATTATAATCCCTGCATCCCGTACAACCCTTCTTGCAGCAATAGAGAACGGAACTATGGAAACCCTGTTGAATGCAGGTGTGACCCTTGCAACTCCAGGCTGCGGTCCCTGTCTCGGCGCTCATCAGGGAGTGCTCGGGGAAGGCGAAGTCTGCGTTTCAACCGCAAACAGGAATTTCAAAGGCAGGATGGGAAAGGACGGCTTTATTTATCTCGCTTCTCCTGCAACCGCAGCAGCGTCTGCACTGACAGGAGAAATCACTGATCCCAGGATAATCTGAAAAGGGAAAAATCTGAAAGGCAGTCTTCATGGCTGCCCTGTAGAATTGTCTCTGATGCCTATTTTGATTCCAACATACAGGGCGTTCCGGCAACCTGCCTGAAATTCCGCCAAAAAAGTAATAAAATAAATTACTAAAATAAATTACTAGAATAAATTACTAAAATAAATTACTAGAATAAATTACTAAAATAAATTACTAAAATAAATTACTGACTTTCCTTTTCCTTCATTTATATTTCTCATTCCCTTTTTCTTATTAACAGTATGAGAAATTCTCTTAAATCCAGTTAAAATTTATACGATGAATTCCATATTCATAAGCAGGAGGGAATAACAATAACCGAAGAACTAAGTCACGATAACCTTTCCCATTTGATTGAGCACTGGATCGAACATAACGAAAGCCATATACAGAGTTTTAATGAATGGGCTCAGAAAGCCAAAAAAGATGGTTTTCTTTCAGCTTCCGAAGATATCTTTGAGGCTGCCCGCAAAATTGAAGAAGCAAACAAATACCTGCATAAAGCAAGGGAAGGACTTTTCCATTCCCCTGCTCACAAATAATTTTAATGCTTGAGTGCCCAAAAAATTCTTATCATTTGTGTGCCGGGATTCTTACCGCTTTTTTCTTTTCTTTTTATTTATTTCTCATTAGCTTCTGGTCTCTCTCATTCTTTCTCTCAGCTTTTTCGCCAGTTAACTCTTCATCAGTTCTGATTTCTTTTCCAGTTTAACCTGCATTTCTTGCCCGAATCAGAAGAGATTTTGTATCTTTTAACTCATTGATCAGCTCTTCTATTCGCGGTTCCTGCAGATACTTCATGAAGCCCTTCTCCTCTTCAGGGGTCAGGTCATCACTGCCCAGTAACTCTTCAATCAAATTTTCTCCAAGAAGACTCGCTGCAGGGTTATTTTTACTTTCACTTTTTCTCGCTTCAACTGAGTTTTGACTGGAATTTTTACTGAAATTTTTACTGGAATCCCTGCTCGAATCTTTGCTGGGGATCTTATTTTCTTTTAATTTCTCAGTTGAGAACGGATATACCGCTTTTATTTTTTCTTCTTTCCCTAAAATAGCTTTTTCCCCAACTTTTTTTTCGATTTCGTTTACCGTTCCTGCTCTTTCAGCATTGTCTACTGCCATAATCTGGATAGTTTCAGGCTCTATACCTTCAGATATTTCTACTTCAGATATGTTCACTTCAGATATGTTCACTTCAGATTTTTCGTCTGTACATCTATCCTTTATTTTCATTGGACTGCCTTTTACCTCTGAGAATTCGGAGTTCTCATTATGCAAAGAGCTATCTTTCATTTCAAGAGCACCAGGGATTTTCGCATGTGTTTTTCTTGAAAGTGGGGGAAAAATTTCCTCTCTCCATGGAAATTCTGTTAGTCCCTCATAACTCCTTTTTTCTGTTTTCCGGATCAGGCGAATACGCGCCTCAATTTCTTTTTTCTCTTTATTCAGTTTTTCTATCTTTTGTCTAATCTCTTCTCTCTTTTGTGTCAGGTCCTCAAGCTCTGCATCGTTTATGCACCCTGTTCTGGATTCTTCCGGCTTAAGCATTAAATTCTTTAATCCGCCAATTTTCAGGCTCTTGAACCCGTTTTCTCTCAGTTCTCTTAATCCCTCTATAGTTATATTTTTTAAACCCTCCATTACACTCTCCTCCATTAATCCTAATCTATTTCCGGTTTCAAAATCCTCCTCCTCTGCAGCCTTCCTGAATTCTCTCTTCAGACAACTTTTCTTTCTTTTCCTAACTGAAGAGATCTCTTTCATATCTGGAAAGTGAATACCCTGACTACGACAGGAGGGATAAGGATCATGCAAAGTCCTGAAATTCCGGACATCAGCCCCCCATAAAATAAAATTTTGTAATTTCCTCCCCCTTCTACAATCTTTACTACGAGTGTATTTGAAATTGTCAGGATAATTATCACGGAGAAAGTAAATTTATAGAGCACAGGCACGCTTTCGGCTGCATTAAACATGCTCATGCTCATTCCGGACATCCCGCTCATACTCCCTTCTGCGGACATGTAAGCCTCGCTCATTTTTGAAACAAGTCCGCTGAATTTTGAAATTATCTCCATTACAAAGATCAGAAGCCCGACCATAACAGTATGCAGGGTTATGGCAAGCCCCTTGAAGCTGGAGCTGACAAGCTGTCTCTTCATCCTCAGGAGGACTATTGCAAGGCTTGAGGCTGAGACTATATTCCCAACTTCGGCGGGGTCTCCTCCCAGTTCGACTGCATCTGTAAAGATCCTTGAGGACCTGTTGATAAGTTCCGAGCCCGTCTCGCCTATGAATTTCTCCCAGCAAACCCTGGACTTAAATCCCATAGAAAGGCCTTTGTGAAGCTCTTCAACTCCTGGCTTGAGGCAACCTATAGTTTCCCGGTCAAGGTTTTCTATAGCACTCCTTATGGTGATCCCTGTTGTCCCTGCAAGGGCTCCGAGAGTCTTTATAAAAGCCGGGAAACTGCTGTCCCTTTCATCGATTTTTCGGTCATCAACTATAGCCAGTGCTCCTATCGGGAGCGTAAAGAACGCCACCCCAAGCAGGATATATTCTCTTCCTATCCCCAGCAAAGTTAAGCCAGTAAGGGAAACCGCTCCCAGAGGAAGCAAAATTCGGCTCAGAAGTCTTATCTGCTCCTGCTCCTTTGATCTGCGTCTGAGTGCATGCAACTTTTTTTCGGCAGGAGCTGCTTTATATACTATATAAAGGGCAAGCCCGCATAGGGAAAGTGTCAGGAATATGATCAGGGATGCAATGGTTTGTATGTTGTCTATATTGTAAATCATGACCGAAACAAGGATTACAGTAACAACAAGGATTACGGAAACCATCAGGGCAGTGTATCCATCAGTCCATTTTTTCAGGGATTCTATACTTCTCTCATATGCGTTAGAATAGATTTCTTCCCTCGTAATTTTTTCCTGCTTGAGGAAGCCTTTCTCAGGTTCTCCGGAAGAAAGGGTATTCGCCATCCTGCCAAATAGTTTTGAAAGATAAGCATCTTTTAATTTCTGCGAAATATACTTGCAGGCTTTTGCGTACTCATATCCCCACTTTGAGGCAAGAATATATATCTGCCTGAAATATTTTGAGGCTTCGTACTCTTTCTGGCGTCCGGCATAATCGAATATCCTGTCCCTTTTAATATCCGCAGTTGAAATCGCTGCCATATAAGTCAGCAGAAAGAGCATATCATCATTAACTCTCTCAACTATTTTTGTACTTTTAAGTTTTCGGGCAAGGCTAAAGTATCCTTCAGCTCCGTGTTTTGCAGCATTTATTTTTAAATAAGGGGTTATCTCTGCATAATTCATAACGTTAACCCCGCCTCCTCGAGCTGGATCAGGGTATCAAACAGATCATAAAAATTAGTTATATTTGCCTTATGGATTTTTCTCAGGATTTTTGCCCTTCTGTCAAGTTCGGAATATATCTTTCTCACCTGATTTTCAGGAATTCCCATGCGTAGGGCGATTCTATGTTCCAGAAGATATGAGTTGTTCCTCCCTGTGAATATGAACGTGTCAGTAGCAGGGTCCCATTTGAAAATATCCATAAAATCAAAAGCCTGATTCACGGAATCGTAACCTACTATCTCGTTTATGCTCATGACCCTTCTTCCAAGCCCTTTTCCGGGGACGTTTACCGCACTCAGGACAATGACCACATTCAGGTTGTCCACATAATTTTTGGGCACATTTATGGGGTCTCCCGTAAGCCTCTGGATGAGTTTCTCTACCGAGGCTGCATGGAAAGTTGACATTACAGGATGTCCGGTCTGCATAGCTTGGAAAGCTATACTTCCTTCAACTCCGCGGATCTCTCCTATCATTATCTCATTAGGACGCTGGCGGAGGGCTGCCTTTAACAGGTCAAACATGGAAACGTCAGACCCGCTGTCGTCCCTTGTGGTTCTTGTAACCTCACGTGTCCAGTTCTTATGTGGAACCTGAAGTTCCGGGGTGTCTTCGATGGAAACTATTTTGGAATCCGGAGGAAGGAATGTGGTTACAGCATTCATCATTGTTGTCTTTCCTGAAGCTGTTTCCCCTGAAACAAAGCAATTCATGCCTGCCCTGAGCATCATCCACATATATGCAGCCATTGTGTAGTCTATTGTCCCGAACTCGATAAGTTCAAGGATTGAAATCGGAACCCTCATGAATTTCCTGATAGTAAAATTGCTTCCGCGTTTTGACACGTCTTCCCCAAATACTATATTAATCCTTGACCCGTCAGGAAGGGCTGTATCAACTATGGGGTCCCTGTAAGTTATTGGCTTTCCCACTTTTTCGGACATTTGTATGACAAAAGAGTTAAGTTCTTCAATTTCTTCAAATGAAATTGTTGTTTTAAGGGACGAAAATACCTTATGCTCAACAAATATTCTTCCAAGCCCGCTGCAGCTTATGTCTTCTATGTTTGAATCAAGCAGCAAAGGCTCGAGCATTCCCATCCCAACCTTATCCCTTACCATCAGGTATTTGATCGCATTGAATTCATGAGGCGTTACTGAAATTCTCTTCAGTTTTTTTGTTTCGAGTATTTTGCCGGCTTCTTTCAGGGTTCCGAGAATTCCGGCTATTTTGCTGCTATTGTCCTCTTTCAGGGAGTTTTTTTCCTGGGTTTTCCTCCGGGCTGTACTTTCTTTTTTTTCTCCGTACTTCCCGTCCGGTATCCCGGAGTTTTCCTTTAAATTCTCTTTTATATCGCAGGTTTTTTCAAGAGCTTTTACAAGGAGCTTCTTTTTTTCTTCAGGGTCATTTGTTGTGATGTCCTGGTCATGTATAAAGTCAATGAGTAACTTTTCTACAGCCTCAAGAGTGTTGTCCAGATTCTGGAAAAGGCAGGGTTCTATGGGGATGTAATAGTTTCTTATGTCCTCCCTGTCCGGATATATGTGAACAGCAAGCCCCTTTCCCGCAGGATAAATCAGATTAGGGTGTTTGATGCTTTTCATGGGTCTGGAAATTCTTGGAAAAAATTCCGGAAATCCTATTTCTTCAACTGGGAGCCTGCAAATGTAATCAAGGATATGATGATTTTCTTCCCTGCCAACGAATTCCTGCATTTCCGGGGAAAGGCTTTCGTAAACTTTTTTTCTGGAAGGCCCTCCATTCTCCGGTGCAGGCAACGGGTTAAAAGGCAGAGCTTCCATTTAGGTTCCTCATTCGGGTTTTTCTCCGGGAGTTGTTTCTCCGGATACTTTTTCATCTTTTTAGACCTTAACTTTTGAAACAGGAATTATTCTCAGCCCGTATTCACTGTCCACATCAAAACTAAGCAGATTTCCCGTAGTTTTCATGGCACCCCTCAGTTTCTGAATTTCCATAGTTTTTATCCACTGGTCCCCAACCTGCTCTATCCTGAGCTCAAGACAGGTGCTGCAAACTGATCTCAGCCTGTAGAATACTACCTGCGGAAATGCATATCCGTGAACGCTTATGAGAATAGTTTTCCCCCTATCGCATAATTTTGCACACTCGGTAAAGAAATTTAACACAGCACTCTCAGAAGAGTTAACTGCAAAGATTGTCAGGGAATCAATAAGGATCAGTTCCTCCTTACATCCCTGTACGCATTCAAGGAGTAGCTGCAGCAGGCTCTCACTCAAGTGCGGGTTTTTTTCAACATAACCTGCATTAATTTCGAATATCTTTGACCTTCCTATTATGAAATAATCCGAAATCCCCTGATTTAAGCTCTCCATGTGGTTCAGGACTTCTATAGAGGTTTTTTCAGTTGTTAAAACAAGTACGGTCTTATCCTGGTTAAGAGCTCCCCATATTATCTGCTGCATAAAAACTGACTTCCCACTATCGTTTCCACCTTCGAGGAGGCTTAGTGAACCTGCAGGAATGCCCCCTTCCAGTCTCCTGTCTATTTCCAGGTTTCCGGAAGATATGAACTCCATCACCTCTTTTTCTTCCTTTTTAAGGCCAC
Organism: Methanosarcina hadiensis; assembly: GCF_046529725.1. Taxonomy (GTDB): domain Archaea; phylum Halobacteriota; class Methanosarcinia; order Methanosarcinales; family Methanosarcinaceae; genus Methanosarcina; species Methanosarcina hadiensis. The sequence continues at coordinate 2,564,671 of NZ_CP136241.1, read as the reverse complement.
TGGACTCTTCTTCATAAAAAAGTTCTTTTTCTAACGGTATACCCTCACCTTTATTTACTTTCATTTCTCTCGTCCCTCCCCCTGTTTACCTCCATTTCTCTCACCCCTCTTTCCTTATAGTCCCTTACTTTTCTTTCAGCAGTTTTCCCGGAATAACCTGTATTAACCTGGTTTCCATGAAAGTTTCCTTACGCAATTGAAAGATTATCTTTTAAAATATCGTGAAGCCTTTACCCCATTCGGTAAAACTACCTGAATCCAGTTTATGCTTGAATTTCCCAATGGGTCTGATTCATCCATCCGGACCTGAAGTTTCATCTCTTCTCCGGGGTCAAAGATTCCAGGGTTTATCAGGTCCGGCATAATATCAGTTTCTTTCCATCTGTTTTCGGAATGGGTCTCATCTTCCTGATAAGGAATCCAGATAGTCTTGTTTATACCTGATTCATTTTGATAAGTAACTATTATGTCCATGTAAGTGAAGTCCCCAATTTTTGTCGAGCCTGTATTTTGCAGGGATACCAGAAGATCCACTCCGTCTGTGGAGACGCTTCTTACCTCTATTCCGGTTTTTAGAATTTCATTTTTGTTTTCCTGCATCTCAATGACTGAGTCCGACAGTCCGTTTGCCATGTAGAACCCTCCTTCAGAGCAAACGTAGCAGGCAAGAAGGATGGTTGCAACTGAAATAATCGCTGCAATTATTGACCCGAACCCCATCATGACACCGTGAAATAGGCCTCTTCAGAAACCCCGTTGTATGTGCTGAATTTGATGAAGTATTTTTTTCCGGGTTCAGGCAAATCCGCAGGTCTGATTTTTATACTCAGAGTCTCTCCTTTATCCCAGTCATTGTCTTCATCCTGTTCAATCCTGTAGCTCCAGCCCGGTACCAGAGTTTCTTTTTCATCATAAGGAATTCGCTCAAAGTTCCCGGCTTTTCCAAAAAAGAGGTCAGACCTGGGAATTGCGCTTGAAGATATTTCCTTGCATCCCACGTTCTTTACCCATACATGAATCTCAGTGCCTTCGGCTCCTGTTGCTTCATGCAAAATTTCTATATCCGTCATGATCTGGTCTCCCATAGAGTCTGTACGGCTCATTATCGGATGTCCGGCAGAGATGACCGAGGGATACACAGCTGAAACAAACCCAAATGCACAGATAACGGATGCTATTGTTAGAATTGCAGAGCTTATCGACTCCCCACTCATCTTTCGACTCCCCGCTTTACTTTTTCCGCTCTTCAGACCGGAGAAATTGGTGATGACTTTAGTAATGAAAGACTTTGGCAATGATTTAATAATGGCTTTAGTGATAATTCCATAATGATTTTAATGATAATTTAATGGTAATTTAATGATAATTTAATGATAATTTAATGATGAGTTTAGCAGTATTTGATAATGGCTTTAGTGGTAATTTCATGATGATTTCCGATTAAACTGTATCAAACTGGTAACATATGATTAAACTATATAAATGAAATAACTTTAAGTGATGCTGATAAAGATAATTATTTCCCAATATACGATTTTTATTAAGAAGACGATATTGATCTGTCTCAAATATATCGTTTAATATCAGATTTGATGGCAGCAATTGATTTCAGCTTTTCAACTCCTTCTGTGCTTCAAATTCAATTGAGACGTTTCCTGTCTTTTTCTCTTTTCTTCTATACTTCCTTCCTGGGGCTGTTTCGTAAAGCGGCTGGATATTCTTAAAGCCTTCCGGATTAAGGATCGCACTCAACTGTGAAAGTACCGTAATGTTATCTTTCATATTGACATTTTCTTCTTCGGCAGGGTTTTCAATTGAGAGTTTTGCAATGTTTTCAATAATTTTCTCCGTCTCTTCGGGAAGCTGTCCGGTAAGAGCATAAAGGTTCAGCAGACCGCTGAGGTTATTGTGACCTACTGTTCTCACGGCGTAATCCACCCAGCGCATAAGCTCAACAATCATGAATATGTCAATCTTCCGGAAATCCCAGGGCTCGGTTCCGTATATTTCTTGCCTCTGAGCATTCTGCATGCAAGTTTCCCGGTTATGCACACATGGTTTCAAAGAATTCCTATCATTTTTTATAATTTGATCTCCTGGCTCCGAAACCCCTGAAGAAGGCTTGTGTTCCACCTTTTCATTTAGGGTTACAACTGGCTGGTTATCTGTAATTTTGTCTTTAACAGGTACCGGGCTCTTTAATGCTTCAGGGCAGGGAAAACTGCAGAAAGGATTCTCATTTTTATTCACGAGGTCTCTTATATCTACCAGTAATTCTTTGATCTCTCCTTTCATGACTTTAAGTTCGGTTTCTATCTCTTCAACTCTTTTCTCCAGTTCCATACTGACCACCTGAAAAAGAAAATAAGATTTCCATTTCTATACCTGCAAAAGGGGAAGCATCCCCTTAAATTCGGGATTATGTCAGGACCATAACTGGATCAATCTGTGTAGGAATTTCTTTCGTCACCGGAACAATTGGGCCTATTTTCGGTTTTATCTCAAGCCTGAATTCGCTATTTGGTGCGGTAGTAGCATTTGAAAGCAGTGAGCCTTCAGGAACTTCGATAGTTAGTGTCACCTTCTCATGCTGTTCTAAAATATCGTCTTTATCGTTTTCTCCTACAAACGTCTTGCTCCACTTCGTGCTTTCCATGTACTTCCAACTATCAGCGTAAGAAACTACCAGCTTTTCGGTGCCGTCAGCAAGTCCTTCTTTTCCTATCTCTACAGGAGACTGCCCTGCTGTAAGCTGGAGAGTAATAAGAATAGTGCCTACGGTTCCATCTACAATGCCTTCTTTTGCAATCACGTCTCCAGCGATTTCAACTGAAGAAGTGGTCTGTTTGACACCTTCATCAATAGTCTTCTTGGCTGTATCGGATGTTGTAAAGCCAGCCCCGAGAACTACATAAGAGAAAACTGCTGCCACCACCACAAAGGCGGTCAGCACGATTGCGGATTCCAGTCCTGTAAAGGCTTTATCGTCTTTTCTAAAGATGCTAAAAATCCCTTTCATTCTGTTTTCACTCCATTATTCAGGTTTGAATGAAAGTATATAGAAAAGTCAAAAGGTTCCATTCCCCAGCGCCTGATACTTTAATTTTTATTACAATTTACTATAGGAGATATCTGCTCAGGAGCTGATACTATGGTGCCCGGTCAACTGACCTCCTATATACATACCTATAATTCTTCAGAAGATACTATTCTCTCATAATTTATTAACTTTTACCAAAAAATTACAAAGTTATTATATTAGTGCTTTTTTAATTTTTAAAAGTTATTTAGTTAAATCAAGTACATTCGAGCCGGAATCTCGAAAACTATAACTCTGGACGGTTTAAGAATAGATTCTAAAAAAAATAGTAAGTAAGTAAAGCTTTCAATAAAACTTTTCAATTTCATGTTTTAAGGCTTCTATTGAAAACTTTTTCCTTATAAGAGGCATTTCATGGAGCGTAGGCACCATTTCTTCCAGGGTTTCCTTATCGCTCTTATAAAATACGCCATTGGGAATTTTATCTCCCCATTCAAGAGCTTTTTCGAAGGCCTTTACCTGGTTGTAAGGGTCATAATTGTCCCCGAGCTTGTAAACTCTTTCCCTGTACCATTTGAAGGTATTCACTTTATTAAACGTGACACAGGGCTGTAGAATGTCAAGCAGGGAAAAGCCCCTGTGTGTTATTGCGGCTTTTATAAGCTCCTTTAAATGCTCCTGGTCTCCTGCAAATCCCCTTGCTACGAAGCTGCAGTCCTGAGAGATTGCCAGAGAAAGCGGATTAAAAGGATGTGCAAGGTACCCAAAAGGCTGAGCAGGTGTATGCGTCCCTTTGGCTGATGTAGGAGAAGCCTGTCCTTTGGTCAGCCCGTATATCTGGTTATTGTGCACGAAAAGGCTGATATTCGGGTTCCTTCGGATGGCATGAAGGAAATGGTTTCCCCCTTCGGCATAGCAATCTCCGTCCCCGGCAACTGCAATAACGTGCATGGCATGGTTTGCAAGCTTTGCAGCCGTAGCAACCGGAAGGGTTCTTCCATGCAGCCCGTTGAAGGTATGGCACTTTATATAATGGGGCAGTTTTCCTGCCTGCCCTATTCCCGAAACCATCATGACTTCCCAGGGCTCGATTCCAAGTTCTGAAAGCGCCTGTTTGATGGTTGAGAGAATCTGAAAGTTTCCGCATCCAGGGCACCAGGCAGGGACCTGGCCTTCATATTCTTCAGAGGCAGGCATCTACTTCCTCCTTCAGGTTCTCAATTGTAAACGGTCTTCCATCGTATTTTAAAATTCGGTGGGTAAATTCAAAACCTGTTTCGGCCCGCATAAGCATTGAAAACTGCCCTCCAGCATTATTTTCCACAGAAATCACAAGATTTGCGTTTTTAAGAAGATCTATATAATCGAACTTTTCCAGCTCGGGGAACGGATAGATCTGACTGAAGTGAAGCATTGCGATTTTTTTGTCTTTTGAATATATATCCACTATTTCTTTTATTACTCCAAAAGTAGAGCCGTGCCCTACAAGCACTATTTCCGGAGAGGAGTCTCCATACAGCAGTGGAGCTTCGATTTCTTTCTTTATTTGAGGCAGCTTTTTCAGCAGCCTTTTCTGGACCATTTTTATGCGTGTTTCTGAGTCCTCTATAATGTGCCCCTCTTCGTCATGTTCATCGCTATCAGCAACAACAAGATGTTCGCCTGCTTCTCCGGGAACTGCAAGAGGAGAAATCCCTGTATCAGTGTATTTATAGCGTTTATACTCTCCTGTCCTTTCCAGGTCTTTTTCCCTGACCCGGTAATCGTTGTATACCAGGCGGCCGAGATCAAAGTTTTCAAAAGTCCATTCGGACTCACCCAGGTACTGGTCAGATAGAATAAAAACAGGAATCTGGTATTTCTCTGCAAGCTCGAATGCTTTGTTTGTCAGGTAAAAAGCCTCTTCCGGAGTTCCCGGCTCAAAGATCACCCTGGGAAATTCCCCATGGCCTGCATGAAGGACAAAAAGAAGATCTCCCTGCTCGGTGCGAGTGGGCAAACCTGTAGCCGGTCCTGGGCGCTGCATTTCTGCCAGCACAAGAGGCGTCTCGGTAATCCCTGCAAGGGAAAGGCCTTCTGCCATGAGGGAAAAACCTCCTCCTGACGTGCCTGTCATAGCTCTTACGCCCGCAAAAGAGGCACCTATTGTCATATTGATCGCTGATATTTCATCTTCGGCCTGCTCAATTACTATCCCGTATTCTTCTGCTCTCGAAGCCAGATAGTTCAGAATCCCTGTTGAAGGGGACATAGGGTACGCCGAATAAAACATGCAGCCTGACATAAGGGCCCCCATCCCTATTGCCTGAACCCCGTCTATTAGCAGAAGTTTCCTGTCCTGCGGCTCGGAAATTCCGAAAGCTTCGCAGCGGGAACAGTTTTCATGGGCGTAATTATACCCTGCCTCTGCGCAGGCTATGTTTTTCTCAATTATTTCTTCCCCTTTCCCTTTGAAAGTCATTCTCAGGATTTCATTAAGAATATCAAGCTTCAGGTCAAGCAGCCCAAGCACTGCCCCTGTTGCTACGGTATTTGCCATGACGCTGTTTTTTCCGACATCAAGCGCTATTTTTCTGAAAGGAATATCTATAAATTCAGTGCCTTCAAATTTCTTTTTCATGCTCTCGGAATCATATAGAATGAAGCCGTCTTCTTTTACGCTGTTTTTATGAATCTCTATTGTATTCAGGTCAAGAGCTAGAAGAATATCAACAGCTTCTTTTGAAGCCATTACTTTCCGGTCAGAAAAGCGGACCTGGTAAAAATTATGTCCGCCGCGTATCCTGGACATATAGTCCTGGTGCGTAAACACGTAATATCCTTTTCTGGAGAAGATTTTTGCAAGGGCTCCTCCTATTGTTTGCAACCCCTGCCCGGCTTCTCCTCCTACCCTGAGTGTATAGTCCAGAAGCTAAACCCCCGATTCTTATTTTCAAGTTTTCAGGCAATTCCCGCTCATTTTTCTACATTCTCTGTATTTTTTCAACAGCCTCTGATTTTTCTGGTATGATTTTAAAGTTTACAGGCATTAATTCTAATGTAAAAACCAGAGTTCACAACCTCTCCGAAACAGCTAGGCAAAACAGAAGTCTCTCCTGCCCATATTTCTTTTTTTCTGTTCTCCCCTGTCTCTTTCAAGCTTTATCCCTTTTAGCTAACATTAATACTAAGCCTTAAATAATCTTGCTTCAGGGTTTGATACGGAAACCGGGTAAAATTGGGAGATAAAAATTACGGTGAATTACCAGAAATAAGTTCACATAAATAAGTTCACATGTGAGTATAAAGATCAGCAGGATAAGTAAAATCGGAAACTGAATAGGAAACTTAAGGAATCGGCTCTATGAAAACTTTCAAAATAAGTAAAGTACCTTCCCAAATAGAATACAAGATACCAGGACAATCCCCAGTATAAGTATATCCAGCTGAAGTACGGAATATAGTATGAAAAAGCAAACCAGTGAAGTTACTGCACAGGCCAGAACATCAATCGGGTTACTCATTCCTGCCTCCATTATTGTTTAGAAGGCCACATTGTGATAAGCGTTTCGACTTTGAATCAAAAATAAATATTAGTCAAAATATAAAGCTCAAGTTATTTTTAGCAATGAACTGTTAATATGCCAAGTTAATCCTGAACCATTAGACCGGTCTGGGTTTTAAAAAGCGATCCGAATAACTGAGAATATAGCTGAGAATATAGCTGAGAATATAACTGAGAATATAGCTGAGAATATAGCTGAGAATATAACTGATCCTGATAAATGAGAACTATATCTAAAAATTTAGAGCGGTGGCATAAATGAGAAATAACCCGGCACTTAATAGTTAATTCGAGCCGCCAAAAAAGAGTGAATCTAAAAAGAAGTTAAATACTCCTCCCCTCAGTCTTCACAGGGAAGGGTATTCTTATTATTTATCCTGGGCCAGGCGTATTTTTGTCCGCTGGCTGTGGCGGGTAGAGTCTCCTGTACTTTTATTTTCCTGTACTTTTGTTGCCGGTTTCAGAACTTTCCGCGGCCGAGCTGTGCGTGAGCGCGTGCCAGGTGCCCCGCAGCCTGTGCTCCTATAAGTGATATCTCTCCTGCAAGCACTGCTGCAGCTACAATTTCTGCAAACTTTCGTGAGTTTATACCAGGAGTATCTCCTGCTCCTGACACTCCAAGGATGTTCAGGCAATCTCTCTGCGTTCCAAGCCCTGTACCTCCCCCTACCGTGCCTACAGGAAGAGCCGGAAGTGTAACAGAACAGTGAATCTCTTCGTATTTTGTTAGCTCCATACTTGTAATTGCGGTGCTGCCTTCCACTACATGAGCTGCATCCTGCCCGCAGGCGAGGTAAATAGCAGCGATAATATTTGCAGCATGAGCATTGAATCCCATGGCTCCTGCCCTTGCCGAACCGAGAAGGTTTTTACTGTAATTTACTTCAAACATTGATTCCGGCGTGCATTTGAGGGTTTCTTTAACTATCTCTTGCGGAATGGTTATTTCGGCAACCACAGTTTTTCCCCTGCCAAGGATAGTACTTATGGAGGCAGGTTTTTTGTCAGTGCACATATTTCCCGAAAGGGTTACCGGATGTGCGCCAAACTCATCCTCTATAAGATGCATTACCGCATCCGTGGCTATTGTCACCATGTTCATTCCCATTGCGTCTTTCGTATCATAGGAAAACCTGAGATAGACATATGTTCCGGTCACAAAGGGCTTTACAGAGAGCAGCTTTCCAAACCTGGTCGTCTTTTCGGCGACCTCTTTCATCTGCTCGAAAGTCTGAGGGCTCTTCACCCAATCATAAAACTTTCTGGCTCTATCAAGGCTCTCAAGCTTAAAAACCGGGGCTCTGGTCATCTCGTCTTCAAAGACTCTTACATTTGCCCCGCCTGATTTTGTGATCACCGAGCAGCCGCGGTTTACACTGGCAACGAGAGCTCCTTCCGTCGTAGCCAGAGGAACATAGTATTCGGAATTAGCATATTCCCCGTTCACTTTCAAAAGCCCGGCGACCCCTAAAGGAACCTGGACTGCTCCTATCATGTTTTCTATATTTCTCTTTGTTACGGTCTCCACATCTAAAGAGAAATTCTGTATATGCTCGAATTCAAGTTTTGCATATTCCTGAATGGCAAGTCTCCGGAGTTTTACGGCTGTCAATGGGTCTGCAAACTCTTCAATCTTACGAAATGCTATTTCTCCGTCGAGAACCTTTTGCAGAAGAAGTTTCTCTTCCTCAGTAAGCTCATAACTTTCTAAAAACATGAAATCACCAACTGATCCTTTTACTTTTTACTAAAAATTAAAGTCTTGTGGTGCTGCAGTAAGGAATACTAATTTAAATTTATTATTCTTTAAACGTGGCGCCTTACATAAAGATAAGATCTCATTATCCTAAATATCTGCATATTAACATATAATCCATTCCTCTGAAACAGTTTTTAGACCATTTTACGCAGGTCTGGAAAGATAATATTGGAATGTATAACAACTCTTATCTTTTTTGTAGCAGCTGGTTATATTCTGCAGCTTTAAAAAACATTATCCTATCATATTGTTCCTGGCAAACGCACCTTCCAGATTAAATATATTTAAAGCTTCAAATAGAATTTTTGTAGGAGCTGCAGAATATTATATCCTATGTTATAGTCTATGTCTTAGAATTCTCCCAAAAGTTTGTCAGGTGTTGCAGAAAATCTTTCAAAAAATAATTGGAGGTTGATAACTTTCAAATAATTATATTAAAAGAGATTTTTAAATGGGTTTAAATATCCTTTAAAGTTGACCAGAAATAAGCTATCATATTTAGAAGTTTATAATCAGCTGGTTTTCTTCCCTGTATGTCAGAAAAAGTTCAGCCACATCAGTTGAGCAAATAAATTCAATCCCCGGGATCAACTCCTCTTTCTTAAGACCAATCATATCTGAGGCAAGCTGACAGCACCGGAACTCCACCCCCAGGTCTATGCATTCCTGGACAGCGTCGTCGTACTTGGGTGACCCTCTCGTTTTATCTTTCTTTGCTAGCAGCACTCCCATAGGTCCCCACAGAATAACCAGTACTTGGAGCCCTTTACTTCTATAATACTTAGCAAATTTGAGAGTTTCCTGCGGGCTGGTGCTTTCATACACCATGTTTTTAAGTAGCAGTAATACCTTTTGGACTTTTGTCATAAGAACCCCAGGTTTGAATAATACTTTTCTGAAACAGATTACCTTGATGTATATAAAGTTTCACATTAAAATTGGGGGTACATCCATTTTTTCACTTCATTTATATAAATTTGCTAGCTTATCATGAAACCTGTGAAATCCTTAACGATGCTTAATTCAGCTATGTATTGAAGTTCCGAAATACAGCTAGTTTTTTTACTTAAGGAAAACCAAAAACCCTCGAATAAAAAAATTTATAAAGTAGGATTGATCATGGAGTTTATTCTTAAGTTTCACTTGGCTATCAGCTGTCTCTTATATCAAATCAATTTTGTACTAATATACTACAGATATTTTCCGCAGATCATACAGGCCGTGTCCTTTTAACGTGAGTTTAAAAAACCTAACTCTCTCTGATCTTTCCCTTTGGCACGGATCTGTCTGCCGACTGAGACTATTTTTCTGGATGTTTCCTATAACTTTATATACTTTATGTAAATATATTTACAGTTAATATAAATTTTCTAATGAGGTTTTTAGGCCATGGTATCAGTCGATTATGGTTTGGAACATCCAAAACAAAAAAACACTCCAAAAAAATCTACTGAAGCAGCGGATAAGGAAGCAAAAGAAATAAGCTGGTTAATAGATAACCTTCCTGTTTCTGTTTTCAGAGTCGCTAACGATTCTTCTTTCAGTATGGTTTATGCGAGCAAGAGCATAGAACAGCTCACCGGTTATTCGAAGGAAGATTTTCTTTCCAGGAGGGTCTCATGGGCTGACATTATTTACTCAGAGGATGTCTCTAAAGTCGATAATGTTATACAGAAAGCGGTTAAAACCAAAGCCCCTTACCAGGTTGAATACAGAATTCAAAGAGCAGATGGTAGTACCACATTTATTCATGAGCAAGCTCGTGTGGTAAAAGACGATAAAGGAGAAGTAGCTTATTTTGACGGTATATTCCTAGATATAAATGAATATATAAAGCAGAAAGATGACTCCCAGAAGGTTATTGTTAGCAGCATTCCGGATCCGACTCTTGCATATTATGTAGACTCAAATAGGAAGATAAAATTCCTAAATAACTATTTTGCAGAATGCTGCAATCTTAAAAGTCCGGACGAGTTTGTCGGGTTATCACCTTCTCAGGTAGTGGAAAGCAGTACAGTTGTGCTTACAGGTAAAACTAAAGCGATTGCTGAGCATGTGCTGGAAACCGGGGAAAGTGTCTCTAACCTTGAAGGAGTCGTCAAACTCAAGGGTTCAAGGCCGCTCAATGTAATATGTTCTGCCACGCCCGTAAAAGACGAGGGTGGTACCATTGTTGGTAGCCTCACAATCTTTACTGATATGACAAATTTTAAAGAGAAAGAAAAGGAAATCCAGGACCTCTTAAATTATACCAACACCTGTCTTAAAAATCTCGGAGAGGGCATCAAAAAACTAAGCGAAGGAAACCTTGAAGCTCATCTCGACAAAATCAAAGACGATGATTTCGGCAAGACCTTCGACGAATTCAACAGGCTTGTTCTCAATTTGAAATCAGTAATAGGTAATATCCTTGAAGATATGCTTACTACCCTGGAAGAGGCCAGGCAGTCTGAGGAGGCTGTCGGGCAGATGAATACTGGCATGCAGCAGATTTCTACGGCAGCAGAACAGATTGCTACCGGTTCTGAAAACCTTTCCAGGCACGCAGGCACAGCAGCTTCTGACATAAAAGCTTCGCAGGAAATCTTTAGCAGGCTCAGCGACTCTTCAAACAAATCCTCTGACTATGCTTCCCAGGCTGGCAAAAAAAGTGAAGAAGCCCAGGTCATAAGTAACCAGGCCCTGGAAGACATTGAACAGGTCGTTGCGGAAATTTCCAAACTTGGAGATATTGTCCACTCCCTTGATGACGCTGTCAATAATATCGGGTCCGTTACAGGGAAAATCAAATCAATTGCTGACCAGACCAACCTCCTTGCTTTGAATGCAGCCATTGAAGCTGCAAGAGCAGGCGAATACGGCAGAGGGTTTGCCGTTGTTGCAGACGAAGTTCGAAAACTTGCTGCTGACTCAAGAAAGAGCACTGATGAAATTAATGAAATCGTCACAAACGTCCAGAAAGAGACAAAAAAAGTGACCGAAGCCATTAGTATCGCTGACGGTCAGGCTAAGACCGGAAGCAAGAACATTAAACAGGCTCTGAACATGAGCCACGAAATTGCTACCGCAGTTGCTACCATAAATTCCATGCTTGCCGAACTTGACAGGCTTTCGGATGAAGGGCTTGCTAAGATCGAAAATATCGAGAAAAGCATCAGCGAAACGGCATCAACAGCCGAAGAAAACGCTGCAAGCAGCGAAGAAACATCCGCTGCAATAGAAGAGCAGACTGCTGCAATGCAGCAGGTAAGCAGTTCGGTAAAGAATGTCAGCGAACTCGCCCAGAAAACAGTTGATTCTCTTATGGAGAACTTTTCAGTGGCAGAGGGATCGAAAACTGTTCTGCAAAACCGCAGGGGAGTTTTGAGAGAAAAAGGTAACTCTAAGGCACGCTGAATTTTAACTCTAAGGCGGGAAGTCCCCTTCCTCGACAGCCATCAGGCTGGCAGGTGGGAGATGAAAGCCGTCAACTTCCTGACAATTTACTTTTTTAAATTCTGATAGCCTATTTATACACAGACCTCTTGTTTATATACTGCTATGCATCTAACGACAAAAGTTAAGATTTATCCAACAGAAGAACAATTGAAAGTCCTTTGGGAACTTTCAGATAAATGTTGTTCATTGTATAATCTAGCTTTAGCCGAAAGAAAAGATGCATGGAAACTTGAAAGAAAGAGCATCAAGTACGTGGATCAACAAAACAAATTGCCGGATCTCAAGAAAAGAAACCCTGAATACAAAGCTGTTTATTCAAAGACTTTGCAGGGCGTTCTAAAAAAACTTGATGCAAATTATAGATCTTTTTTTGCACTCAGAAAAAATGGAGATCTAAAAGCCAGACCTCCAAATTTCAAAAGCAGGAAATATTTTCAGACAATTCCGTATAATCAAAGTGGATTTTATCAGATTGGTTGTGTCATTTCTTTCTCTCATAAAATAAATGACACCAAACTTGTTTTTGATCTCGGAAAGAAATTTGAAAATATAAAACAAATCGAGATCTATAATGATGATCCTTTCCATGCTAAAGGAGATTTCTATATTTCTGTTACTTATGAAGTCTCTGCACATGAGTACATTGATAATGGTTTATATCAGGCTAATGATGCCGGGATCACAAAAATAGTAACAGCAGTAAATACTCAAGGTAAATTCTTTGAAGTTAAAACTCCAAGAATTGATAAGTACTGGCAACCAAAACTGGATGCTCTAAAATCCAGGAGAGATCACTGTAAAAGAAAGAGCAAAAAATGGGTAAGGCTACACAATATTTATCGTAAAATGGAGAAAAAGAAATCTAATCAGCTTAGAGATTTCCAGCATAAACTATCAAAGAAAATGGTCAACAATACTAAGGCCAATACTATTATTGTGGGAGATCTGAAAACAAAAAACATGGCTCAATCCAAGAGACTTAAAGGAAAAAGAAAAAGAGCTATGAATAGATCTACCCAAAATCAAGGATATTTATCTCGCTTCATCGAATTTTTAGCCTATAAAGCTGAACTTATAGGTAAAAAAGTAATAAAAATTGATGAAAGCTATACTTCCAAAACGTGTTATGTTTGTGGAAAAATCCATGACATGCCACTCTGGAAACGAAATATGGAATGCGATTGTGGCAATTTTATTGATAGAGATTGCAATAGTGCAATCAATATCATGGTAAATTTCCTATTGCAGAATGCCTTGTGGACAGGCTATCAGAAATTCTCTGATAATCTTCGACAAACAGGATTACCGATGTCGGAAAGATTCTTAGAATCTTACCATCAAATGACGTAATCACTCGAAGGAAGCTCCGTCCTCGCCATCAGGCAGGGCGGGGTAGTTCACTCCATAACTTTTCCGGTAAAGGGCTAATAGAAAAATGACCTTCATCTGTTAGCCCTGTAAAAAAGCAGCATTGTCAATGTGGTCAGGTAATCGCACTCAATCCCTATAATAAATAGAGTTGACAGCCCTCAGGTAGAAAGAAAGGAAATCTTCGATTATTGTTGCAGTTCTGGTATTGCATCCAGTTTCCGTTTTCTATGTTTCTGTTTTCTATTATACAGTGCCCAATTCTAAAAATTATTACTATACAGATATTTCCATGCTCCTGTCATTAAGGAAGTTAGCTTTCATGACGCTTTTTCATAACATTACAGCAGTAAATTTATTATTCTGTATTTAAAATAATAGCTGTTTCAAAAGTGTCTTTTCCTCAACTATACATTTAAATACTTCCTACAATTATAATCATAGTTATTATATATATCATTAGGGGATTGATTATACGTGACTTCAGTAGTGACTGATTTTAAAAAAACGAAGCAAAGAAACTCATCAAAAAATTTGGTTGAGGTGGATAGTTTAAAAACAACAGATATCAGTTCATTGATGGACGGCCTTCCTGTAACTATTTTCAGGACATTGAACGATTCCGCATGGTCGATCCGCTACATTAGTGAAAATGTCTTAGAGCTGACCGGTCATTCCAAGACGGATTTTCTTTCCCATAAGTTGTCCTGGTTTGATATTGTGTATCCTGAGGATGTTTCACTGATCGACAAGAGTATACAGAAAGCTAAAAAAAATGGGATTCCTTATCAGGTCGAATATCGAATAAAAAAAGCAGACGGCAGTATGGTGTTCATTCAGGAGCAGGGGCATCTTGTAAATGATGAGAATGGAAAAATTGCTTTTATTGATGGAATATTTTTAGACACAACTCCGTATGTGAAACAGAGAGAAGATTCCCAGAGAGCGATTGTTAGCAGCATACCAAAACCATCACTTGCGCTTTATGTAGATGCCTCCGGGAAAATAAAATTCATCAATGACTATTTTGTAAAAGTTTGTAAGTTTAAAAGTGCTGGAGAAGCAGTAGGTCTGTCTCCCTCTGATTTAATGGAAAGCAATGGAAAAAAATCACTTGCTGAAACAGTTCTGGAAACTGGGGAGGGGGTTTACAACCTTGAACGTGCACTTAAACTTAAGGCTCTGGATAAACCACTGTATACGGTAACCTCTTCTGTCCCGGTAAAAGACAATGTCGGGTCAATTGTTGGAAATCTCACAATCATAACTGACATGACCGAGATAAAGGAGAAGGAGAAAGAAATTGAGGATCTTCTGGAATATACCAATAGCTGCCTGAAAAACCTTGGGGAAGGAATCAGGAAACTGAGTGGAGGAAACCTTGATGCTCATCTCGACAAAATCAAAGACGATGATTTCGGCAAGACCTTCGACGAATTCAACAGGCTTGTTCTCAATTTGAAATCTATTATTGAGCATATCCTTGAAGACATGCTTACTACCCTGGAAGAAGCAAGGCAGTCTGAAGAGGCTGTCGGGCAGATGAATACTGGCATGCAGCAGATTTCTACGGCAGCAGAACAGATTGCTACCGGTTCTGAAAACCTTTCCAGGCACGCAGGCACAGCAGCTTCTGACATAAAAGCTTCGCAGGAAATCTTTAGCAGGCTCAGCGACTCTTCAAACAAATCCTCTGACTATGCTTCCCAGGCTGGCAAAAAGAGTGAAGAAGCCCAGGTCATAAGTAACCAGGCCCTGGAAGACATCGAACAGGTCGTTGCGGAAATTTCCAAACTTGGAGATATTGTGCACTCCCTTGATGATGCTGTCAATAACATCGGGTCCGTTACAGGGAAAATCAAATCAATTGCTGACCAGACCAACCTCCTTGCTTTGAATGCAGCCATTGAAGCTGCAAGAGCAGGCGAATACGGCAGAGGGTTTGCCGTTGTTGCAGACGAAGTTCGAAAACTTGCTGCTGACTCAAGAAAGAGCACTGATGAAATTAATGAAATCGTCACAAACGTCCAGAAAGAGACAAAAAAAGTGACCGAAGCCATTAATATCGCTGACGGTCAGGCTAAGACCGGAAGCAAGAACATTAAACAGGCTCTGAACATGAGCCACGAAATTGCTACCGCAGTTGCCACCATAAATTCCATGCTTGCCGAACTTGACAGGCTTTCGGATGAAGGGCTTGCTAAGATCGAAAATATCGAGAAAAGCATCAGCGAAACGGCATCAACAGCCGAAGAAAACGCTGCAAGCAGCGAAGAAACATCCGCTGCAATAGAAGAGCAGACTGCTGCAATGCAGCAGGTAAGCAGTTCGGTAAAGAATGTCAGCGAACTCGCCCAGAAAACAGTTGATTCTCTTATGGAGAACTTCAACATTTCGGAGGAAGAAAAAAGCAAACAGCCCTCTCCTGGAAGATCTGAGGGATTTGACCGAAAGAAGAGATAAAAAACATACTCAATGTTAATCTGTTAGATTTGGGGGCTAACGGGGCTTGATGATTGGATTTTGCAGCTTCTGTCAGCCCCCTGAGGTGATAAAATGAGTTATCATAGTCAGATCGTAAACGTGGATAACACCATTCAGGTGATTGTTTTCAGTCTTGGAGACGAGCGATATGGCGTAGAAATCTCTCAGGTAAAAGAGATTATCCTGCCAACTCAAATCACCAGAATCCCAAACGTGCCTGGTTTTGTAGAGGGAGTATTGAACCTTAGAGGCCAGATAGCTACAATCATCAATCTCAGAAAGAGATTGGGAAAAGAATCGAAGAAAAACGATGAAAACACCCGAATTATTGTTATCGAATACAATAATGCTACTATTGGGATGATGGTCGACAGTGTAAGTGAAGTCAAGTACCTGTCTTCTCAAAATATCGAAGAAATACCCAAATTCTTAGCTTTAAGAGATGATTCAAAGTTCTTGAAAGGAGTTGGGAAACTCGAGGATGGACTTCTCACGTTAATGGACCTTAAAGAGTTATTCAGCGAGGAAGAGCTGAAGGAGATAAGGGGATGACCGACAAAATCCACCTCAGAGCTCCTATTAAAATTTATGATGGCGGATGGGTGGATGCAGAACTCTTGGTTACAGACAGCAGTCTGGTTATTGGAAAACGGAACATCCCATTAGGGGAAATTGAAGACCTGGAGGACGTTGAATTTGAGGGTATTAATTGCATCCAGATCAAAAAAGAAGGAAAAATTATACTTCAGCTCCCCAAAAATCTTCATCAGCAGGTCTTCAAATTTATTGCATTCAATCTTAAAGCAGATAAGTTTGCAGTTTTTTTCCTGGCATCCGCAACTGTTGGGGGTGTTGTTTCATCGGGTGCCCAGTGGGAAAAAGGATATTTCAGTGTAACAGATGAAGGCTTCTGGTTTTTGTCCGCCAGAAACCAGAAAAGAATTCCAATTGAGAATCTTGGGTCTGTCAAAGCTGATGTCAGAAACGTGGGTGGGAAACAGAGGAAAGTCCTCGTCCTTTCTCACGTTGAAAAAAGTAATGTAGTAACTAGCCTGGTGCTTTGCCCGGAAAGCACGCTGGAAATGCTTGAAGGCTATCTTCAGCGGCTCTTCGAAAAGCATAAACCGGCAATTAATCTGTCCGAAAACGAAACACAAATCCTTACTCTGATATATTCGGGGCTGGATTTCGCATCAATTGAAAATATAATCGGGATATCAACGGACGAATTAAATAGTTACTATGATCGCCTTGTCGATGCTGGACTAGCTAAAGTCGTAAAAATTAGAAAAGAGATAGAATTAACCCCTCGCGGGGTAAGCATGGTTGATAAAATATCCAAGAGATAATTTTGGGGGATACATATGGCAAAAGTATTGATTGTAGATGATACGGCTTTTATGAGAAAACTTTTGAAAAACATTCTTTTCGGTGCAGGATTCGATATCGCAGGGGAGGCCGAGAACGGACAGCAGGCTGTGGAGATGTACAGGACACTCAAGCCGGATGTTGTCACAATGGATGTCGTTATGCCTGAAATGACAGGGATTGACGCATTGAAGCAGATAAAAACTACCATAGATAAAGATGCAAAAATTGTTATGTGCACTGCCATCGGGCAGGAGAATATCGTAAAAACAGCCATAAAACTGGGGGCAAGAGGCTATATCATAAAACCATTCCAGGCTCCTAAGGTCATTGAAGAGATAAAGAAAGTAGTCGGCGAATGAGTCTGGGGATAGAATGATTCGTACTCTTATTGTTGATGACTCTGCCTTCATGCGGATGGCAATAAGAAGCATGCTTGCCAGCAGCCCGGACATAAAGATAGTAGGAGACGCGTGTAATGGAAAAGAGGCTGTAGAAAAGTCAAAAGCATTACACCCTGACATAATCATAATGGATGTTAACATGCCAGTCATGGACGGGCTG
This sequence comes from Methanosarcina hadiensis, assembly GCF_046529725.1. Lineage (GTDB taxonomy): Archaea > Halobacteriota > Methanosarcinia > Methanosarcinales > Methanosarcinaceae > Methanosarcina > Methanosarcina hadiensis. Next base: position 2,547,106 of record NZ_CP136241.1, on the reverse strand, counting down.
ACAGCTGTTAAAACCATTATGAGTACGGACCCTGTCCCCATAATCATGTTCAGCACCCTGACTGTTGAAGGCTCAAAAGAGGCACTGGAGGCTTTGCAGCTTGGAGCAATAGATTTTGCTCCGAAATCCGAATCTCACCGTGATGTGAATAAGATTGAGAAAGAGCTTGTTGAAAAAATAAAAAACATTCACAACTCAAACCCAAACATATTAAGATTAATCAATATGAAGAGATTTAAAGGTGAGGTTGTAAGGGGAAAATGGAAAAGTACAGGCGACTTTGGGGTTCTCATAGGGTCATCTACCGGAGGTCCTTCAGCACTGGAACAGGTAATTCCAAGGCTTCCCGGAGATCTGCCTGCTCCGGTCTTTGTTGTGCAGCATATGCCTGAGGGTAATTTCTGCAAACAACTGGCGGACAGATTGAATTTTCTATCCGAGCTGGAAATAAAAGAAGCCAGGAATAATGAAAAAGTGTCAGCAGGGGTTGTTTATATAGCTCCGGGCGGCTACCACATGGCCCTTAGGAAGGCTCTTGGCGTGGTCAGAATAAAACTCGTAAAAGGCCAGCCTGTTCATGCCGTAATGCCTGCAGTTGATGTGACAGCTGAAAGCATGCTGGAGGTATATGGAAAGAATATAGTAGCCACTATTCTTACGGGTATGGGATTTGATGGAGCTGCCGGGTTTAAAAAGATACGCGGTGCAGGCGGTTCCACAATTGCTTGCAGTGAAGATACCTGCGTTATTTTCGGAATGCCAAAAGCTGCGATAGAAGCTGGAGCTATTGATGCTGTGAAACCCATCTTTGAGATCCCTGAAGAAATAGTGAGAATGTCGGAGGCGAAATGCAATGGAAAATGATATGGCAGCCTATAAAAGCGATTTTCTTCAGGAAGTATACGAGTGTCTTGATATCTACAATCAATCTTTTGTAGACCTTGAAAATGGGGACACCGCTGCAGTTGATGAAATTTTCAGGATAACACATACAATAAAAGGAATGGCAGGTTTTCTCGGGTACACATCTCTTGAACATCTGTGCCATACTATGGAAGAAGTCCTCTGCGGCATAAAAAACGGGGATATAGAGATAGATGGCGACCTGGTAGATATTCTCCTATCAACGGTTGACAGAATAACGGACATTATAAGGCAGATAGAAAATTCAGACAATGATAATGTAAAAATAAACGATCTTGTAGAAGCTTTTAAAAACTACGATAAAAAGAAGAGTGAGGAGCACGAGCCTCAATGCACTCTATCTGCAGAAAATAATGTCTCACCTCCTGCAGCATCAGCTGTGGAGCAGTCAGAGGAAAACGCTTCTTCAAGCTCCGAACTCCAGGAAGATGCAGAAAATGGGGGATTCTGCAGTCTGGATGACTGTAATCTTGTTCTGGACATCATCCTTGTTAGAGACTGTGCCATGAAAGGTTTGAGAGCTTCGTTAATTATAGAATCTCTCAAAGATGTCAGCCGGCTGGCTAAGACAGAGCCTGATGAAAGTAAAATGGATAAAGACTTTGACGGACACTTTAAAGTGTTCCTTTCGGGGGACAGCGGCAAAGTTGAAGAAGTAATGGGCAGGAATTCGGAAATAGAACACTTCAATATTTCTGAGCTTAACCCGATCAGTAATATTTCTGAAATTAATCCTCTCAGTAATGTTTCTAATGAAGAGATTAACTGTACCAGTCCTATCCCCGAAGAATCCCAGCAGGATATCCCACCAACCACGGACGCATCTCCTGAGATATCGCCTGTTTCAGTCACAAAAAGCACAGATTCATTTCATTCCCGCATATACGGTTTGATAGCAAGAATGCGCTGTATTTTAAGCAGAATATGCAGGTCCATAAACTGTTTTAAAAGGACCGAATCTGCAGGAGTATCTGCCGGAGTGCTTCAGAATAATAAATGTGAAGACTATCCAAAAGTTGGGCCAGAACCGCAGGAGCTTCAGGCCTCTGAACAGAGTTCTGAGATAAGCCAGAAAGCTATTGATCAAAATCTGCAGGCTGAAGAGACCGAGATACTGAAGCAAACTCTACAAAAGGTTCCCGAGAAGGTTCTTCCGGACGAGATTGTTCCTGACCCTGAGGTAAGGCTGAATAAAATTCAACCTCAGGCAGAGAACAATGAGAACATAGCTGCTCAGGGGATACAGGTGGATGAAATCCAGCATCTGGAAGGGAATTCTGAGAAAATTTCTGTTCAGGGGATAAAGACACCGGAAACTCATGAGACAGAAGAACCGAAACAGGAATCAAGAAAACAGGAATCAAAAAACTATGTCTCTGAGTCCGCTTCATCCTCAAATACGCCTCCCGAATCAAAGAGAGAGGATACCATCCGGGTTAGAACCTCCAATCTGGATAACATAATGAACCTTGTTGGTGAGCTTGTTATAAACAAAGGGCGTTTACTTCAGATATCTCAGCAATATAACTTGCCTGAGCTTGGAGAGGCAACCAGCACCCTGGATAAATCGATCACAAGCCTGCAGGACGAGGTAATGAGAATAAGGATGGTAAAAATCGAGAGGGTGTTCAGCAAGTTTCCGCGCATGGTAAGAGACCTGAGCAGGAAATTTGGCAAAAATATAGAATTTGAAGTTGAAGGGCAGGATACGGAGCTGGACAGGACAATTCTGGATGAGATAAGTGACCCTCTTGTCCATCTAGTGAGAAATTCCGTTGATCACGGAATAGAGCTTCCTGATGATCGGAAAAAAGCCGGAAAAAGTGAAGTCGGGCACATAAAACTCTCAGCCAGAAGAGAGAAGAACAATGTAATAATTGAAATCGAAGATAATGGTAAAGGTATAGATGTTGAAGTAATAAAAAGGAAAGCTATTGAGAAAGGACTATTATCTTCTTCAGATGCAGAAGATCTCAGTGAAGAAGAAATAAGGATGCTCATTTTTGCCCCTGGCTTTTCGACAAAGGACGTCGCAACGGAAATCTCAGGCAGGGGCGTAGGCATGGATGCGGTGAAAACTGCTGTCGAGAAGCTTGGAGGAAAGGTCAGGGTATATTCCAGGAAAGGGGAATTCACCAGAGTCAGAATTGATCTGCCTCCTACGGTTGCTATAATCAAATCCCTTTTAGTGGATGTCGGCCCCGAAACGTTCGCGATCCCTATTTCCAACGTCGTGAAAGCTTTGAGCGTTGACAGCAGCGACTATAAAACCGTAAAAGAAACTCCTCTGCTCTATATCCGGGATAAGTTAATACCGATTATTGAGCTTAGAGAGATTTTTAACATAAGCTGTGAAAAACTTGACAAACAGATTGCTATAATTGTTGAAAAAGAAAATGAAGAAGTTGGTCTGATAGTTGATTCGATCATTGACCAGCAGGAAATCGTAATCAAACCGCTTGGAAACGTTTTATCAGGTTCAAGAGGATTTATCGGTGCCACGATACTGGGAGACGGGCGTGTGATACCGATTATAGATGTTTCAATGCTTATAAAAGGTGATACTGATGACTGATTTAGATAATCTTGGCGAAGTGGAAATGGATGTTCTTAAAGAACTGGGGAGTATTGGAACCGGGCATGCTGCGACATCCCTTTCTCAATTACTTAATAAAGATGTCTATTTTTCAGTGCCAGAAGTCAAGGTAGGAGAAATAAGAAACCTGTCCAGTGAGTTCATAGGTGACGTAGTTGCTGGGGTAATCATAGCACTTCAGGACCTCGAGCAAAAAAAGTCCGGGTATCTGTACATTATGTTTCCGGAAAAATCTGCCAGAAAAATTGCAGGCGATTTGTTTGGCATGGATGAAATGGACGAGGAAATGTATGCATCCACGATTATGGAAGTCGGGAACATATTATCCTCCTCTTTCTGTGATGCATCGGCTGATTTTATGAACATCGTATTACTTCCTTCCCCTCCAAGCTTTGCAGAAGATGTTCCGACTGCAGTCATCGATTCGGTAGTCTCACAGATGGCCAGGAACAGCAACCATATAATCCTGTTTGAGACTTCTTTAAGCTCTGATGCGGACATTGAGATTTTTCTGGCTCTGCTCCCGGAATCCTGTCTGCTGGATGATATGATGAGCATACTGGGACAACTATGAGCAGCAATATTTTATTCGTGTCCAATGAAAGTGGGAAAGCGATTTTCCTGACCAGCAACGACGTACTGGTGAAATCCTTCTGTTCACTTTCAAACACCTGCTCATCTAAAGATTCCTGCCGCTCGTGCTCCCTGATCGGTGCCGCAAAGAATCATCTCAGGGGCACCAGGTCAGGCTCGAACATTAAACCCCTTGACGGAGAACTGTCTGCCGGTATAGGTGAATACAAAATCGGAAGGAATGTCCTCTTAAAAGTCATGGGCCTTGGTTCATGTATCGGAGTTATTCTTTCTGATGTTTCGACAGGCATATGCGGAATAGCACATGTACTGCTTCCGGGAGCCTCGGATAAAGGCGAGACCAAGTATGCCGAAACTGCGATAGAAAAAATGTTTGAAGATATGGTCAAAATAGGAGCAAGAAAAAGCAGGATTACCGCAAAATTTGCAGGAGGAGCCCAGGTTTTCAAGCATATGAGCCTTGATGTGCTTAAAATCGGCGATAGGAATGCAGTATCCGTTGAAGAGACTCTGATAAAAAAAAATATCCCGATTCTCGCAAAAGATGTCGGGGGAAACGTCGGCAGGAACGTTATTTTTAATCCTGCTGACGGAAGCATGATTGTCAAATATACTGCTAAAGGGGAGGTACTGTGGTTGTAAGTCTTGATGATGACTTTAATTTTCTTGTGCGGAAGATTTCAAAGTCGTCTGGCATTGTCCTAACCGGATACAGGGATAGTTATCTCAAAAGAAGAATTGACCTGAGAATGAAAGCTGTAGGCATGAACAACTATGCGTTATACCGGGGGCTTCTTGAGAAGGATCAGCACGAGATGAAAGAAGTCATAAATATGCTTACAGTAAACGTTACCGAGTTTATGCGGGACAAAACCCCGTTTATGTTTTTCAGGGAAGAACTCCTGCCTGATATAATGGAGAGAAAAATACAGTGTAAAAGCAATATTGTCAGGTTCTGGAGTGCAGCCTGCTCTTATGGCGAAGAGCCTTATTCAATCGGCATTAGCTCAAGGGAGGTTTTGCCGGAAGACTGGACCGTATCCATCTATGCGACGGATATTGATGAAAAATGCCTTAAAGGCGCTTCTCAGGGTATCTACAGCAGGGAACAATTAAAAAACCTCGATCCTCCTCTTGTTATGAAGTATTTTGAGCCTTCAGGGGAAGACTTTAAAGTAAAAAACATACGTAAACTGTCAATCAGGTTTCAGAAGCATGACCTTACCAGTGAACCTCCGATTTCCAGACATTTTGATGCCGTATTCTGCAGAAATGTAATGATTTACTTTAATGAAAGCCAGAAAATAAAAATGTTGAACGACTTCTATAATGCCCTTTCGGATGACGGTTATCTTATTATTGGAAAATCAGAAACTTTGCCCGTTGAAATTAGAGAGTTATTTGCTCCTGTAAGCATAAGGGAGAAAATCTTCAAAAAAGTATAACTTGATGGTTATATTTTCATTACATAGAGATTATTCATTACATGGAGATATTGTTTTTATATTATCTCTTTTTTGTTTCTTAATTATAAAAAGAATATTTTCACATTCTTGTTTTTGACAATAGCATAATATCAAGAAAACTTATTTTTTACCGGTCATTACTTGCATATGAAAAGTTCTTTTGATCTACTTTTATTGTCCTTCATAATTATGGAATATCTGTCTATATGTTGCGGCACTAACGAAAAAATGATATCAACTGACTTTATATTATCTAAAAGATATTTTTTCCTGATAAAAATCTAATCTTCTTCGTCAAACTATCTAAATATTTTATTTAATAACAAATAAATTATATTTTTGACAATTTCTTTATTTTCATAGTGTTGTTGTTTAATATAGGGAATCTTTTTATCTCTCTTAAAATGAAATTTTCTAGAAAAATAAGTGTCTACTGGCTGCTTTATTGTTAAAAACTTTTTTACTAAAAAACTTACATTGCAATTTTTCAGGCATTTAATTTCTAAAATAACCTTTTTATTCTATCAAATTTATATAAAGTTGGCCCCATAACTGCCGAAACATTTATAATATTAACTGATATTCTATTTACTGTTATAATAATCACACTATGTTTAAGGTGATTTATTATGTGGAATCGATTTATAAAAAATGATAAAGGGTTTACCGGGCTTGAAGCTGCAATAGTGCTGATAGCCTTTGTAGTCGTAGCAGCAGTTTTTAGCTACGTCATGTTGGGAGCGGGGTTCTATACAACCCAGAAAAGCCAGGAAGTCGTGCATACTGGTGTAGCGCAGGCAAGCAGCAGCATTGCACCGTCGGGAGACATAATCGTTAAAGGAGCTGATGCTGATCCAGTAGGCGCTACAGGTAAGGGCGGTGCAGCAAGTCAGATTACATTCTATGTCACAAACACTGCCGGTGGAACCGATGTGGATATGGACAAGACCATAATTTCCTACACTGACGCTGATGACTTTTTTACAAAGGAATATCTTCGCGATAGTGGCGATGCAGTTAATACTAAAGGACCAAGTCCAGACATTAGTGCTGTTGCAGATTGGACAGTAACAAATGGGTGGCTGTATCAAGCTGTGATTTCCAATACTGCCACTGCTGATAATCTGCTTTCAAAAGGTGAAAAGTATAAGGTAGTACTGGACTTGGACGAGTTTCTTGATACTGATACTCCTTCTGGTTCTTTACCTGAAGTAAATGAACAGTTCAAGATCGAGGTAAAGCCACCAGAGGGTGCAGTTCTTACTATCTCAAGAACATTGCCAGCTGCACTTACCAAGGATGAATATTACCCGGTTTACTGAGGTGATCTGTAATGTGGAAAGTATTCTCTAAAGACGAAAAAGGATTTACCGGACTTGAAGCTGCAATCGTTCTCGTAGCTTTTGTAGTCGTAGCCGCAGTTTTCAGCTACGTCATGCTCGGTGCAGGTTTCTATACAACCCAGAAGAGCCAGGAAGTTGTGCACACTGGTGTGCAGCAGGCAAGCAGCAGTGTTGAACTGAGTGGAGATTTAATTGCTAAAGGCGATCTCACCGCTGGTAGTGAATGCTTAGATACTGTCACACTGTGCTTACAACCTACTGCAGGTGGTTCCTCAATTGATCTGGCTACTACTCTTATAACTGTCTCAGCTCCAACCTGTGCACCAACTGATTTGAAAATGCCGACTGGAAATACTTACTCAGACATACCGTTTACTGGTGATGACACAACATTTGGAATAGCAGCAGTATATAACGACAACGGCAATGAAAACTTACTTCTGGAAAAGGGTGAGAAATTTGAAGTAACGGTTGCTCTGAAGTCAGTAGTTCCGATAGGAGCTAATGAAAATTTCCAGCTTGAAATCAAGCCTCCTCAGGGTGCAACCTATACTATTCACAGGACAGCACCTGCATCAATCAGCAGTATAATGACACTCGTCTAAATTTAAGTCGATAATGGCACTCAACTGAGTACCATTATTTTTTATTTTTTTAACGCTACAGCTTTGGTGATATAATGAACAGTGGGGACTCATTTGACCAGTCAATGATTGATAAGCTTGTTGCTACAGCAGAAAGCGACACTATAGAATCCAAAGTTGCAAGTCTTGAAGAAGAAGTAGCTGAAATCAAGGGGTCTATAAAAACTCTTCTAATGGACATAAGAGAAACGATGAGTGTCCTTGAAAACCCTTTCCAGAATATTCAGGGCATTGCCAATATTTCCAGTGCAATAGTAAATCCTAAGGCTGAAGAGGTCCCTGAAGATCATCCAAAAAAAGAAGAAACTGAAGATGAAGACGAGGATGAAGATCTGGAAATGGAAAAGGTTCCAAAAAATTTCTTTGAAGACCTTAAAAAGGCTGCCAGAAGGCAGCAAAAAAGGGGAGACTCAAAACTCATTGATCCCATTTCCTTCTATAAGACTATTGTCTGGTGCAAGGATATGGCAGGCAAATACGATCAGGATGCCATAAAGGAATTAATTGAAGTGTTTACACTTTTAGGATACATTCCTGGTGAGATTAAAGAGATTATTGTTAAAGTACTTGAGGTCCTGTTCAAAAACAACAACCTTGATGATGCAGTTGTGGACCTGTACAGGCTATATCACATACTTTATCCGGATGACATGTCTCTTGACTCAAAAATGCTGGATCACATCCTGAATGAAAAAACCAGATCACGTCCGGAATGAAAAATAAGAGAGGAAAGAATACATGTCAAAGGAAGTGATCGCTTCAGCAATACTCGTAATAGTGAGTGTCATAGCTGCAGTAGCTTTTGTTAATGCCATCCTTCCTTCGGTGTATACTCTCTCAGGGTCTTACAGTTCTGTTGCTCAAACAATGGAAGACCAGTTTAAATCGGATATCGATATCATTTTCATTTATCCGGACGGAAACAACATTTATGTCTGGATAAAAAACGTCGGGTCAACAAACATACCCCTTACACAGTTAGAATTCTGTGACATCTTTATTATGTCTTCTTCAGGCTATTGTAATCCCGGATTTGAATCTGCTTCAAATCCATCATGGGACTTCACTCTTGCAAACGGGGGCGGGGATACCTGGAATCGTGGGGAGACGATTAAGGCAACAATAACGCTTGACAGTTTGCCAGGTGATATTTACAAAATCAGCTTCTTCCTCTACAACGGGGTATCAGCATCAGATACATTTTCAGCGTGATATCATGGGCCTTGATACAATAATCGTAGCGTTCTTTGTGATGGGGACGGTTCTGGTTGTTGCAGGTGCCCTGACAACGGGGACTAGTAATCTTGTTGAGTCTTCTTATCACGGATATGTTTCAGCCCATCAAACAATGATGGACAGGCTTCAGACCAGCATTGAAATCCAGCAGCCTATCTCGTTTAACATCTCAACAAACCATGCCAGCTTTACAGTTGCAAATACGGGTGAAACCAAATTAAGCAATTTCGAGCTGTGGGACATTATCCTGGTAAAAGATGATCAGGTGTTCTACCTGGACGACTCCCAGTACAGCATAACTGCTGGCACGGATTTCTTAAATCCGGGGATTCTGGACCCTCATGAGAGCATAGAAATTGAACTGTTAACCGACCTTACATCCAGTGAAAATTTTACTGTAATGATTGTTACTGATAATGGTATCGTCTCTTCCGCAAGGCGTCAGGTGTGAGTAATATGGGTGAAGATGAAGAAAAAAGGAATATTATCTCAAGCGGTAACGATGAAATTGATAAAAAGTTAGGTGAGGGCATCCCGCTAGGTTCTCTTGTGCTCATAGAAGGCGAAAACGACACCGGTAAGAGCGTACTCTGCCAGCAACTGACATATGGCGGATTGAACCAGCTTCACAAGATTGCATACTATTCCACCGAGAATACCATTAAAAGCATGCTGGCTCAAATGGACAGTCTGAGCCTGGATATCTCGGATTTTTACAGCTGGGGGTATTTCAGGATTTTTCCTGTTCATCTTGAAGGGGTTGAATGGACTTCCGACCAGATGAAAGGCACCCTCCATCTCGTTACAAATCACATTAAAAGTATCAGGGAAAAAGTCATTTTTATTGACTCTCTCACAATGTTTACTACTTATTCCGGTGAGGACAGTATCCTTGAATTTCTCACTAGCTTGAAGAATTTATGTGACAAGGGATATACGATTTTCATTACTTTGCATCAGCATGCTTTCAAAGAAGATACTCTTGTCAGAATACGGTCAGCATGCGATTGCCACCTGTTCCTGAGAAAAGAACAGCTTACAGACCGCTACATCAGCGTCATGGAAGTCTCAAAAATAAGAGGCGCCAAAAAAAGCACAGGTAATATAGTGAGTTTTGAAGTCCAGCCTGGTTTCGGTTTAAAAATAATTCCAATTTCACAGGCCAAGGTCTAAACAGCTATAAAATTACTTTTAAACATAACTAGCCGCGCATGGGGTTGAAATGGATAGCATTGAGGAAAAATTGAGTACTGAAAATGGTCAGGTACTTAACGTAGGGGTATATACAAACTTCCCGTTTAAACCGAAAAAATACGATGGGCATGACCACTCAAACCTGAAAACATGCAACCTTTACAAGCTTCTCCCTCCGGAAATGAAAGAGGAAGTTGAAAAAAACCTTCACCTTCTGGAGTACCTGCATATCCTGCCCATAGATACGATGGGTATACCCAGATATGTCCCCAAGCTTGAGTCTAAACACGGCGAAATAGAAGATGCCAATTTAATATACAAGGTCAATGACCAGATATATGTCCATATTTATCCAAATAAAAACGATGTAAGGAATTTCTATATTCCTATTGAGCCCATACTCCTTACCGGAGTTGGAGGTCTCATTAAAGAACTGGAAATCAAGCTCGTAGACCACCTTACAGGAATCGAATTCGATCCAGAAAATTTAGAGGAAAAAGAAAGGATACTGAGAGAGTCCCTGGATGCCATTTGCGTGATTGGCAAAAAAAATCCGGTTGCAAGCTCTGCTTCCGGAGCCGGTTCCGGAGTCAAAAAACTGCTTGGTTCTAAACTTCTACCTGCCAAGGAGGATCCTACAAAAAATCATATCTATGTAACAAAGGAGCAGTATGAAGCTCTGAAATACTCGGTTATAAGGGACAAAATAGGGGTCGGTTTTCTTGATCCTTACATAAACGACAATAAAATTGAAGATATTACCTGTAATGGTCTCGGTCCTATATTTATTGAACATAAGGTATTCAAGGGTCTGAGGAGCGTCATAGAATTCAATGACAATGACGCCCTTAACCAGTACATTGTCAGGCTTGCGGAAAGGATCGGGAAGCCTATCACTTTCAAAAACCCTATAGTGGACTCCACGCTCCCGGATGGGTCAAGGATTAACATTGTTTTTGGGGACGATATCAGTAAAAACGGGAGTAATTTCACCATACGTAAATTCGCTGACATTCCTTTCAGTATTCTTCAGGTCATAAAAGGAGGAACCCTGGACTACAGGATGGCGGCTTACCTGTGGATCCTTATCGGTGAAGGGATGAGCGGTTTCATATGCGGAGAAACTGCCAGCGGTAAAACAACCACACTGAACGGGATCACGGCTTTTGTAAATCCCGAGTCAAAACTGGTTTCAATTGAAGATACGCCCGAACTGCAGATTCCTCATAAAAACTGGACACGAGAGACAACAAGAGGCAGTACAAGGGGTGCAGGTACAGGGGAAGGCAGCGGCTCGGATGTTACTATGTTCGACCTCCTTAAAGCAGCATTGAGGCAGAGGCCAAACTACATTCTCGTAGGAGAAATCCGAGGAGTTGAAGGTAATGTCGCATTCCAGGCCATGCAGACCGGTCACCCTGTAATGTCAACATTCCACGCTGCAACCGTTGAGAAACTGATCCAGAGGCTTACTGCCGACCCTATAAACATCCCCAAAACGTACGTGGACAACCTCAACTTTGTAATTATTCAGTCTGCAGTACGGAGGCCAGACGGAAAGCTAGTAAGGAGAGTCCTCAGTATAAACGAGGTTCTCGGCTTCAACCCTGATAAAGGCGGTATTTCGTTCATTGAAGCCTTCTCCTGGGACCCTGTTACTGATACGCATGTATTCAGTGCTATGGGAAGCTCGTATATCCTTGAGAATAAAATCGCCACAAGGCTTGGAATTCCCGGAAAGAAAAAGAAAGTAATATATGATGAAATTGAAAAACGGGCAAAAATCCTGGAAAGACTGAACGAAGAAGGGATTGTAAATTACTGGGAATTTTTTAACACGATTGCAAGGATTACAAAGTCCGGCATGCTGAGGATTCAGTTCTGAATGGTGGTTTGGATGGGTGTCAACGAGATAAAAAACGTTTTCAGCAAAAAGTCTAATTCAGGATCCTTTTTAGACCAGCTTTATGTTAAATACCAAAACTATCAGAAAGAACTCTATATGAGTAACGATATGCTTTTTGCTCTTACTTATATGGCTTCAATCTCGACTGCCAACCTTACAAGAGACAAAATATTCACAAGCATATCCGAAAAGAAAGAATACTGCCCAAGCAAATATTTTGGTCTAATTCGAGAACTGGCTCAGCACTGGCATTATGATTACGCAAATGCCTGCGAACTCATATCCACAAAAGTAAAGAATGACAGGATGAGGGCACTTCTCAACAGGTTATCAAACGCTATAGCGGCAGGAGAGCCTGATGGTGAATTCCTCAAAAAGGAATGGATATTATTCAAAACAAAAAGAAAAGATGAGTTCGAAAGGGACCTTGACACCACAAAAGAATGGTCAAACGCATATACAGCTTTGCTTGTTTCCACATCCCTTGTAGCTATTATTATACTTCTTTCAGTAATTTTATATAACGTTGGGGATCCGGCTAATACGCTTTATTCCACAATGGCTATCATATTTTTCATGGCTTTCTTTGGGGTAGGCCTGCTTTACAGGTGTTCTCCAAAAGATACTAAAGTCCATAATTTAAGTGTAAAATCAAAAGAGCAAACTTTTGTTTATAAGTGGGCTCCTCTTACGCTTCTTGTAGCAGCTCTGGCTATTGTAATCTTAACCATACTGCCGGCTTTTACCGGTTTAGCTGCCGATTTCTTTATTGACATTAAAGGAGTCGGGATGATTATTGCAGGAGTCGCCATGATTCCTGTAGGGCTTGCAGCAAAAAATGATATTGAAAAAGTCAACAAAAGAGATGAAAGTTATACAACTTTCATAAGAAGCCTCGGGTCTATTATAAGCGGGTCAGGGCTGACTGTCCCAAAAGCTCTCCTAAAGATTGATCCAAAGAATCTCGGAGAGCTTAAGGATATGAGCCAGGAGCTCTACAAAAAACTGGCATCCGGGCTTGATCCTGCCCTGTGCTGGGGGAGATTCGTCGGGGAAACGGGCAGCTACCTGATCTACAAGTTTACAAGTGTGTTCGTAGACGCTGTCAATTTCGGGGGTAATGCAGAAGTGGTAGGTGAGCTTGTAAGCTCGTCCAACCTTGAACTGGTCCTTTTGAGAATGAAAAGGGAACGCATAGCTAAAGCGTTTACCAGTCTTGTCATACCTCTCCATGTGGCTATGGTCGGTCTTTTACTCTTCATAGGTCAGATCCTTACGATCTTTACTAATATTGTAACCTCTCTCTTTGCCCAGTTTGAAATAAGCGGGTCCGAACTCGAGGGTATACCCGGCGGCATGGGCGGTATGAATATGGGCATATTCGGGGGAGTTCCTGTGGAACTGCTGGGGCAATTTGTCGTGATAGTTACTATCATCCTGACGATTGCTAATATACTCGCGATCGTTGCCGTAAAAGGAGGCCCCAATTACCTCGCAATCTATTATGGCACATTTATGTTTGTACTTTCGGGAATACTGATGATTATTGTTCCTCCACTGGTGGATATGGCATTTTCATTCGACGGAGTACTTGAAGGTATTTCAGGAGGTTTATGAATATGGATTTAATCACTTTATATAAAGAGAATTTTACTATCTTCATAGGCATTTTTGTAGCTCTGGCTATAATGGGAATAACAACTCTATATGATAGGTATAAAGAGAAGGGTGGAGCCTCACCAAGCCTGAAGGAGTCTGGACTTTTTTCTGGTAGTTCTAAAATTGCATCATCGGTGTCTGAAGTACTGAGGCAATTTTCTGGGTTCGGCAAAAAAATCAGCAATTTAGTCCGGAATAAAGCCGGATCAAACCGAAAAAAGTCCGGCTCAAGCCAGAAAAAGCCTACTTCAGCTCAGAAAAACTCCAGCAAAAATTTCATTGGGCAACTGGAAACGATGATCTTTAAAGCAAAAGATACTTGCCAGACGCACTTTGCAGGTTTCCTCAACAGAATTTCATCCCTTTCATCTTCTTTACCGCGCAGGAATAAAAGTGATAAGGAAAAGTTTGTTCCTTTTTCTGAGGGCAGGAATGCAGACCTGAAATTCGATTCTACTGATAAAATCAACAACCTTGAGAAAGCAGTCGAATCGAAAAAAGAAGAGCTGGATTTCGAAGACGACCTTCTCACTAAAATGTCTACCTCGGGTTCTCTTGCAGCCAGCAGTTCTGAGCCTGCAAATAATGCAAATAAAGAACTATCTCTTAAAGAACCGTCTCCTGGAGAAATGTCTTCAGGCCTGGATTTTGCATTTGATAACAATTTTACAATAGATGAAAGTGAATTTGCAATTAAAGTTGACGGACTGGAAGATGAACCGGTTGAAAACGAAATCACCTTTAGCGAGAATTCCACAGAGATAAAGTTTGGCGATGAAAAGGACAATCTGCTGGATTCGCTGAAGAAAGATATCGTAGTTAAGAATGAGAAAAAGATTAATTTCATGGATAATATGCAGGGAGAAAACCTGGATATAAAGCTGATAAAATCCGATCTTGAAGGCGTCCTTAAAGATATGAAAAAATACAAACAGTATACAAGTCGTAACTGATTGACAGGGAGTATTAAAATCGCAGTCAATACTGGTTGTACAGATTATTTTCAAATTATAGCCATTAAATGTTCATAACCATTAAATGTTCATAAAGGAGCTAGAAAAAGTTTTAATGTTTGAATCTACATTTATAATTAATCTAAAATGTAAATCATAAAATTGCAGGAAAATGAGTGATGAAAAATGGTAGATGCAAAATACATCGGGCTTATTGTTTTGGCAGTGTTTTCAGGGTCAATGCTGGTCTACACCTGGTTATCCCTCTATGACAGGTATGATCCCAGTGTTGTTTTCTATGCGGCGCTTCTTATTTTTTCCTTCTCCATGATGCTGGTAAGGGCTAAAACAGCCCAGATTAATTGAAATATATTATGAAGGTTTTGAAATATATTAAAAAATTTAGAAATATATATGAAGGTTTCAAAAGATCTGACAATCAAGTGCCTTACTGTATATCCAATTTACAATTTGTAGAATTGCGGTTGATTGAAATCTTCTCTCTTTCTATTTTTCTTGCATCTGATTCTTAATCTCCTGCAATTAATATGTACAGAGATAGGAAGCAGTCTTTCAGTTTTTTCTTCCCTCTTGCTGCACGCAGGCTGAGGACTATAAAATGATAAATATTATTCCGGACTCTAAAACCTGCTTTTTCAATCCAGGTAGGTGTGACTTTTCATAAATTGTATGACAGGAATTGTATGGCAGTTTCAAAAAAGCAAGAAAAATGGAAAATATAGAAAAAAGAAGGAAGAAAGTAGCAGGCCATCATTTGCCTGTTCCTTTTTCCTTTTTTCGCGGATTCGATAAGTTAAGCCCGGGCTTACCTTACAATCACAACTACTGCGCCTTTTACATCAAGCACGTCGACTTCACGGCCTCCGGAAATTACTTCTTTCCGGATCTCGACTGCTTCGGGTTCGAGCTCTATTTTTTCTCCGTTTACGGTAACGGTTATCTTGCCTGAAGCTGCCTGAGCCTCGACTGCGGCAGGGTCTTCAGCCTTCAGAGCTTTTATAACGGCTCCCGCATCCTTTCTGAAGCGCGGTCCGAGGAGGCCCATATTTGGTTTAACTTCGACAGGCACGTACTCAAATGAAGGAGCCCCTTCCATGAGTTCAACTTCAGAGTTTGTGGCTCCTGCAATGTCTCCCGTATCGATCTTTGAATTGTAGATTTCTATTTTCTTCAGAGGGGCATTGAGAGCCATTCCCAGGTCTGACTTGTACCTGCGGACATCGCCTGTGATATCTTTAATCATCTCGCCTGCAGCTTCTGCTTCTTCGCTTATCAGGCTTTCATTGACTGCAGGCCATGCCTGAGTATGAACACTTTCACCGTCGAACCTTGAGTACATTTCTTCCGCAAAGAAAGGTATGAACGGAGCCAGCAGAAGGGAAAGGGTTCTGGTTGTTGTATAGAGCACATACTGGGCTGCTCTCCTGCCTTCCTTATCTTCCCCGTAGAGCCTGCCTTTAACAAGTTCAAGGTAATTGTCTGCAAGGATTTCCCAGGCAAAGCCCCTGATAGCCTTGAATGTGGAATCAAACTGGTATCCGTCAAGCTCCTTAGTAGTGGTCTCTATAAGCTTATTGAGTTTGCTCAGAAGCCACCTGTCAATTGTATCCAGGGAGTCCATAGGGAAATTGTCGGCATCTGCAGGCTCAAAATCCTTTAAGTGGGACATCGAGAACCTGTATATGCTCCACATCTTCTGCAGGAAACGGGAAGCTGAGACCACATCTTTCCAGCGGAACATGACGTCGGAACCGGTGGAGCCTCCAACAGCGCCCCACTGCCTGAAAGCATCGGCACTGTACTGTGTGGTAACTTCTTCTGGGGAGATAACGTTTCCGAGGGACTTGCTCATCTTATGCCCGTCCGGTCCGAGCACCATTCCGTTGATCACTATAGAATCCCATGGCCTCTTTCCTTCAAGCGCCAGGCTTCTCAGGATAGTATAGAAAGCCCAGGTCCTTATGATATCGTGGCCCTGGGGGCGAATCTGTGCAGGCAGGCGGAGGTCGTGCTCGCTTTCCCATCCAGATACATGTAATGCGGTAATCGAAGAGTCCATCCACGTATCCAGGACATCGGTCTCCGGCTCGAATTCGGTTGAACCGCAGGCACAGGCTTTCTTTGGTGCATTTTCATTAGGGTCAATCGGAAGCCAGCTCTCTTCTGCGATCATGACTTCGCCGCATTTCTTGCAGTACCAGATCGGGATCGGGGTTGCAAAAATCCTCTGCCTGGAGATGCACCAGTCCCATTCCATTGTGCCTGTCCAGTTCTGGAGCCTGACTTTCATGTATTCAGGGTACCAGTTAATCTCGTCTGCGGCTTTAAGGATGCCTTCGTGGTTGATTTTTACGAACCACTGGGGTTCGGAAAGGATCTCTATGGGGGTATCGCAGCGCCAGCAGAGCCCTACATTCTGATCAAGCGGCTTCTGGTCATAGAGGAAGCCTGCGGCTTTAAGGTCGGAAATGACAGCCTGCCTGCATTCGGGAATACTCATGCCTTCGTACTTGCCTGCAGCTTTTGTCATCTTGCCCTGTTTGTCAATTGCTTTTACAAGAGGCAATCCGTACTTTACCCACCAGCGCACGTCCTGCTTGTCACCGAAAGTACAGATCATCACAGCGCCCGTACCGAATTCTGGCTCGACAGCTTCGTCGGCAATCAGGGTTACTTTCTGTCCGAAAATCGGCACTATGATTTCTTTGCCGATGTACTGGCTGTAGCGCTCATCTTTGGGGTTAACTGCAACTGCAACACAGGCTGCCATCAGTTCCGGCCTTGTGGTTGCAATGTTTACTTTGTCAAAATGGACAAAGTTGAGTTTTGTTTTCCCTTCATCGTACTCTACTTCTGCAAAAGCGATGGCAGTCTCACAGCGGGGGCACCAGTTGACAGGATGGTCTTCGTGGTAAATATGCCCGTCATTGTACATCCTGACAAAGGATTTCTGTGTCTTTACGAAGTATGAGGGCTCCATGGTGACAAATTCGTTGCTCCAGTCCACTGAGAAGCCTAGGCGAAGCATTGTCTGGCGCATCTTGTCGATGTTTCCTGCAGTAAGTTCTCTGCACATCCTGCGGAACTCAGCTCTGGGAACCTGGTTTTTGGTAATTCCATGGATTTCTTCAACCTTGACTTCGGTTGGCAGGCCGTGGCAGTCCCAGCCCTGAGGGAACATCACATTATATCCGCGCATACGTTTGTACCTGGCGACAAAGTCGATGTAACACCAGTTAAGAGCGTTTCCGATATGGAAATTACCTGTAGGATATGGAGGTGGGGTATCAATTATATACTGGGGACGGGTATCTTCTCCCCAGTTAAAGTGGTACATGGAGAGGTTCCATTTCTCCATCCACTTTTTCTCAACCTCATTAGCATTATATTCTTTTGGAATTTCAGATTCTGTCATAAAGACACTCCGTGATTGAGAAATGAGTGTAAGAATTTCTTTGGTTTTAGAGTGCTTGCGATTATTTAAATATATCTGGTTTCAAACAAAATGTAAATTTCTTTATGCTCATGAATTGTCAGGAATATAAATCTGTTATAAATCTGTTATAAATCTGTTTTTTATCCGCTGCGTTTTTGTCTGGAAATCAGCTAATCTCATTTTGGGATATCCTGACTGATATTTATTGTTATTTCTATCGGGAGCCCTCGCGCAAGGCTGGACACGCTGGCACTGAGAAATAAAAACAATATTTCAGCGTTTCGAATAAATTAAAATTTAAAGGAGTTATTGGAAATCAAATACCTGATTGTAAAAAAGAGAATTTTTTAGTCGGTATGTGAGCATTTATTGAGCAAATTTTAACAGAAATGTGGCAAAGATTGCGCAGTTCTGTATCCTTAAAGTGCCGTGAATCGACGATAGGCCTGATTTCAGGGGTATTCTAAATTTTAGAGGTTAATATATTTTCAAGATTATGCACATCTCCAGGCATCACGGATATGCATTGCATTCATACCGAGGCTTTGAGGGGCATATATATCGTTTTCAGGAGTGTCCCCTATTGAGAGCACTTCCCAGGGTTCAAGACCCAGGCCGTTCAGAGCCATTTTGAAAAGCCTTGTATCTGGCTTTTTTATCCTGTGGTCTGAGGACATAATTACGAAGTTAAAGCGATCATATAAACCGAGAAAGCGAAGTTCCTGTTCGGTAAAGACTCTCTGAGCGTTTGAGACAATACATTTGGGTACGTTCCTGTATTTATCAAGCAGCCTGAGGCTCTGCGGATAAGCTTCAAGTTTTCTTAATGAAGCGGTCCTGAAAACCTTTGCTGTTTCAATGCCGAGCCAGTAAGGGTCAATTTCTCTAAAAGCGTTTTCTGCACAGATTTCGGCAAAAACTTCTTCTATGCGGACATCGGGGTATTTCTGGCCTGAGTTGTTCAACCTGCCCGCAACCTTCCACCTGTACTCTTCCCTGAGCCTCTCAGGCTCAATCCTCACTCCCTGGTAAAGCAGCCAGTTACTGACTCTTTCATTTGTCTCCCGGCTTTTTTCGTCAGTTTTGATGTCAATAAGGGTTTTATAGCAGTCAAAGACCAGGCCTTTGATTTTCCCATTCTGGAGCATAAGCACTCACCTGTTTTTTATCTCTTGATTTTATCTCTTGATTTTATCTCTGGATATCTTTGTTTTTTCTATGTCTATCTTCTATCAAACTAAGTATTGATCTTCAAATATATAGATATTTCGTAAATACCTATATTAGATGCAAGTACAAATATATAGCTCTCTATGTCTATATACTCATCACCTTTAATATCGAAAAATACACAGTTGGAAGGAAATGTGGGAGGCATTATATAGAGATTTCCGGTGAGATGCCCTGAATCAAAAATACTGCCCGCTTAAATCTGGTAGGGTCCGGTTGCTTGCCGGAAAGAGTTAAATGGTATTGCCCGAAAACTCGAGCAGGTGCTTATGTAAAAAAGATACGCTAGATTGGTGGTTGAGGGATAAATGTCCAGAAACGGGTTTACTTTTATTTTTTCAAAATCGTCCAGTTTCTTTAAATTCTATCTTTTCTAAAGTAGTCCAGTCCTTTTAAACTCAGTCCGTTATCCCATAATGTTTCCAGGCTTCTTCAATGGTCATTGCCCTCATCCCCAGCTTTCTTGCAGGAAGTATTTCGTTTTCGTAAGAGTCTCCAAGAGACATAACGCATTTGGGTTCAAGTTCGAGCCCCATCCTTTTGAGTGCGGTCATAAAAAGCCTCAGGTCAGGTTTTTTGTAACCAACATCCGAAGAGAATATTACAAAATCAAAGTAATCATAGAGCCCGAGGAACCGGAGTTCAAGTTCGGAAAAGACTCTCTGCCCGTTAGAAATTATGCATTTGGGTGTGTTAATGCAGTGCTCGATTAACTTTACGCTCTGAGGAAAAGGTCTGAGTTTCCTGATGGAAGCCGCCCTGAAAACCCTTGATGTTTCAATTCCCAGGTTTTTTTCGTCTATTTTCCAGATTGCATTTTCCTGGCAGATCTCGGCAAAGATTTCCTCAACCCTTACCTCCGGGTAAATCTCTTTTGAGTCCTCCATCTTTTCCTTAACCTTAAATAAGTAAGTATCCCAGAGCTTTTCCGGCTTAATCTTTACACCATGATAGGCGAGCCATGCGCTTACAGTCTCATAGGTCTCTATCCTGTGTTCTTCGGTATGGATATCAATAAGTGTCTGGTAGCAGTCGAAAATAACCCCTTTTATATGACAGCTCTCAAATGCGTCTTCCCCTTCTCCGAGGGGATCAACCAGTAAGGTAACAGTGCCCTTGCTAAGATCCGGTTCGCTTTCCCTTGAAATGTTCCTGCCTCCCATATCCCCTTATTATTTCAATTGCTTATTCTAACTTCAGTCTTCTGTCATAAATTCTCAACTATAAAATTCTCAACTATAAAATTCTCAACTATAAAATTCTCAACTATAAAATTCTCAACTATAAAGTCCTCTTTTCCCCTGTTTAATGCTCTCTATTGATCGCATTTAAACATTCGCGGGCTTCTTTTATCAGGTAATTCCTGTATTCACTCTGGTGAAGCCTTGCAGAGCGAAGCAGCCCTATACTCATGAAAAATGGCAAAACCCTGGTAATGCGGTGAAAATCCTTTTCCCCACGGCTGTATTCCCAGAGGAAATTTCCTATATAGGGCTCAGCTTTCCAGCCTCCCCCTTTGCGTATTTCAAATTCGTTCTTAAGTTCTGCAGTAAGGATTCCAAGATCTCTTACAGGATGTGCCTCGAACCAGGAACTCTCAAAATCAAGGGCATAGGGCTTGCCTTTGCAGAAAATATAATTTGAGGGAGTTACGTCCCTGTGAACCATACATCCATGCTCGCGGTCCAGCCAGGAGCTGTACCACCATTCTCCAAGTAGTTTATTGAAAGTTTCTCTTGTTCCATAGTCAAGTTTAAGATGGTCCAGAACATCGTGGAAGTTTCTGAATTCATTTTCTTTGTTGTAAGAGGACTCCGTATTGTCATGCAGCTTCCTGAGCATGTGTGCCACCGCAGCGAGCCTTTCGTACAGGTTATCTTCGTGCTTCAGGTACCAGCCTAGGGATTTTCCGGGTATGTGTTCTGTTACAAGGACGCAGTTGAAGTCTTTCCTTACTGCAAGGGGCTTTGCAACATCTATTACCGAAGCTGCCTTTTTCAGGTTACGGTACTCGTTCATCATGCCTTTATAGGGATTGTAAGCTTTCAGCTTGCCTGTGGGCTCTGCAAAAAATTTTGCCATTACACTGAAATGCTCCCCTTTGAACTGATATCTGCAAACGGTGTGAGAGGAATTATATTTGAAAACATTCACACAGCACTGTTTGTCGTGAATCCGGTTTCTGACGACCTCTTCCACAAGCCAGTCCCTGAACGGGTCTCCAGGGCTTAAAATATTAACATGGCGATTTGCCATTTCAGATTCCCCCATTTTTCCAGAACAACCTCGACAATTCTTTGCCTCTCAGTTTTCCTTATTTAAACAGCATCACAATGTAATACCGCCGATAAAATATAGCTCTTATGAAACACGGTTTTTATGAACCATATGACTAATAAAATATCCTGTAATTTCCTGTAATTAAAAACAATATAATAAAATCCTGCAATAATCAAATACAACCAGCTACAGGATTTGATTTTCCGGACAGGATTGATTTTCTTGTTTTGAATTTTCAATACTGTCAGCAGTATACTATAACCTGTGTATCTTATATTATTATTGGTGTTTTTACTCGAACTTTAATCTTTATCTCTCAAAGGCAGGTCCTCCGACATCAGCTGTGTTATTATATCCGCGTTCTTCCCAGTAACCTCTGTAAGGCGAGTCGCTGAGTTCGATCCTTACTATCCATTTAGCCCATTTGTACCCATACTTATCTTCAGCCACGAGCTGCAGGGGAAACCCTCTTTCCGGAGGCAGGGTCACATCGTTCAGTTTATATGCGAGTATAATGTCATTCTCCAGCAGATATTCCTTCTCAAGGGAAGTCGAATATCCGTCAGCGCTGTAAAAAATAACAGTAGTCGCATTCTCCATGGCGCCTGTTTCCTCAAAGATCTCAGCTACCTTTACTCCTGTCCATTTTGCAGTAAAACTCCAGCCTTCAACACAGTTAAGATCAACAACCTTAGAGGTTTGAGGCAACCCGGTTATTTCTTCATAAGTAAAGTTTCGGGGGTTTTCCATGAGCCCGTCAACCTGAAGCCTGTAATCTTCCCTGTCAATATATTGTGTTCCTCTGATCGCATTATTGCGCTGCTGTGTAATCGGAGTTAACTGTTCGCCCTGATAAGAGATATTTTCTGTCTCGTTGTCATAAACTCCCGGTTCTCCTCTGTCAGATACGCAGCCTGAAAAGGCTATAAAAAGTACTGTGAAAGCAATTGAAAAAACCGGAAGTAGACTAATTAATTTCATATATCTGCCCTGCCTCTCTCAGCTCTTTTCTCATATTTCCACGCCAAAATATGTATTGGGCATGAATAAATGATTATTTTTAAAAGAAATTCACAATATCGCCGAATTCTAATTTATAAGCTAAGATTTTATTTGAATTCAGGAGCACTGTTAGAAGCTTCTCAAAAATACTGTTAGAAGTTAAGATTCTGAGATCTTTCATAGGGACTAAAATACGAAAAAACTGGAAGTATCTTTACCCCATGCAACGTCATTCGCTTTATCGAACCTTTCCTGTCACGCTCGACGGAGGAAAGCGGAAAGTCCAGAACGCAATAAAATAGAAAAACAAAAGTTAAAATTAATCACCAGAGAGTACAGAAGATAAATGAATCAATAAAGACTAACAAAAGTCCAGAAAAACAAACAAAAAATAAGACTAAAGGGGCTAATGAAACCTTATTCAATTAAACTTCGAAAATACCATCATAATTTTGTTTTATTGTTTTGTTAATTTTCAAATTTATTCTTTCTACTTCTTTCTGCTTTTTGTGCAGAGCCGCCAGACAAGCTGGCGGAATTTTTCGATTTCATGTGAATTCTAAAGCCATTTCTGGGGTGGATGATATTTATTTTGACTCATGAAGCGTCATTAGCTATATTGAGCATTTCTTTCTATGAAAGGGCGTCAGAAAAGCTGGTGAGGGGGTCTATGTTTATGTTTGGATTTAAAGGCGGTTCGGAGGATAGAAAAAAGTTTTCTCAGGCCAAACGAAGTGTTTCTTGACGATATTCAGTTTGGTACAGGAAAGCCGAAGGTTAAAGATAAAGAAAAACCACAGAAAACCCGAGAAGAGTAAAAGAATAAGAAAAAACTAAAAAAATAAGCCTGAATTGTTTTCAGGCTTCATCGTATCCGATTTCTTCTTTTGTGAGATAGCATGCAGGGTCATCTGTCCAGACGTTTCCGTATACGGCTTCGGCTCGTACTCTGAAGTTTCCGTTGCAGACATCAAACCATTTGCACTTTGCACAGCGGTCTCCGTTAGCCTGGATAAGGGGCTTTCTGTACTTGAGCCCTGCCATAAGCTCGTCACTCAGGTCGGTCCAGATCTCGCTGAAAGGTCTCTCCCGCACGTTTCCGAAAGAGTAGTGCCTCCAGAACTGGTCGGCGTGAACAGAGCCGTCCCAGGACACGCATCCGATTCCTATTCCTGAAGAATTGCCCTGGTTCATAGAAAGAAGCTCGAAAATCTCGGCAGCCCTTTCAGGGTTTTCTTTCAGCATTTTCAGGTAGATGTAGGGTCCGTCGCAGTGGTTGTCCACGGTAAGGACTTCTGCAGGGAAGCCTTTTTCGTGAAGTTCCTTTGTCCTTTGCATAATCAGGTCCACAGCCTGCCTGGACTCTTCAAGGGAGAGGTCTTCGTCCACCATTTTTGAACCCCTGCCTGCGTAGACAAGGTGATAGAAGCAGATCCTCGGGATATTTTCTTTCTCGAGCAGGTCAAAGATTGCAGGGATATCCCTGACATTTTGCTTGTTAATTGTGAAACGGAGCCCTACTTTTATGCCTTCTTCCTGGCAGTTGTGCAGGCCCCTTAGAGCTGCATCAAAAGCTCCGGGCATGCCCCTGAATCTGTCGTTTGTCTCTCTTATGCCGTCAAGGGAGATCCCTACGTAAGAAAGTCCTACCTCTTTCAGCTTTTTTGCCAGCTCTTTATCAATGAGGGTCCCGTTTGTTGAGATTACCGCCCTCATTCCTTTTTCACGGGCATATGCTGCAAGTTCGGGGAGGTCTTTCCGCATTGTGGGCTCGCCTCCCGAAAAGAGCATAACCGGAGAGCCAAAGGCTGCAAGGTCATCGATAAGAGCTTTCCCCTCTTCAGTCGAAAGCTCATCTTTAAACTCAATGTCCTTTGCCTGAGCATAGCAGTGGACACACTTCAGGTTGCAGCGGCGGGTCATGTTCCAGACCACAACCGGCTTTTTATCTTTTGAAAACTGCAGCAGGTGAGAGGGAAGCCTCTTTGAGTCCCTTCCATAGCGAAGGGCGTCAGAAGGCTCAACAGTTCCGCAGTAAAGTTTTGAAATGCCTATCATATTGATCCTTAGAAGTGAGATTGTTTTCAGAACAGGGTTGTTCTTTAGAATATTAATATTGTTTCTTTTAATATTGTTTCTTTTAATATTGTTTCTTTTAATATTGTTTCTTAACTGGCAAGTACTTTTTAACTGGCTTCGGAGCCGGCTTATCAGAGCTCTTTCTTCATAGCCTTTATCAGTGCTTCAAATGTGAACTCACCAGGAATTACATCTGCATCGACTCCGTATTTTTTCAGGGTATTTCCTGTAGGAGTTCCGATTGCACCCACAACAGCCTTGCTTAGAGCTTCTTTTACGTTTTCTCCCGCTCCCAGTCTCTCCGCATGCCTCATAAAACCCCTGACCATCATGGAGCTTGTAAAGGCAAAAGCATCAACATCTCCTGCAAGGGTGCGTTCTATGAGCTCTTTCTGGGCTGCACCTTCAGGGATGCTGAGGGTGTACACATGGGTCTCGTAAACTGTTGCCCCGCAATTTTCAAGGCCCTCTATCAGGACTTTTGCCCCATAAGCACTTCTGGCAAGGTCGACAATTTTTCCTTTTACTTCCGGGCAGAGAGCTTCTACAATTCCCTCGGAGCTGTAGTCCGCAGGCAGGAAGGAATTTTCAATTCCTATTTTTACAAGCTCTTTTTCCGTGTTAGGGCCGATTGCTATTAATCTGGCTTTTTTCAGGGCTTCGATGAAGTTCTCTTTTTCTGCATCCGAGAGTTTGTCCAGCGTAAAAGTTATCCCGTTTGCGCTTGTGAAAACAACGTAATCCGAGATTCCGTCAATAACTCTCTGCATAAAGGGCTCGAATCCGTCATCTTTTATGCCCTCAAGCTTTATCATTGGAGCATATAATGGCTCAAAGCCGAACTCTCTGGCAATTGCCTCGGATTTCTCGCGGTAACTCTCAGGTCTCATTATTGCAAGCACGGGAATTTTTTCTTCTGACATGTTCCCTACTCCGTTAATTCGCGGATTAAAACTCCGTTCCGATAATCTGTTCTCCGAGGATGGCGTGCAGGTTAACGACATCTCCAACAACAGTGATGGCAGGTGCTTTCACTTTTCTCTCTTCTGCCAGGTCCGCGATATTTTCAAGGGTTCCTACGGTTACCCTCTGGTCAGGGCGGGTCCCCCTTTCTATGACTGCAACAGGGGTTTTGGGGTCCTTGCCGTGTTTTATGAGCTCTTCGGTGTTCCGTCTGAGCATCTTTACGCCCATAAAGATCACAATGGTTCCGTTGAATTTTGCCAGTGTTTTCCAGTCAAGCCCGCTCTCTTCTTTTGTAGGGTCTTCGTGCCCGGTTATGAAAGTAACCATTGAAGTGCTTTCCCTGTGGGTTACGGGAATTCCGGCATATGCAGGCACTGCAATTGCAGAAGTAATTCCGGGCACGACTTCGAATTCTATGCCTTCTGCTACAAGCACCTCAGCTTCTTCTCCTCCCCTTCCGAATACATACGGGTCTCCTCCTTTCAGGCGGACTACTATTTTGCCTTCTTTTGCCTTCTGCACAAGCACTTCGTTGATCTCGGACTGGGTCATGGTGTGGCTGCCCGCATATTTCCCCACATCAATCTTCTCTGCAGACTCAGGCATTGAGCTCAGAATTGCTTTTCCCGGAAGCTGGTCATAGATTACGACTTCAGCACTGTCAATCAGCCGGCGGGCTTTAAGGGTCAGGAGCTCAGGGTCGCCTGGACCAGAACCCACAAGATATACTTTTCCATAATTTCCTGACATATGACAACGGTTCCTTTTTTCATTTATAATTGTGATAAGCTGTCCTCTTCATTCATATCCGGACAGATGGCTCGTGCCTGAATAGAGAGGTTCCATTACAGAGTATTTTATTCCGGGAAAGCCATCTTCCAGGAAGAGAGGTTTGACAGAAACGTAAATCTGTAGGGTTTAAAGAGCTTTTATAATAAATAATATCCCATCTTTCTATAGTTTTATTGCGCAAATTCTATATATATAATCTTATACTTTTATGCTTAAGTTTTCTAACACACTCGTCTGAACATACTCGTTTGCTGTCAGTTTTTAAATGGAGCAGCAGGGCGAGTAGGAATCAATAAATACCTCTGATGTAATTAGTGAATCCTTTATAATCAGCCAGTCCATCACAATGAGTGGTCTCATAATTAGTATTCGTATCAGTATTCATTATAAATCATGAGTTTAAAACAGTGAGTTCATCATGCTTCGTATTATTTTCCTTGGCACCGGAGGCTCTCTCCCTACCCGCAACAGAAACCCGTCTGCTGTGATTATAAACTTTAAAGGGGAACTTCTTCTTTTTGATTGCGGAGAAGGCACCCAGCAGCAGATGATGCGGGCAAAGACAGGAATGATGAGCCTGTCTTCTATTTTCATCAGCCATTTTCATGCTGACCATTTTCTTGGGATACCTGGCCTTATTCAAACCATGTCCTTCCTGGGCAGGAAAGAGCCATTGACAATCTACGGGCCTGAAGGCACAAAAGAGTTTACCGAGTTTTTTAAAATCCTTGGCTATTGTAATCTTAAATATGAAGTCCGGGGTGTGGAGCTGAGCCCAGGAGACATTGTGGAAGGGAAAGATTATGTGGTCCGGGCCCTGAGAACCGAGCACAGTATCCCAAGCCTTGGTTATGCCCTTATTGAAAACCCCCGCCCGGGGCGTTTTAACAGGGCAAGGGCAGTAGGGCTTGGAGTACCTCCCGGCCCCCTTTTTGCGAAACTGCAGAAAGGCAGTCCCGTAGAAGTGGACGGAAAGATCATAATGCCCGAAGAAGTTGTTGGAGCTCCAAGACCTGGCAGGAAAGTTATATACACCGGAGATACCAGGCCCTGCGAAGAGGTGCTTGAAGCCAGCAGGGATGCAGACATCCTGATTCATGACGGGAGCTTTGCAGATGAGATGGCAGACTGGGCTGGTGAGTCCATGCATTCTACAGCAGGAGAGGTTGCAGCTCTTGCAAAAGAAGCCGGAGTCAGGAAACTGGTCCTTACTCACGTCAGTTCACGTTACACTGATGATGTGGAACCCATTTTAAAAGACTCGAAAAAAGTATTTGAAAACGTTATCGTAGCCGAAGATCTGATGGAACTTGAGGTGCCTTATCGGCCTGATTGAGACTTCCTACTGAGAGATTTTCAAATAGTTTTTACAAATTACTTTTTTAAAGCAGAGTTTGAAAATTTATAAATAACTTTTTAAAGCGGGTTTAAAAAATAAATTAAGTAAATTAAAAATAAATTAAATCTCTCCTTTTATTCTGAGCCTGCAGACAAGACTTCATCCGGAGTGGGTTTCAATATTTCGCAGTTTTCGTATCCGGCTGTTCAGACAAGCGTCCAGTCGAGTTTTTTGTCCTCGGCGTCATAGAGCGTAACCGTCATTGTCTTGCCTTCGACTTCGTAAACCGGTTTGACTCCAAGATAGAATATATCTCCGGGATTAATTTCGGTTTCCCCGTTAACCCTGCTGAAATATACTCTCCCTTTTGTACTTATTTCTTCTACTGTCACACCTTTCCAGGCAAGGTTCTTGACCACGCTTAATATCCTGCACTTAAATCGATCTACTTCACGTATTTCATTCATGGGAATCCCTTTTAAATTTTGTTTCGGGTATGGCTGAGACTTTACTCAAATACGGTTTCTGATAGAAAATAACGATTTCTGTACATAAAGCTATCCCAGAGGCTTCAACAGGAAAGTTTACTTAATTTTCTTAGAACCTTTACAACAAGATAATTAACAGGAAGAGTGCCTCGAATGTTCAATAGAAATGGAACATTTAAGAGAAAAGGGACATTTTAAGAGAGAAGTTAAGAGGCACTTTCTTTTTGATTGTTTTAATTCTCTTAATTCGTAACTATTCAGCCTATGTAAAACGACATCAATTGCCATCTTCATTCAAGTTCAATTGATATATTTAAATGGATTGATTTTTTCTGATTGTCGCTGACTGATTTCGTTTTTTCAATTCTCATTGGTTAATTCTCTGACTCCTTTGTTTCGTCAAAATTAATATCGTTTGACTCGTTTGGAGAGGCTGAATAGTTACCTTAATTCTTAGTTTTTCTCTTAATTCTTAGTTTTTCTCTTAATTCTTAGTTCTCTCTTAATTCTTAGTTTTTCTCTTAATTCTTAGTTTTTCTCTTAATTCTTAGTTCTCTCTTAATTCTTAGTTCTCTCTTAATTCTTAGTTTTTCTCTTAATTCTTAGTTTTTTCTTAAATTTCCAGTTATACGTACAGGTGAGTCGGGTCCGGAGTAAAATCTTTCCTGCCCAGTCTCGCAAGGGCTTTTTCAAAGTCTTTACCTGTAACGGTTTCCCTGTCTTCAATGATTGCCTGATGAAGGGCAGTTTTAAGGATCTTTTCAACAATATCCCTGCCCGAGAGTCCTTTAGCCTTCTTTGCAAGCGCCTGAAAATCACATTCCTCTACATTCAGGGGGAAAGTTTTCACATTCGACTCCAGGATATGAATTATTTCCTCTTCACCTGGCAGGATAAACTCGATCTCTTCTTCGAACCTGCTCCTTACTGCAGAGTCCAGGGAATTGATCCGGTTTGTTGAACAGATGGTGCATACTCCGTCGCGCTCAACAATCCCGTCCATTTCTGTCAGTAGGGCATTTACGATTTCGCTAACGTCTCCTCTTAGCTCCTGGAACCTTCTGTCGAGGGCTATGGCATCAAGTTCGTCGATGAAGATTATGCAGGGAGCAGTTTCTTCTGCGCGGTCATAGAGCTGGTGTATCTGGCGGGCTCCGTCCCCTACATATTCCCCTATTAGCTGAGTGGCCTTGACAGGAATAATAGGTACATCGGTCTTGTTTGCAAGGGCTTTTGCAAGCATGGTTTTTCCTGTGCCTGAGGGCCCGAAGAACAGGATGTTTCTTGGCGCCCATTTTCCGAAGCGTTCAGGCTCTTCCAGGAAGCGTTCGATCAGCCTGCACTTCTGTTTTGCAAGTTCCTGCCCTATGACGTCTTCGAATGAGACATCACTTTTTATTTCCGAAGAGGCAGAAATCCCTGTTTCCTCTTCCGTTACGATAATTGATGTTGAGCTGCCTATAATGGATTCTGCAGGTTCGACATCTATAATTCGGTATGCAAAGTCAGGGAACATCCTCCTGTCAAAGAGGTACTCCCCTTTGCGGGCGACATATCCGCTCCACTGTTCCCGTGCATAAAACTCAAAGACATCCCTGTTTTCAATAACCGGATATTCCTCCATCATGCCGCTGAGGGGGTAACCTTCAGGCTTCAGGATAAGAAGTTCTGATGTGGACTTCCCAAATTCGGTATTGTTCTCATGAGTCTTTTTCGCGTTCACTCTTTGTGAGACTGGTCGCACTTTGTTATCAACTCGAATACTTTTCTATACCTATAGTAATCTGAGGGGCTAATATAATTAACCCATGACCCAACCCATAGATTCGATTGCGAAAGACTTCTCCGAACTCCCTAAAAAAGAAATCTTTTTGTGAAAACCGGTTTTTCTGGATATACTTTCCTGCGGATTATCTGCAAATTAGTATAGATTTACAGGTAACTGTTATATATTGAAATAATAATTTACAGATGTACATTCTGAAGCATACCCAATTAATGTCAATTAATGTAAAATATTTATAGGAGTACGAAGAAAGACCTTATTGTCTTAAATCTAATTGAACAAACGATATGCAGGCCTTGACGAGTCCTATTTGAGTAATAAGGTTTCCATAACGAGTTCTTTGTATATTCCCCTGATCTATTCATTTAATCTACTGATGAAATTGATCAAAGGGAAAGCTAATATATTAGAGCTCTAATATATATTAGAGCAATAATATAAATATTTTAATTATCAAATTAAAAATATTTTCCAAATACTAAAGCTGGTAATTGATTACCGGTATACAACCAATTAACATATTTGTATTGTATTCTACTACGTAGAAATTTGAACAACTTAAAAAAAGCTTAAGCATCTAATTTAGTTCCAGAGTATGATTTGTATGTTTACTATGGAGAACACGGAAGGTTTTGACCAGAAAACTCTTGACAAAATGAACGCTGAAGTCAAAAAGACTATGAGCAAGCACGACCCAAAGTCGAAAAGCTATAAGAAAATCTGTGAACAGATTGAAGACCAGATCTTCGACAAGTACTGTTCTGAGATATTCAGACCCTCTCTTAAACTCTGATCATGCCGCTGGATGAAATTATCCCGGCATATTTTTATTTTTTGTTCTATTTTATTTTTTCACTGCCGGTTCAATAATTATTTTTTATCCGCTGAATGCAGATGTATAATTCTGTCTTTTATATGTCTGGTAAGGTTCTGATTTTGCTCTCTGACTGTGCTTACTTTTCCTGTTTATCTCTGAAATCAGTCACTGTATATGCCGAAGGTTCCGAATACGGGAATAGTTTATCTCTTAACGGAACTTATTCTCTGGAAAATAAGTATTGGGCTTGCTGGCCTTCTTATGCATAAGCCAGGAGTTAACTATTACAAACCACTTCAAAAATAGTTAAAACATGATTTCTATTTTACAAATATTTTCATTCTAATCTTCCTATTTTTTTGGAATTTTACATCTATTAAGAACTTTTTTATATTCCTGCTTCTTATTTTCAATTATGGTTTCTTGCAGTAAAAATAGAATTCTGAGTTTATTCTTAACTTTGTTTTTGCTTTCTCAAATCACAGGTGTAGCTTCCAGTGCAGGTGATATTACACCAGCCAGTACCTTTACAACTTCCGCTAATTCCAGTCCTGGGAATGATCTTTATACCGAATTAAGTGCACAGATGAAGATTTATAATGACAACATTGATAACGTTCCCTTACTCGTCAAAAGACTGGTCGGAAGTGAAGAAATTGCCGGAAAAATCGAGCTTAATGACGGTAAGATGCTGTACGTAACACTGCGTATGGCAGGTGGAGAAGTAAGTGAATTCTACAAGTATGATACTCCTAATGACCCTAATTCAAAGTTCGGTCCTTCCATAACTGTCGAATCTGACGAAACGACAATAAGAGAGATACTTGAAGCGGATGATTCTTTGAGGGAATCCGTAGAAAAAATTAATGATGGTTCTCTTACTGTGGATATAAAGGGTTTCTTCCGTGAAACAGTATTTAAACTTATAATGCAGCTGTATTCATAAGCCTCTGGAGCGTTTAAATTTCCATATAACAGGCTGATAAACTCAAATATAAAACAATTAAATTGACAAAAAATTCAAATAAAGAACAAGTAAATTAATAAAATAAAACTCAAATAAAATCAGTTAAATTAACAAAATTAATCCTGAGAATTGACAAAAAGGATTTTTCCCCTCCTTATTCTATAAGGAAAAGGAGGGCTTTGATTCCTTTTCCATATTCCGTCTTGGTTCCTTTTTCATATTCCGTTTTGATTCCTCTTTCGTAATCTGGTCAGAATTCTCAGTGCTTTACCACTTCTCCGGGGAGTGTGGACCTTCCTTTTACCATTACCACACCTATGTTTATACTGGTATTAATGCCGGTATGCACATCATCTCCCATAATCACACCAAGTTTTCTTCTGCCTGAGTCGATAATCCTGCCTTTCAACATTACTTTTATATTCTTCCCGTCGTGGCGGAGGTTTGCAACTTTCGTGCCTGCTCCGAAATTGCAGCGGCGCCCTATTACACTGTCCCCTACATAACTGAGATGCCCTACATGAGTGCCTTCCATGACTATAGTATTTTTAACTTCCACTGCATTTCCTATTCTTACCCTGTTGCCTAATGCTGTTGACGGGCGGATGTAACAGTTAGGTCCTATATCGCAGTTTTCTCCTATTATTGCAGGCCCTTCGATGTAAGCCCCACTCCTAATAAGAGACCCCTTTCCTATCATGACTTCTCCTTTGAT
Organism: Methanosarcina hadiensis; assembly: GCF_046529725.1. Taxonomy (GTDB): domain Archaea; phylum Halobacteriota; class Methanosarcinia; order Methanosarcinales; family Methanosarcinaceae; genus Methanosarcina; species Methanosarcina hadiensis. Next base: position 2,514,673 of record NZ_CP136241.1, on the reverse strand, counting down.
AGTAACGTTTGGCTCGACAGTGCCCTGGCAGCTGCCTTTCAGGGTTTTTAACAGGTACTCGTTTGCTTTCAAAAGGTCCCAGGGATACCCAATGTCAATCCAGCTGTCTTCCAGAGGACTGTACCCAACAGCTGCTCCATTGTCTATCAGCATCTGGATGGAATCTGTTATCTCAAGCTCCTTTCTTACAGAAGGCTGGGTCCTGTCAATAAAGCCAAAAATGGACTCTCTAAAAAGATAAATCCCTGCGTTTGCAAGGTTTGTTGGGGGGTTTTTTGGCTTTTCGATTATCCTGATTACTTTATTATCACTGGTTTCAAGAACTCCGAAGTCAGAGGGATTTTCTACCTCTTTTACACAGATAACAGCTTCTTCTTTTCTGGAAAGGAGAGCTTTTAAGTCCTTCTTCCCGATAAGCATGTCTCCATTAAGTACAAGGAAAGCTCCCTCAACGTGCCCTTTTGCATAACCGATAGCATTTGCGGTTCCCAGCTGTTCTTTCTGCTGAACATACTCAATGCTCACTCCCCATTTGCTTCCGTCCCCGAAATGAGCTTTTATCTGCTCTTCAAGGTATCCGGTGATGAAGACGAAGCCTTCAATACCTGATTCAATGGCTGAGTCCAGGATGTGTTCGAGTACAGGTTTGTTTGCTACCTGAAGCATTACCTTCGGGCAGTCTGAAGTCAGCGGCTCCATCCTTGTGCCTTTGCCTGCCACAAGGACAACAGCTTTCATTTAAGCGCCTCCTTCACTATTTTTTCTGCCATATCATAAATTTTATCCACATTTTCGCGGGCTTCTGCAGTGATCCTTACCTTCGCTTCCGTGCCTGATGGGCGGACAAGTACCCAGCCGTCTTCAAGTTCCACACGGATGCCGTCAATATCAAGGACTTTTCCAAGAGGTTCCAGCTTTGCTTTTACCTTTTTCATAAACTCGGCTTTCTTTTCGTTCGGACAGGCCAGAGCACCTCTCTTTGTATCATATACAGGAAGTTCTGCTCTGAGTTCGCTTAGCTTTTTTTCTCCGACAATCTCAACAAGTTTTGCAGCCGCATAGATGCCGTCAGGGCAGTAAGAGATCTTCGGGAAAATCCAGCTTCCGGAAGGTTCTCCTCCATAGATCGCCCCGCACTGCTTTATGCCCTCTGCAACATAAACGTCCCCTACTCTTGTCCTTATGATCTCGGAGCCTTCAAGGTAATCGTCCACCATCATGGAGGTATCCACAGGCACGACAACGGACCCTTTTTCATCCTCACACTCAAAACGCCCGAATATTGCAAGAAGTTCGTCCCCGGATACAAAATTGCCCTTTTCATCAACTGCCATCATCCTGTCTGCGTCCCCGTCATGGGCTATTCCCAGGTCGGCTCCGAATTCCACGACTGCCTTTTTAAGCAGTGAAAGGTTCTGGTCATTGGGCTCAGGGTTTCTTGCCGGGAAATGTCCGTCAGGCTGGGAATTCAGGGTTATTATCTGACAGCCAAGTTCCTGCAGGAGATAAGGAGAGATTGTGCTTCCTGCCCCGCACCCGCAGTCAAGAACCACACGCAGCTTTGAATCTCCTACAAGGTCTTCAATCATATGCATGTGGTCCCTGATTGCACTTTCATCTTCCGAAATCTTCCCTATTAAGTTCCAGGGAACCATAGAAAAGTCTTTTTTTTCGATAGCTTCCTCAATCTCTTCCTGCTGGGCTGAGTCAAAAGCCATTCCATCCGGGTTCCACAGCTTTATTCCCACATACTCCGAAGGATTGTGCGAAGCTGTAACCATTACTCCACATTCGTATTTTCTTGCTGCATATGCCAGGGTCGGAGTGGTTACCATCCCCACCTTGGTGACATCACAGCCTGCTGCAGTCAGTCCCGCAACAAGGGCGTGCTCTATCATGGGTGCCGAAACCCTGGGGTCCCTCCCGATAACCGCAGTCTTTTTCCGGCTTCCGAGCACAAGCCCTACATGCAGTGCAAGTTCGGGCGTAACTTCCCTGTTGACTATACCTCTAATTCCTGAAGATCCGAAGAGTTTCATAATCCCACTCCATGTCTCATGAAGTCCAATTCTATTCTGAAAGCTTGTTTTCTTATGTTAATTCATTTAGATTCCAAACCTTAGATTGAAACCTTTACTATTACTCTACACTAACATTTTTACTCTACAGTAACACTCTTTGCGAGGTTGCGCGGTTTATCAATAGCGCAGTCCCTTGCAAGAGCAGTGTAGTAAGCAAGCAATTGAAGCACAACTACACTTAAAAGCGGAGACAGAAGTTCATCGCTCTGAGGGACTCTAAGGACAACATCCGCATATTTTGCTATCTCAGTATCATTGATATTGGCAACTGCTATCACGAAAGCGTCCCTTGCTTTCACTTCTTTTATGTTGCTGAGCATCTTTTCATAAGTCTGCCCTTTTGTGGCAATTGCAACAACAGGGGTCCCTTCGTCAAGCAGGGCAATAGGACCATGTTTCAATTCTCCTGCAGCAAAGCCTTCTGCATGCACGTATGAAATCTCTTTGAGTTTCAGGGCTCCTTCAAGTGCTATCGGGTAACTCAGGTGCCTGCCAAGGAAGAAATAACTGTTTGCATGGGCAAAGCCTTCGGCACACTCTTTTACCAGTTCCTTCTGGTTGAGTATTTGCTGAACCTCTCCAGGGACTTTTCTGAGCTCCGTAATGAAACTTTTAACATAATCAGGACTTAGCTTGCCTCTGACAAGTGCGAACTTCACAGCGAGAAGATAAAGGCATATGAGCTGGGTACTGAAGGTCTTTGTTGCAGCGACTCCTATCTCAGGGCCTGCACGCGTATACAGCACACTGTTTGCCTCCCTTGTTATCGTGCTTCCGACAACATTCGTGATTGCAAGGGTGGGACAGTTGTAAGACATAATCTCGCGCACTGCTGCAAGTGTATCTGCGGTCTCTCCTGATTGCGTAATTGCAATGGCGAGTGTTCCTTCATGCATAACAGGGTTTCTGTACCTGTATTCGGAGCATATGTCAATATCGCAATGGATTCCAGCCAGCTGTTCAAACAGGTATTTCCCGAGCAGACCCGCATGCCAGGAAGTTCCGCAGGCCAGAATCTGAACTCTCGAAAGCTTCTTTATTTCCTCTTCGCTGAGGCTAAGCTCTTTTAAGTATATTGCCCCTTCCAGCTCCGAAACTTTTCCTGCCAGGGTATTATGAATTGCGCTGACCTGTTCGTGAATTTCTTTCAGCATGAAATGTTCATAACCTGCTTTTTCTGCAGCCTCAAAATCCCATTCTATTTTTTCTATCTTCTTTTCTTTGGGGTTTCCTTCTCTGTCAAATACCTCTACACTGTCAGGGGTAAGGACTGCTGTCTCAAAGTCATCTACAAAAATTACATCCCTTGTGTAATTCAGAAAAGCAGTTACATCAGATGCGGCAAAGTTTTCCCCTTTTCCCAGTCCTATGACCAGAGGGCTGTCCTTGCGGGCAAGCACAAGTTTTCCCTGCTCATCCGCAGAAACTATTGCAAGAGCATATGACCCCTCAATTTCTTTTAAAGCCTCTCTAAGCCCTTCAATAAGTCCATACCTGGCTTCTTTTCCGTTCGGGCTTCCGTAGATGTGTTTATGCAGAAGATGTGCAACTACCTCGGTGTCGGTTTCGGACTTGAATACGTAGCCTTCTTCAGTAAGCCTCTCTTTTAGTGCCATGTAATTTTCGATAATTCCGTTATGCACCAGCGAGATCTTTTCGGGGTTGCCTGCTGAGTTATGGGGGTGAGCATTTACAGTGCTTGGGCGGCCGTGAGTTGCCCAGCGGGTGTGTCCTACCCCGATAGTCCCTCCGAGGTTCTTCGGAACTTCGGACTCGAGATTTATGATTTTCCCCACTGCCTTATGCGTTTCAATCCCGTTGCCAAGGACAGTGATCCCTGCCGAGTCGTATCCCCTGTATTCGAGTTTTTTAAGAGATTCTATTATTACCGGCGCAGCAGCATTTCGCCCTGCATATCCAACAATTCCACACATTTTTATCTCCTCTTAAGAGCTTAGAGAACCACCGAATCACGGGACAGGTCTCTGTAAATGGTGTTTCCAGATTCCACCTGACAGTTGACAGCAATCATTACTCCGGCTTTTACGAGCACTCTGCTCCCTATGCGGTTGTCGTCACCGATTATAGTGCCTAGCTTTGGAGCTCTGTGGATCTTGCTGTTAAGGATTATCTCAAGGTTTTCCTTTTCCTCTGAAGTAAAACCAGGACCAAGGGTATTATTGCTTCCGATTATAGAGTTCGAAATCTGTCCGTGGGAAGAAATCCTGCAGTCATTCATTATGATGCTGTTCTGTATTTCGGTAAAGGATCTTACGGACACGTTATCTCCTATCGTAGTGGAGGGCAAAATTACTACATTAGGTCCTATATCACAGTTTTCCCCGATTACTACAGGTCCTACGATATAAGTCCCTGAACGGATTTTTGTGTTTTTCCCGATTGCAACCTTTCCGCGGATTATTACTCCTTCCTCAAGTTCGCCTGCCTGTTCCAGGTTTTTGGAGGAGTTTAATACAATTGCATTCGCTTTCAGAAGATCCCATGCATGAACCGCATCCAGCCACTTGGATTCCGTGTGGACCGAAGTAACCATCTTTCCCTCATCAATCATAAGCTGGAGAGTGTCGGTTATTGCATATTCGCCGTTTTCCGATATAGGGGTTTTTTCGATGGTTTCAAAGATCTGTGGTGTAAAAATATATATTCCGGTGTTTACAAGACGGCTTAAACCTCCGGGCCTTTTTTCCAGAATCTGGGTGACTCTCTTTTTTTCTTTCAATACTACTCCATAACCTGCCGTATCCTCCATTCTTACGGTTAAGAGGCATGCATCGCCTTCATAGTTGTTAAGGAGATCAGCTATGGTTTTTGGTTCTACAAGGTTGTCCCCGTTCAAAACAATGAACTCGGAATCTTCAGGGCTTATCAGTTTTTTTGCCTGTTCGATTGCATGTGCTGTTCCGAGCTGGGCTTTTTGCTCTACGTACGATATATTCACCCTAAAGTTAAGCCCGTCTTCAAAATAGTTCATTATACGCTCTTTTTCATACCCGACAACCAGTATGATCTCTTTGATCCCGTTTTTCTCAAGCGAAGATATGACGTGTTCTAGGATAGGCCTGTTGGCGACAGGAAGCATGACTTTGGAACGAGTGAGAGTAAGAGGCCTGCATCGCAGTCCTTCCCCTGCTGCGAGGATAATAGCTTTCATAGAGTTAAAAAACATTTTTTAGAATTTATACATTCCCTTCAAAACATGTTGGATAAATATATACATTAATGCTTATAAATAAAGAGTGTTTAAAAACACTTTCTATAATATACTAATGAATCCCGGGCTTACAAAAAGGAAAAAATATATATACAAAGTGAAGTTTTCTGTACAAAAATGTAAAATAAGTCCTGGTTTTTTGTTTTTATCACATAACCGTTTTATATGCAAAAATAATAGATTCTGTAACACACGTCCTGAAAGCCCATACATCCGTCCCATTTTGCGGCTTTTCCGTAACTGCAGTTCTCTAATTTTTGATAAATTGTAAAAAAGTGAAATTGATTCCTCTTGAAGTATTGGAACGGATTCCTCTTGAAATAATGGAATAGATTTCCCTGTAAGTTCGGATAACAGGTATCATATAAATGTTTTTTATATTTTTCCAGCTTCTGAAGACACCTTACATCCCAAAATATATCAATATTAAGAAACAATCTATTCTAAAGTTCTTGGAAAAAAATATTATAAAGTTATTGGAATTTCGAGAGATATTCAATACCCTTGAAACATTTCCTATTTAAAAGCGCCTTGTGGAAAGATCGGTGGGTAGTGCTGACAATCTTAACGTATCTGTAGAATCATAAAAAAGTGTTTATGGACTAAGAATTGTATTCTACCGATTAAAAATTGTACTGATCATCTCAGTCAACTATCTACCTGTTAAATAACCAATCTGTAAAAAAGTATACAATAGAAGTAGAGGCTAATTCCGAAGCAGAGACAGAGTAAGCAGTAAGTCTCTTATGGGGAACCGGGGCTACCTGAATGTATAAATTCATCCCTTCCAGCCGGGTTGAATCTAAAAAGTACTTTTCGGGTTTGCGGTTCACCGTAAATAAGGTTCTGAAAGTCAACTGCTCCCTGCCTGGAGAATACTTTCACCCCGCTTCACTTACCTTTATATTCTCTGCTGCAGTATTTTAGAATGCCTCACAATAAATATGATAACCATGAGGCTTGAGGAGAACGAAACATGAAACAGACAGCTGAATCTATTAGAGACCGGTTTATGAAACTTGGCATCGATGTGCCTGTTGAGGACATCGAAAGCAGACTCGACGAGCTGATTAAGAAGTTTAAAGTGCCTTCAAATGAAGCGCAGCGCAGCGTAACAAACTACTTTTTGAAAAAATATTCTATTCCTAAAAATGAGTTTTATGTCAGGCAGGCCGAACCCCAGCTGACTAAAATTGCTGATATTACTGAGAATGGGCAGTGGGCAAACCTTAAAGCAAAGGTTGTCCAGATCTGGGAAAATACACACGAATCCATATCCCAGGTAGGGCTTCTTGGAGATGAGACAGGGATCATAAAGTTTACTATCTGGAAAAATGCCGAACTCCCTCCGCTTGAACAGGGAGAGAGCTATCTTCTCCGGAGCGTGGTTGTCGGGGAATATAATGAGAGATTCCAGGTCCAGTTTAATAAAAATAGTTCCATAGAAAAGCTGTCCGAGCCTGTAGAAGTTGGAGGCGGTGATTTCACTCCTGCTGCAAGGGAAGCCGAACTCAGGAAAATTGCCGATCTTGTCGGGAACCAGTGGGCAACAGTAAAAGGAAAAGTTGTCCAGCTCTGGGAGAATTCCCACGAGTCTATAGAACAGGCTGGGCTTATAGGCGATGAGACCGGAGTGATAAAATTCACTAACTGGGCAAGTTCCGAACTTCCTGATATGGAAGAAGGCAAAAGCTACATGCTGAAAAATGTAGTCGTCAGCGAATGGAACGGCAAGGCTCAGGTCCAGCTAAACAGGTCAAGTTCCATAGAAGCACTTGATGAAGACATTGAAGTAAGAACCTCCATGTTTACATATTTCGGAGCAATGGTTGATATCCAGACCGGGTCCGGACTTATAAAACGCTGCCCCGAATGCAAAAGAGCTCTTGTTAAAGGAGCATGTGCAGAACACGGGAAGGTCAAAGGAGAATATGATCTCAGGATAAAGGCAGTTCTCGATTCAGGGACTTCTACTCAGGATGCCCTGATTAACAGGGAACTTACCGAAGAGCTTTCGGGGATCTCTCTTGACAGTGCAATTGCAATGGCTGCAGATGCCCTTGATCCCGGAGTCGTACTTGACAAACTGAAACATGAGCTTGTCGGCAGGTATTATACAGTCTCAGGACACAAACTTGACCGCTATATCCTTGTGGATTCGATTACTCCAAGAACTTCCCTTGATAGGGAACTCCTTGATGAAATGCTTACTGAACCTCTTGCTCAACCGGAGGTGAAATAAATGGCTTTCTTTAGAGAAGCGGCTCGCCGTGTTTTTGCGCGGGAATTAAAAGATTCGAACCTCACCTCAAAGGATGAAAGCGACCAGTATGCTCCACAGTACCTCCTTACCCCCACGGGGGCGAAAGTGAACCGCATTTTTATTGTGGGCACACTTATTGAAAAAGAAGATATCGGCACTGACTCTGAGTACTGGAGGGGCAGGGTTTCGGATCCAACAGGTTCTTTCCTTGTCTATGCAGGGCAGTACCAGCCCGAAGCTGCCCAGTTCCTTGCTGAATGCGAACTGCCGGCTTTTGTTGCGGTGATTGGCAAAACCAGTACTTATACCACAGACGATGGAAATGTCCTGACCTCAATTCGTCCGGAGTCTATCCAGCAGGTAGATGAACTGACAAGGAACCTCTGGGTACTTGACACCGCAAAGCAGACTCTTGAGAGGATAAAAGCAGTTGAAATTCAGGAGGATCCTAACTCCAGGCTTGCAAAAGAGCACTATTCCGTTGATACTGAAATTTACCGCGAAATGGTCAAAAAAGCTCTGGAATCCCTTAAAGAAAATACCTGAATAATAAATAATACATGAATAATACATGAATAATGCCTGATAAAATACCCGAACAAAGTACTTGAAAGCAGTAATAAGCTTTAAGCTTTGCAGCCGAGTAAAGTATCGCAGTTAAAAAACCGGAAGTTCAGGGGATTTTTATCCTGAATTTTCAATTTTAATACAGGATCATAAATTCTGTAACTTTTCCGGATCACTTTTCCGGAACATTTTTTTGTTTTATTTTGCTGCCAATTCTTACTTTATTTATTTTTCTTACTTTATTTATTTTTTCTTGTTTTTTCAGAATTCTTTCCGGATAGTTTTCCAAATTTAATTTGCTGAGAAATTTCTCTTCTTTTCATGAAATTAGAGAAGTAAAGGCAAAATCTAGATAAATAAACGAAGCAGATATAAAATTGGTATTGCGAGCTTGAATTAGAGCCTATGCAAAAACTGCTTTAATGGTATAGGGATGATCCTGTGAAAACTTATCTTGTGGTCTGGTTTAGTAGTGAAGGAGTGCGCCCGTCTGAGGTCAACCAGAGGCTGTTGTCCCTGGGTTTTGAGCCTATGCAGGGAAGTTACGATTTTGTGTATAACTGGAACAGCAACGTTGGTGTTGAAAAGATTCTCGAGTTCGGGGATAAGGTCTATCTGAGCCTTCAGGGCACAGGTGTAATGTTCAAACTGGAGACTATGTGAATTTCCAGAAGTTTACCGAATGGGCAGTTCAGGAGACCTCGCCTAGCGAGGCATGTGCCCGAATTCTGGCAATAAATATTCTTCAATTAAACAGGCTCTAAATCTATATTTAGGGATCCTGGCAGACTAAAGATATTTTTGCCCCTTTTATCTACGATTCCCCTCTTCTTTTTGCTTTTTCAGGGCATCCTGGAATTTGATGTACTCACAGCTGTCTCCTTCAAGTGTAAGCACCCTTCCTTCTATATTTCCGCTTTCGATTACGAGTTCCACTACACTTGGATTTGACATCCTGGGTTTTGTAGGGGAACCCGGGCAGATAAGCATTACATCCTTTCTCTCAATCAGGGGACGGTGCAGGTGTCCGAAAATCAGGATATCCACTTCCATTTCTTTTGCCAGATAGCCCTGTGCGGTTGTATCTATTACTGAGAGCCCTCCTTCATGAACCACCCCGATTTTTACCCCTTCAACCTCGAATTTCAATCTTTCGGGAAGGAGCTGCTTGAGTTCTGCGCTGTCATCATTTCCGGCAACGGCTTTCAGCTTGCCGCTGGCATTAAAGGCTTTATATGCCTCCATAGTGCTGAAATCCCCTGCATGGACGATAAGGTCATAGTTTTCGAGAAGCCTTTGAAGCTGCCCCGGGATCTCTCCTGTTTTAAGATGAGTATCGGAAAGTACAATCAGTTTCATGAGAAACCTCCTTTACACTAAAATATGCCATTTAAGGATAAAAATGTACAGCGTAAACTTCAGGAAGCCTGAGAGCCGCACCTGAATTGAAAGTCTATGCTAATGACAGGGTATAAAAACGGAAGGTTCGAGTTCCAGGCATATTTTTGGAATCCTGGAGCCCGAGAATAAATATATAAAAATTAAAAATGATTTATTCAACTGTCAGGTCTACAAGTTCGTACTCCAGGTTCTCAGTTTCCAGCCTGTTCAGGAGAGCAGAGACCTGTTCGTCCACTGAGACAACAAGGGACGAAAGCCCGTGGTATGCAGCCTCGATAACGGACTCGTTTGCCCCGAACATGACATTCGGGCTTATGCCTATCTTGCGGAGGGCAATTAGAGACTCAGCACCGATTGCTGCTATATATGGTTTTGAGTTCGCCAGCATCTTCAGGCGCTCAAGATCAGCTCTTCTTGATCCTCCGCGCTCAACCCTGGGAACCTTGCAGATTGTAATAGTTGCGTTCTCCAGGTCTATAAGGCCCTTGAGGCTTGTTACTCCCACATCTTCTCCCTGGGCGGCATCGGATATAACGGTACCTGATGCACCTGTTTTCTCAGTGCTGCTTACATAGAGAAGTCCGTGATCCATTCTCAGGTAAACCAGCTGGCCTTCTTTGACGTCTTCTTTTGTAATGGCTGTCCAGGTTGAGACATGGCTGATTATATCCTCCATGACAAAGCGGGCATATTGCTTCATTTCGGTGGCATTCTCAAGGACCCATTCCACGCCTTCTTTAGTTATCCTGTACCGGACACGGCCCTCAGTGACAATTAGCCCGTCGTTCACAAGCTCCTTTATGTATTCGGAAACAGCCTGGGGGGTTATTCCGATTTTTGCGGCAATTTCTTTCTGCCTTACATTGGGCTGGTGGGCTGCAATCTCGATAAGGACCTGAAATTTGGTCACTCCGCTCTTGGTCTGGAGGATTTTAATCATCAATCGTAATTCTCCTCTACATCTTCAATTAGTTTTAACCTCTGCCCCATTACTGAAAGCCGTTCGGACCTGCGGGCAACAGCACAGATATAGAATGGATTCTTATTAAGAGTCCTTGTGAGGTTGCTCATTGAGGTATTGCCCTCTTCTACCAGCCTTTCCAGTTCTTCCATAGCGTCCTTAACTTCTTCGTAAGGCTTGAAGGTCAGCATGATAATGTCACTGAGGTCTTCAAAGGAACACTGGAAGTTAACCTGGACCTTTGAGTAAGAACTGTGGTATTCTTTAGAAGGTTTTTGTCCAGCTTCAGGGACTCTCCACTGGCTTTCAAGGAGCCCGGCTTTTTTCAGAATATGAAGGCTTTTTGATGAGTCTGAACCTATAAACTCATCGATTTCCGCTCTGGTCATCCATTTATTAGAAAGTACGTCGAATATTTTTTTATGGGTTCTGGATCCAAAAGTCCTGAGTAATGGTACTAAATAGGAAGGATCGTTAATTATTCGAGTTCGTTTACCCATTTATGTCTCTCCTTCTCGCCTTATGTTATCAGTTTCAAATATGATAAAGATTTGTGATGTAGTTATTCTTCATAAGCAATTTCAAGCCCTTTGGGCCCGTCCCAGGAAAAGATAGGGGCATTACGTTTAAGTCCGCTTACCTTTTCATGCAGGGCATGAGCAACAATCGGCAGGGCAATGGTAGCATCCACAAAAACCTGCACTTTCTTTGCCTGGGGTGCAATCTTGCCCCAGGAGACCGCTTCGTCAAATGTGCAGCCTGATAGCCCGCCCCAGTGAGGAGCATCTGATGTATACTGGATAGCATATTCGTGTCCCGGAACGTCCATTCCAAGAATCGAAGCTACCACTTCCGTTTGCTGGATAAAGTTTTTAGGAACTCCGCCTCCTATATAGACCACACCGGTATGTCCTGACTTTTCTACAATCTGTGTGATCTCATCAACATCTTTTATCTGGTCTATATTGAGTTTGAGCCCTCTTCTTCTTGCAATCGTTAATCCTATTCCTATGGAACTGTCAGACAATGCTGGCACAAATATAGGGACATTGTGCCTGTATGCACTTACCACTATTGAATCCTCAGCAGCTCCTCTTTTTACAAGCTCTTTTCCGAGAAGATACATAAACTCCCTTGAGGAACAGCTGATTTCTCCTATTTCCTCTGCAAAATCTGCAATCAGGTTGTCTGCGGTTCTGAACTCCTTTTCAACTGCAAAGATATCATAAATCCTGTCCACACCATGTTCAAAAAGTTTTTCATCATTTGCAAGATGTGAGCCCACATAATGCTTCCTGCCAAGGGCTTCATGAGAATCGTGGAACAGGTTTGCCCCTGTGCTTACAAGGCAGTCGATCATCCTTTCGCGGATCAGGTAGGAAATTACCCTGCGCATACCGGCAGGAACCATAGCCCCTGATAGTCCCATAAGCACAGTTGTGTCCTTTTCTCTGAGCATGTTATTCCAGGCCTGGACAGACTCAGCCAGTTTCCTGCCCTGGAAGCCGATCCTGAGCATTCCGTCCATTAATTCACTTACAGACCTGTCTTTTACATCAATTGGTACTGTTGGGTTGTTAGTAAATACATTGTGATGCATACCATTCTCCACATAAGTATAACAATTGCAATAGGATTTGCCTGTAACCCTTATTGTCCTGCATTGCAGATGCCGCAATAGACGGTAAGAGACGCAAATAACGTTAAGGGATTATATATTTTTTATTAAATATCAATATATGCAGACCCTCTTGCTGATGACTTCTTACAGACAGCGGCTTCTCCCAGGGGGCCTGGTCTTCTGTATTCAAAAGTCATAAATTAAGTAAATGAGCATAATAGATGGTTTAATAACTGCTGGCACTTTCTATTATAATCAGATGCCGGGCAATAATGGTCTGAAATGGTATAATGGTTCTTGTAATGATGCCGGGAGTTATCCATGAACGGATATATTGTAAACAAATAACATTATAATAAATAATATCTTTAATAGATACTGTTCTACTGTTATAATGTATGCGAAACTGCGGTATTTACCGGAGTTCCCCTGAAAGGTTTCTTTATTTAGATTACAAAAACTGCTGCGGATATCACTGTCATCCAGTCTCCGCCTTCTCCTGCGGTAGACGATCTCGGGATGCTGAAAGTTTTAAGAGGCGGCTCCTTTGCCCAGGTGCTGTACATGCTTTCTGCAAGTTTTACGGCATGTGTTCCTGCGTCCTGTGCGCTTTCCTTATAAGCGTGGTACTCTGAGATATAACCATGCCTGTTTATATCCGTCGGGAGGGCACATCCTACTGAAGCGGTTAATATTTTTCCGGGTTCATTGGAAGAGATCCTGGACATTACGCAGAAAACTATCTCTCCAGGACTGAGCTCTTTTAAACCTTCTTTTTTTGTCACAATTTCACATTTCGGGGGCAGGATAGAACTTACGGTTACCAAATTAAATTTTTCAATACCTGCATCCCGGAGGGAAACCTCAAACGATTCAAGTTTTTCAGGGTGTGTGCCAGTTCCACTTGTGAAGAATACTTTTCTAGGAATTAACTTTGTAATCATCTTTGCATCCTTAAAATATCCTCAGTTTAAGCCTAAACCAGATAGCAATTATTACTTTTAAGCATTGCCCTTCAATTCCGCCAAAAAGTTAAATTTTCGTTTCTTCAGTGGTTCGTTAACTTCATGAGTACATTCCTGCAGTTTTACTTTTAAATCCTCTCCGGAAAACCTTTATATTGAATTTTTCAATCCAGAATCCTTTTTATTTTTTCATTTTTCTAATTAAATCTCTTTGATTAAACATAGACCATAACTTTTCAATTTTATTTTTTTTCATTGTTTCCCTGCTTTTTTTCGCTCCCACGTTCTTCTGAGATTACTTTACTTTATGGTTTTTCTGCAAAATCTCTCATAAGCTTTATATTATGCCGGATAATTACATCGTGTGTTACTCCCTGCAATTTTCCTGTCCGCAGCCTTTAATCGGGAAAGAATTCAGTTTTCCGCAGGCTCTCGGAAACGCGGACCTGATTACAGAAGTTATTGTAGCAGGAGATTGTGTTTTTTCTGGCACGGAGCCTGAAAACAACTACCTTAATTAACCCTCACCTCGATAAAAAAGGCAGAGAAAATGGCAGAGAAACTCAACCTTAAAGTTATGGAACTGCTTGACGGCAGGCGGCTCTCAATTAGCGGTCTTACACGTGAACTGAAAGCCGAGGGGATAGAAGAGCACAGGCTGGTTCTGACCGGCTACCTCAGGGCGCTAAGAGATCTCGGGCTTCTGGACGAAGTCGAAGTCCCTCCTTCGAAAATCTATGCCCTGCCTGAGAAAAGCAAAGAGGCTTTGCCTGAAAAAAACAGGGAATTCAGGTCAGCGGATTCCTCCAGCCCGGAAGATATCTATCTTATTTTCAGGAACCACCTCCTTAAAATCGATCTGGACTTCCGGATTCCTGTTGGCGTATACGTAATCTCCAGGCTCTTCGAAAGGCCCTGTTTCCGCAGGGAATTGAAACTGGTAGGGATCACTCAGAAGCACCTTGACCAGTATATGGAAAAGCCCGGGATTGTCTGCGAAGCCCCTGACCCGCACCTGAAAAAAGCCAGAGCAGATATCACGAAGATTGAGATCCCTCCTGATGATCCTGCATATGAAATCCGAGAAAACAGGGAAGAAGTAACAAGGCTTGCAAACGAAGTGCTTGCAGGCATAATAAAACACAGGATGGACCTCGAAGGGCTTGTAGCAAAAAGCAAGCAGACTACCCTGCTGCCCTGAAACCTATGGAATCCAAACCTGACACCTTTATCCAATTTGAACAAAAATCTACCAATAATTAAGCCGCAGGCTGGGTTGAATATGAAAGTTGCCTGTATCCAGATGGATGTGCTTCACTGCAAGAAGCAGGAAAACCTTGAAAAAGCCCTTTACATGGCTCTCGAAGCTGTTGAGAAAGGAGCCGAATTAATTGTTTTTCCTGAGGTCTTTACCACAGGTTTTTGCTATGAAAGGCTCAACCAGGCAGCAGAAAGCCTTACTTCTCCTGTTCTTGAAAACCTTGCATGTTTCTCCGAAGCTAACGACTGTATTCTTCTTGGTTCAATAATTCAGAAATACGGCAGAGGAGAAAGTAAAGAAAAACACTCTGGAGAAAAACACTCTGGAGAAAAATATTCCGAAGAAAAATATCCTGGAAACGGAGTAAACGATTTCTCCGGAAATGAAACCAGATCACAGGAAGATAAAAATTTTGCCCTGTACTATAACCTCGGCTTCTGTTTTGAATCCGGAGTTCTTGCAGGCACTTACTGTAAGACTCATCCTTTCAAAAAGGAGAATAGCTATTTCTCAAAGGGTAGTTCAATAGAGCCCATTACCCTGAAAAAGCGGAACATCAAAATTGGTTTTGAAATTTGCTATGAGATCCGTTTTCCCGAGGTTGCAAGGAAACTTGCTCTCTCCGGCTCTGACCTTCTTGTAACCACAGCAGCATTCCCAAATCCCAGGTCTGAACACTGGAAAATCCTTGCAAAAGCAAGGGCGATAGAAAACCAGATTCCTCATATTGCCTGCAACCGCACAGGTTCAGCTCCGGACTGCAGTTATTTCGGGCACTCGATGATTATTGATGCCTGGGGCGAAGTAAAAGCCGATGCAGGTAGCAAAGAATGTGTAATAGTTCACGACCTTGACACGTCCGGAAAAGATGAGATCCGAAAGGCTATTCCTGTTTTTGAGGACAGGAGAACCGAACTTTATTGATTCAATTAAAGCTTTTTTTTTCTTCCGTTTCTTTGCTTATCCTGAATTTTGAGGAGATGGGCATGTAAAAATCCAGGCCTTCGGCTGAGAAATAACAGATCACAGGAAATGCAAAAATAATAAAAAGGTCAGAAGCCTTAACGGCTTCTTTTACTCTTCTTTCTTTTCCTCAATATAAATTGCAGGCCTCAGGGGTTCTGCAAACCTGGACTTCTTCTGCGGGTCATACTCCGGAGAATCCGCACTCTGGATTTCGACCGGGCAGCCGATTTCTTTTTCCAGGAAGGAGGCTGATTCTTTCAGGAGGTCCTGTTCATCAAGCCCGAGGTAAGCAAAGGTCTCGTAGCGTTCCGCACCTCCGCTCTTGAATTCTGGCACTATCTTCTGAACGAACTTCGGAATTTCCTTGCCAAAGCGCTTGAGCTCAGGTTTTGCCATAAGGGTTTTAATCAGCGTACCTACTTCAAGAGGAGTTTCTACCTGAAGTTCGCAGGCGCATTTTATGGCTTCGGCTTTCCATGCAGGAGCTGTGTAGAGATAGACTTTTTGCGGGGTCATCTTCGTAACCCTTATGATCTCTTCAATGTCATTCAGGGTACTTTTTACAGCCTCTTCTGCAAGTTCTGCGCCGTCGTCTATAAGGTCTTCGTTGTAGAGCGGATACTGTGCAAGGGAAATCGGATCTTCGTGCTCCATTGCTTCCCAGATCTCTTCACAGAGGTGCGGAGTGAAAGGAGTCATAAGCCTGACCCAGTTGTCCAGCACATAGTAAAGAAGGGCTTCCCCGCCTCTTCTCTGATACCACCTGACATCGTTTATGAGCAGGAAGAAAGAGTTCTGGATAGCTTCTCTTGTCTGGATGGAGTCAAGGGCGGTATTTGTCTCCTTAATGTAGTTCTGCATCCTTGAGAGCATCCAGCGGTCGATCTGCTTGAGCTCCGCACTCAGGGTTCCGCGCTTTCCGCTCTCAATTACATCCTTTGCAAAGGCATAGAACCTGTCTACCTGCCTGCGGGCAGAGTCTATTCCTGTTTTCTGCCAGTCAGCATCCTGTGTCTGTTCTGCTGTTGAAAGGATATACATTCTGGTTATGTCCGCACCATAATTGCTGACCGCACTTTCCATGGTCAGGATAGGTCCTTTGGACTTGCTCATCTTCTGCCCTTCAAGGGAAACAAAACCGTTTACCGCAAGGACTTTTGGCCACTTTTCTTCTTCAAAAAGGGCTACGTGGTGGAAGAGGAAGAAGAGAAGGTGGTTCGGGACAAGGTCTTTTCCCGAAGAGCGAAGGTCAACAGGATACCAGTAATTCAAATGGCTGCGGATTTCTTCTACAAGTTCCTGTTTGAGACCGGTTTCCGCAGAAACTGCTGCAGAATCG
Organism: Methanosarcina hadiensis; assembly: GCF_046529725.1. Taxonomy (GTDB): domain Archaea; phylum Halobacteriota; class Methanosarcinia; order Methanosarcinales; family Methanosarcinaceae; genus Methanosarcina; species Methanosarcina hadiensis. Next base: position 2,498,016 of record NZ_CP136241.1, on the reverse strand, counting down.
CCTTTTCCGAGAAGGACATAATCGAAGAATGAAAGGGTAAGCTGTTCCAGAGCGAGGTCTCCTTTTTCGATAAACCTGGCAATGATATAGTAGCTCATGTAGATTGTAGAGTCCCCTAGAGACTCAATCAGCCATTCCTTATCAAAGGGCAGGCGGGTCCCGAGCCCTTTCCTGCGGGCACATGCCTTATCCTTGAGCCAGTCGACTTTGTTTTCGAACTCGACCCTGTATTCGGTGGGAATAATACGCATCTGGTCGAGGCATTTATAGACCTTTGCCTTCCATTCAGGGCTTGAGTAGTTCAGGAACCACTGGCCCTTTACCATGTTCACGACACACGGAGTTCCGCAGCGGCAGACTACGGGTTCGCTGAATTCGTAGAAGGTCTCGCCTGCGTTTGAGGCAATGAAATCCCTGGTAAGTATGTCCTTAATTTTTGAGACCGGATATCCTTTGTATTTTCCTGTGAGTTCCTTAAGGACTCCGCCGTGGAACTCTCTCCGGTACACGATTTTTGTAGCTTCTTCGGCTTTAGGGTCTTCCTGGTTTACAATCCCCATGCTTTCAACTATTTCTTTTGCGGGGAACTCCCCGAATTCCGGGACCTGGATCAGGGAAATAAGCTCGATTTTTCTGAGATCTTCGGTAATTCCGTATTCGCTCAGGTCAGCGTCGTAAAGATCGCGAAGGGCAAGGTAGTCAAAAGGCGCATGTGCAGGAACACTCATCACGATCCCACTTCCGTTTTCCGGCCTCACAAAAGATGCAGGAAGAGAGATCACTTCATCTCCGGTTACCGGATTTGTGAGCTTTATCCCTATGATGGACTTTGCAGGAACATCTTCCACATACTCTACTGTCCTGTCCGTAAAGGTGAGTTTCCTGAAAGCATCCCTGCTGACAACCCAGAACTCCACATTCCCGTCCTTTTCAACCCTTGCTTTAACATAATCGACTTCAGGGTTGACCCAGAGGTTTGTTACTCCGTATGTTGTTTCAGGCCTGAGGGTGGCACAGGGGAGAACGAGATCTCTGTACCTGAACTTTATCAGGGTGTATTCAACAATTGTGGCTTCTTCTCCATGCAGGATGTCGTGGTCTTCAACAGGGTTATTGTCGTTCGGGCACCACTTTACGGGGTGAGAGCCTTTCACAATCAAACCCTTTTCTTCAAGCCTAGTGTACTGCCATTCTATGAACTTTTTGTATGTCGGGTCGGTTGTTGTGAACTTCCGCCTCCAGTCAATGGAGTACCCTATCATGCGCATAGTTTTCTCGGCTTCCACCTTAAAATAATCCACAATCTTTTCCGGAGTGTTAAGGGTGGGCAGGATATCTCCGGGGATCCCGTGCAGGCGCTCATAAACATCCATGGTCTGGGGGTCCTGGCTTGCAATCAGTTCGGCAAGCCCGACAATCGGGGTGCCTGTCACGTGGAAGCCCATAGGGTAAAGCACATTGTACCCGAGCATCCGTTTATGCCTTGCAACCACGTCGCCTATTGTAAAGGTACGGGTATGCCCTGCATGCAGGTTCCCGTTGAGGTAGGGGTAGGGGATTGTTATGAAGAATTTTTCCCGCTTATCGGGTTCAGCCTGGAAAATCCGGCTTTCATTCCATTTTTTCTGCCATTTGTTTTCGATCTCGTGAGGCCTATAATCCTGCTCCATTAAGTTCACGCCCACAGATATTATCATGATAAAAGAATTTTAATCCGGCTTTACTTTGCCTTTCCGAAAATTGCTTCCCGGATAGCTTCTATATTTGCATCAACAACAGTCGGTTCCTCACAGACATCAATCACGGTCTGCGGGTCTTTAAGGAGGTGCCCTGTGGTAATACATACAACGGTTTCGTCCCTGCCTATGACGCCCATATCAACAAGTTTCTTAAGCCCTGCGACCGAGGCTGCACTTGCAGGTTCGACTCCTATGCCCTCAAGCCTTGCGAGGTCTTTCTGGGCTGAAAGGATCTCTTCGTCTGTTACCGACTCTGCGGTCCCTCCGGATTCCCTGATCGCGTTTAAGGCTTTTATTGCGTTTACAGGGTTTCCTATCCTGATTGCCGTTGCAACGGTTTCAGGGCTGTCTTCAGGGGTGATTGCCGGAGCTCCGCTCTTAATAGCTTTTACAATCGGGCAGGAACCTGCTGCCTGGATTCCTGTCATCTTCGGGAGAGAATCCGTAATTCCAAGCAATTTAAACTCCCGGAAACCTTTGTAAATAGCTGTAATATTCCCTGCATTTCCTACGGGCAGGACAATTCTGTCAGGCACTTTGAAGCCGAGCTGGTCTGCAATCTCAAAACCGATGGTTTTCTGGCCTTCCAGCCTGTAAGGGTTGATAGAATTCAAGAGGTAGATCTTTTCCTGGGAGCAGAGGGTGCGTACAAGAGCAAGTGCATCATCAAAGTTTCCGCGGATGCTGAGGACTTTTGCCCCATGCATCAGGGCCTGGGCTACCTTTCCAAGGGCAACTTTTCCTGCCGGAAGCAGTACAACAACAGGGATTCCTGCTTTTGCACCATAAATTGCAAGGGCTGCTGAGGTGTTCCCGGTTGATGCACAGGCAACGGTACTCATTCCGAGTTCGAGCGCTTTTGTGACTCCAACGGTCATTCCCCTGTCTTTGAAGGAGCCGGTCGGGTTCATGCCTTCATGCTTTACATAGAGTTCCTTAATTCCTATTTTTTCGGCAAGGCGGTCACATCTGTAAAGGGGGGTCCCTCCTTCCCTGATAGTTATGGGTTCTCTTTCTACAGGGAGGAGTTTTGAGTATTTCCAGACCGAGGGGCATTCGGTCTTAAGCTTCTCCATGTCGATTTTAATTGAAGAATAGTCATAAATAACATCAAGCAGCCCGTTACATTTGCTGCAGGTATAGATTACTTCATCTTTTGAATACTCTGCACCGCATTCGATACATTTTAGATGATACATTAAATTGCTCCTGTATATGATTTCGATTTACTTGAAAGTCGGATTAAATCATACCCGGTTTCATGCTCGGGTATTTAATGATTGGTTAGATTTAATGATGGTTAGTATAACCCGGATTTCTGTTTTTCAGGTTGAGAATCTGAGTTTCGGATTAGTATAATATTAGAGTTTAATAATATTTTGTATCCTTAACACTCTACTTGCTTTTAAATTATACTGTTTTTGGCTTTCATAATATCCTGCAATAACAGCCTTACAAGCAGAAACCGGGGACTTAAAAATCAGCAGTAGTTACTAAAATTCAAAAAATGTAATCTTATTTAAATCAATGAATTCCAGAAGTTCTATCAATAACCGTGCATGCAGATACCATATCATGTAAACCCGAATTTCCCTGTTTAATCAAACTGGTATTCTTTAACTTCTTTGCTGAGGAAGTAACCAAGAATTGTTCTTATGAATACAACAATGCCCAGGAGAAGGAGCTCCTGTACAGACGGATCCTTTAGAGTCCCGAGAATTGCAACAACAATGTAAAACTCCAGCCCAAAGAGTATTTTGTTTGTAAGCCTTTTCCTTATATTTTCCAAAGAATAAGACCGTTTTAAAATCTCATAAAGAAAGAGCTCAATTGTTGCCCTCACTCCTCCATAAATTATGATAATTGTCCCGATTGCCTCGAAAATCCATTCAAAAACCTGCAGGACATTCCTTAACAAATCAGAAACCATCTTATACTCCTTAAGGACGGTATTTTCTTAGCATTCTTCTTATAAATCCCTGACTTCAGTCAAACTGATACTCTTCGGCTTCCTTACTGAGAAAGTAACCGAGGTAAGACCTGACCACCACTATGGCTCCAACAAGCAGGAGTTCTTCTAAAGAAGGTTTTCTCAAGGTTTCCAGCACATCTGCGACTATCAAAAGTTCGAGCCCGAAAAATATTTTGTTCGTGAATTTCTTTCTTATATGCTCGTAACTGTAAGACTTCTTGAAAGCCTCAACAAGCAGGATTTCAAGTGCAGCCCTTAATCCCCCAAATACTATCAGAGCTGCACTTACAACTTCAAAAAATGTTACGAATGCCCCCAGAACCATACCAGTTATTTCGAGTACCATTCTTTCCCTTCCAGATGGTATTCTGCATCAAAACGTATCTGATCTTAAAAATGAAACTCTATTACTAGAAAGGTGATTTTTGAGTTTTATCTCCACTTTTATTCTCAAATCCTCAGTTGTATTTTACTACCCGTTTTATTAATACTTGCCTGCCTCTTTTAAAGCAATGAATTCATCAAAGTTTGTGAAAAAACTTTTAAAGTCTTTCCGATCAGACTAAAAAAATCCAGCAAAAAATTTTACTTGATATTTTATTCTTTAAAGGACAGATTCAATGAATGAATTTCACCAGCTAAACCCTGATATGAGGGATTGGAGTCCGGTATGGTATGAAATCGTATCACAGAGGCGATCTCATTTCAGGAGCAGAAATCTCTGGATAAAAGGTGCTGGGAAAGTTATTTAGTACTTCTTACTCTCTAAGATTATTAAAAATATACATTTGTAAGACCGAAGAAAATTTATACCATAAAATCGTATGACATTTGTTTAAAAAATTTATTAGATTTAACATCGTATTTGGGGGAAATCGATATCAGGGAAACTTATATCTGAAAATTCTGCATACAGCAGGTTTTAGCTATACTTTTCAAACTGGCTATACCTTTCAGACGTTATTTATTGTTGTTAAAAAACTGATCCAAAAAACTGATCCAAAAAACTGATCCAAAAAACTGATCCAAAAAAAGATGATTAAATTATTATAATTGGTGATTGATTGAGAGCCCTAAAATGATCCCATGGGCTCTCAATCGAATGAAACCCCCTCTAAAGAATACTCCCACATATTCTTTACACAATTGTAAGAGAAAACAATTCATATTTACGCCTTATTTATGTGATTGATTGAGAGCCCGTAATCCCTTTGGCTCTCAATCGGATGAAACCCCTATTGAAGAATATTTCCCCAAATATTCTCTGAACAAACATGCTTAATTTGCTTCTCTTACAATTACAATCCTTCTAATGCTGAAATTGTATATATAATAAATTCCGTTAAATATTCAATCCTCTATAAATTTTGTTTAACCATTTAGATTTAGTCAAGCCATTAATTTATAATTCCTTGAAAAAGAGGGCTTATAACTAAATATTTAATAGTTTCTCTTTTTTTAAGCAGCTTAAAAATTTCAACTACAATATATAAAATAACTTTTATATGTCGGTTTTTTATTTTCTCCTGAATAAATTTCAAAATTTATTCTTAATTTATTCCTAATTACATGCCAGCAAACTGCTTAACAAATGGATATCTGAAGATACTTTTTTCAGAGTATGGATAATTGTTAAACAAAACTTTGACAAAAATGGAAATAAGAATTCAGTCATTTGATTAAAAGAGGCCAGGATAAACAAAAACAAAAAATATGTAGAAGTGTACAAATTAAAAAAGCTAAATAAAAAAGCTAAATAAAAAAGCTAAATAAAAAAGCTAAATAAAAAAGCTAAATAAAAAAGCTAAATAAAAAAGCTAAATTAAAAGGCTATCAGTCCGAAACTGATAACCTGAATCTATGGTTGCTGTTCTGATCATTTTTTTATTCGTTTTCGATTTCGTTATTCTTTAGCAATTCTACTGCCTGTTCCCTGAGCTTATATTTCTGAATCTTGCCGCTTGCGGTCAGAGGGAACTCTTTTACGATGAAGATATGCTTGGGAACTTTGTAGCGTGCGATCTTGCTTATTGCATAGTCCCTGATATCCGGCTCCGTAAGGTCTGCACCTTTTTCGAGAATAACAAATGCTCCTACAATTTCTCCATACCTTTTGTCAGGGATTCCAACTACCTGAGCATCTCTGACTCCGGGCATGGCGATCAGGAATTCTTCAATTTCGCGCGGATATATGTTTTCTCCGCCCCGGATGATCATGTCCTTTATTCTTCCTGTTATCCTGTAATACCCGTTTTCATCGCAGGTTCCGAGGTCTCCGCTGTGAAGCCAGCCTTCTTCGTCGATCACTTTTCTTGTCTCTTCGGGCATGTTGTAATAGCCCTTCATGATATTATACCCACGGCAGCAGATCTCTCCAACCGTGTTCGGGGGCACTGGCTTATTGGTAGCCGGGTCAACCACTCTGACTTCAACGCCAGGGAAACACTTGCCCACAGTCTCTACCCTGAGTTCCACAGGGTCGTCAACAGTGGTCTGGGTCATGCCTGGCGAAGCTTCCGTAAGCCCGTAGACGCTCGTTATTTGATGGCAGTGCATATCTTTAACGACTTTTTTCATTGCTTCTACAGGGCAGGTAGAACCGGCCATGATTCCTGTCCTCAGAGAAGAGAGGTCAAACATATCAAACATGGGGTGAGTGTACTCTGCAATGAACATCGTGGGCACGCCATAAAGTGCAGTACACTTTTCTTTCTGGACTGCAGCAAGCACAAGGAGGGGGTCAAAAACCTCAAGCATCACAAGGGTTCCCCTGTGGGTCAGGATAGCCATAACCCCGAGCACGATTCCAAAGCAGTGGAAAAGAGGCACGGGAAGACAGAGGCGGTCTTCATGGGTAAATCTCTGGCGGTCTCCAATGGACAGCCCGTTATTCAGGATGTTTTTGCTGGTCAGCATAACTCCTTTCGGAAAACCTGTAGTTCCGGAGGTATACTGCATATTGACCACATCATCCCCGCTAACGCTTGCCATTATCTCTTTGAGCTCGTCATCAGGGTAATGGCTGCCAAGGAGCATCAGCTCTGCAGTATTATACATTCCCCTGTGTTTTTCCTGTCCTACATAAATCACGCTCTTAAGGTGGGGGAATTTCTTGCTTTTCAGACGCCCCCTTTCCGAGCTTTTCAGCTCCGGAACCAGTCCGTTGATAATCTCAAGATAATCAACTTCCCTGAAACTGTCGATTAGAGCCAGAGCCTTCATGTCCGATTGTTTGAGCACATACTCAACTTCATGGCTCTTGTAAGCGGTGTTTACTGTAACCAGCACTGCCCCTATTTTTGCTGTGGCAAACATAAAAGTAAGCCAGTCAGGGACATTTTTTGCCCAGATTCCAACGTGGTCTCCCTTCTTTATTCCTATCGCGAGCAGCCCTTTTGCAAGGTTGTTAACCCTTTCGTTGAATTGACCGTAAGTAAAGCGCAGGTTCCTGTCAGGGTAGATGATAAACTCGTGGTCGGGGTCTATAGCTACCTGTTTTTCAAAGTATCTTCCCAGAGAATCTTCTATAAGATCCATAATTTCAGCCTCTCCTTCTGGACTGTATTTTCAGAAACTCCTGGCTTACATCTGGATTTTACATCCAGGTCAGCAGGTATTCTGAAGTATGTTCAAAGTGGGCAGGGTGAATCCGTATCAGTTTCCGCATCAGCTGTGGAGGCATCTATTGAAGGAAACATATGTGTTTTCAAAATCTCTCGAATTGAGTCCGGAAGGGGAATTGACTTCTGGAGCTTGAAGTCATAATAAACCAGTACTGCCTGGCCTTTGACCTTGAGTTCTCCTTCCTGCCATGCTTCGTGCCCGACAGTGAAGGAACTGTTCCCTATTTTTGTAATATAGGTCCTGATTTCCACATCAGACCTGAAATACATCTGGCTCAAAAAATCAAATTCGGTTCTGACAAGGATCAGGTGCCACACATCAGGGCTAAGGTCAAGGTCAGGGGAGAAAAGCCTGAAAATGGAGTTTCTTCCCGTTTCAAACCAGACCGGAAGGACTGTGTTATTTACATGTCCGAGACCATCAATATCTCCAAAGCGCGGACTAACGTTTATACTGAACATTTCGGATTCCCTAACTCTCATTATCGTACTTAATTATCCAGTTTTAAATCTAAACTTGCTCTTTCAGTCGTCTGTCAGTTAAATTTTACTCTCCTGCCAGCCTGATTAAGGCTTTCAGAGAGGAGCATAGACTACAGCCATTATGCGTGCATCTTCTGTCCCTGCTACATGGACATCATGCGGGACAATGGAATCGTAATAGATGCTGTCTCCTGCACTCAGCCTGTGAACATCCTTCCCGTAGAAGATTTCAATTTCCCCGGAAAGGACATAGATAAATTCCTCTCCCTCATGGGAAGAGAGTGTATGGCTTTCTTCAGGGGAAGGGTGGATATCTATAATGAAAGGTTCCATATGGCGGTCTGACTTATCCGAGGCAAGGGAATAAAACTCAAGAGCACTCTTCTTTGGTTTCTCGGTCTTTCCGGAAAAACGGACCACGTTTTCAGATAGTCCTGCCCTTACCAGTACAGGCCCGCTCTGGGGCATGTCGTCCAGAAAAGTACCGAGACGGACGCCTAAAGCCCGGGCAATTTTTAAAAGAGGGGTCAAGGACGGAACAAGGGCTCCGTTTTCCAACTGCTGGATTAACTCCACGCTGCTCTGACTGGCTTCAGCCAGTTCTTCAACAGTCATATCCTGGGCTTCTCTAAGCTGGCGTATCTTACTGCCGACACGGTTCTCTTCTGACATAATTTCTCTACCTCACACATTTTTTTATCAGGGATCTGGCGGAATAATGTAAACCGGAATCCCTGTTTAACAGCCTGTAAAGCTTATCTCTTTTGTATCTATCTATTATAAAAAATATACGTTCAGATGCGCTTTTCCAGATGATAATTTGAAGGTAATTGTAAACTCAAGATTAAAAATATTTAGAAGATATCGCATAAAGAACCAGGCCGCAGTTTACGATTACTCAAATAAGTTTTGCTAAAGGCTGCTCCCCTGCAATGAGCCTTAACGGAAGTAGAAATATTGAAAAAAATAGAGCCGTAAAAGGAAAAGGAAAAGGAAAAGGAAATTTCAAGATTGATCAGCTCGAATTAAGATTTATCAAATTCGAAATTGCACCTGATCCCGTCGGGGTCAAAGCAGAGGTTGCAGGATACACACCTTGCTTTTCCAACCTTTCCGGATTTAAGTCTTAAAACGAGATCAGGTTCACTGATGAATGTCCTGCTCATGGATATAAGGTCTGCATATCCGTTTTCAAGAAGTTCCTCCATCACGGAAAGAGACCTGATCCCGCCAACGAGGATAACAGGAATATTAACTGCGCTCTTTATTTGTTTGGAGTAGTCCTTAAAGTAAGCCTCTTTAGCAGGAGAATTGATCGCAGTTTTTATGGTCACTCCGCCTGCTTCGCTTATCCCTCCGCTGACTTCGATTGCACATACGCCTGCCTTTTCCAGAAGCTTTGCAGTTTCCACAGCCTGGGATATGGTAAGCCCAAGTTCTGCCTTTGCCGTTCCAGGCTGGAAACCGTCCGTTGCATTCATTTTCACAAGGATGGGGAAACTGCCGCCTGTCTCTTCTTTTATTCTCCTGACGATTTCAGTAACTATTCTTGCTCTGTTTCCCACGGACCCTCCCCACCTGTCAGTCCTCCTGTTCGTGTAAGGAGAAATGAAGTTGCTTAAGAGGAAGCCGTGGGCGCAGTGGAGCTGGACTCCGTCAAAGCCTGCTTTTTCTGCCCGGACAGCTGCCTGTGTGAATGCATCTATTGCCATCAGGATCTCTTCTTCTGTCATTTCTCTCGGGATAGTTGCAGAATGTCCGTCTTTGACAGCTGAGGGAGCTATGGGGACAGGATGATCCTGAGAAACGTCTGCCTGCCTTCCTCCGTGCACTATCTGGAGCACTATTTTGCTCCTGTACCTGCGCACCCTATCAGTAATCTCCCTGTAGGGTTTGATAAAACGGTCATCGTAAATCCCCTGCTGGTTGGCATCGCTCCACCCGCATGGATGGACACAGGAATAGCCTGTTACGATTAATCCGACTTCATTTTTTGCAAGCTCTTCATAAAGGTCTCCAAGTCTGGAAGTGGGTGTTCCGTCATCTTCTGCCATAAATTCATGCGTTGCAGACCTTACAAAGCGGTTTTGAAGTTCCATGTTACAGACTGTGATAGGGTCAAAAATCATAGGAAAAAATAGGTGAGGGAAGGGTAAATAATTATCCCGGATTGAAATGAGGAAATATTACGAGGAAATATTAAAGTCAGATACAAATCTTTTCTTAACGGCAAAAGGGATGAGGAAAGAAACTTCCTCTGAAAATTTAACTAAGGAAATTTCACTCAGAAAATTTCGCCTGAGAACTGTATAGGGTTATCCGGATCATCACGGATAGTAAGATGCAGTTTTTCTGAGCCGCCAAGATTAGTTGCATAACCTGCATGCACTTTTGCTTCATAAGTAAATTCGTTGTCCAGAATAATTTCATATCTGTATTTTCCCGGTTCAGCATCTATTCTGGGAGAAGAGATATCATCGCCAGGATTTATTGTATAGTTTTCTTTGAATACGGATTTGTTATTAAAATCGAAAATCTCGATGGACATCACATGTTTTCTGGAATCATTGTTTGCCAGGAAAAATTGCAGGGGATCAATGCCTGCCTGTTTCAGCCTTTCCGTTTTTTTTTCCCAATCCTGCATAAACACAACATGAACTATTTTTCCATTGTACCTTTTATCAGTTGGTGAAATATTGTAAGTAACGTTCCACGGCTCGCCCGGTTCAACGGACCCGCCTAAAGATTCTTCTCCCACATATAAGTCAGCCCTGCTGTCTCTGTCTTTACCGCCTACAACAGGTCCTGTATAAAAGTAAGCATTTTCTCCTTCAAGTCTGGACTTTTCCTGAATCCTGATCTCAAATTCTTCTCCCATTACGTCAAGAGTCACATTTCCGTCATCTGCAGCTTTCCTGAGCTTATCGATGTCGACAACTATTATTTCAAACCCATCCCAATCTTCCTGGACTTCAATGAAACTGCTGCTGTTAACATCTATTTTTTGAAATATCTTCTCTTCAGTCTGAGCACTCTCTTTGTCATAACTGGAATAAACAGAAAGAGTCACAATTCCCAGAAGAATAATCCCTGCAATAGCCAGAGTTTTGAAACGCATAACCTTCCCTCAAAAATTAAAAAATTATTACCTATATTTAGTGTAACGTATATCTATATTGTGTAATATTGCCTGAAAAAAACAAAAAAAGGGCCGTCAAAAATCAGACTTCAAGAAATCAGACTTTAAATTCGGCAGATATTTGTGCATCCAATTTTTCTTTCATCCTTTCATTCTGCACTTTTATGAAAATTCTGCACTTCTATAAAAAATAGTATAAGGTAAAACAGGAAATAAGCTATGAAATTGATAAGGAGAGTTAAGTTGAAGTGATATCCCTTCAAGCCCCTCCCCTTCCGCTCTATGATGCAGATTTTTTGATTACTTTTTTAGATCAGATTTTTGGATCAGATTTTTTAGATTAGTTCAGGTTTAGTTTTTCTGGACTAGTTTTTAAATTTGTCTTTCGGATTATGGCTCTGTATCAGACTTTTTTGTGCCTATAATCTGCCTCCAGCACTTACTTTTTAAAGCTCCTGAATATATTCTGTAAAAATCCTTTTTTTTCAAAGTACTGCTGGTGGTAATCTTCTGCCATATAAAATTCGGAAACTGGCACTATCTCTGTTACTATTGGATTTTTAAAAGCTCCTGCCCTTTCAAGTTCTTCTTTTGAAGCGAGGGCAGCAGCTTTTTGCTCTTCGCTGTGGTAAAAGATCACGGAGCGGTACTGCCTGCCTACATCTGGGCCCTGCCGGTCTTTTGTGGTCGGATCGTGGATCTTCCAGAAAACATCCAGCAAAGTCTTATACGAGACAATCTCAGGGTCAAAAATAACCCTTACAGCTTCTGCATGTCCGGTATCAAGAGTACAGACCTGCTCATAAGAAGGTCTTTTAAAATGGCCTCCACTGTATCCAACCGCAGTTGCGACCACACCTTTAACTTGCCGGAATGCCTCTTCAATTCCCCAGAAACAGCCTGCTGCAAAGGTTGCCTTTTCTAACCCTTCTCCCGGGTTTTCAAATATCTCCGTATTCTCTTCGGACGTCGAGTTCTCCTGTTCGGCTTCTGTTCTTTTTTCCACTGCCTTCCCCCCTCAAGTATCGGAAATCAGGTATAATTAAGGTCAACTTATAACTCAGGTATGTTTTATATCAAAGCATTGTAAAAAATTTAGATCAATATACCGGGTAATTACATACTTTATCCGGTATAAGACATTCTCATCTGGTCAGGTTTTGCCATATTTTCCCATCAATTCCCCTTCGGCAATTATATGCCCAATCATTTCGCTTTCAAGCTCCTTTCTGCCTGCTCCTGCTTTGAGCTCAAGCTGTCTGTCCAGCGCATAAACCCTGAAGAAATATCTGTGCGTGCCTGAAGAAGGGCATGGACCACCGTATCCTATCTTCCTGAAGTTGTTCATTCCCTCAATCCCGGGAATGCTATCCTCCTCTATTTTTGCTACTGGCTCAATGTTCCAGACAATCCAGTGAGTAAACGGATTCATGGGGGAATCAGGATCGTCCATAATCAGTACAAGACTTTCAGCCTTCTCCGGAATATTTGCGAATTCCAGAGGCGGATTTATATTTTCCCCATTACATGTATACTTCCTGGGGATAGTACTGTTTGGTTCAAACGCGCTGCTAAAAACTTTTATAATCTGGATGTCCATATTCTCATCCCCTTTGCCGGCATAGGAAGGCTCATTATTTGAAGGTGTTTCAGCCTGCTCGTTTTTGATGCATCCCGAAATCAGTATTACTCCTGCAAGCAGGCACACTGGAATAATTGCTCCGGCTTTTCTTTTCATGTACAACACCAGTCCCTGTGATTAGAGGAGACTGCCTAACACTATAATATTAAGGCTGAAGAGATATAACCTTAAGGATTTCATCCTGAAGCCCAGCCTGAAATTGGGATAAATCCCAGAGTCTGAGATACTTCAAAACCCTCTCGAGTCCCTTGAGGTACTGGCAAAGGGTTCAGCCTGTTTAGCCGGGTCTTTTAGCTTAACTCTGCACTAGCTTAAAGCCTTTTACGGCGTTTTCAGGCTTTTCCCACCCCTGGTGCATTACCTCCGGTAACCTGAAGAGGTATAAAAATAAAACACGGTTCAGGGCCAGTCTCTAAAGCCTTTTCATAATAAGGACTGAATTATGGAGGCAGGTGATCAGTCTTCGACTTCAAGAGCCTGGATTATATCATTAACTGTGGCCTCTCCTCTAGCTACGCGCTGCACCATCGGATAAATAAACGAACAGTCGTCTATTGCTGCCCATCGGGCTTCCCCTACGCGTCTTACAACCTCGTTCATAACTCTTCCACAATCAGCACAGTATTTTTCATCGCTGTCTATTCCACATGATTCGCATTTCATAGAAAATACCCCAATAAATATGGTATCGTTAAAAATAAATAAATTTTGGTAATTATTCGCATATTATACGCAATTGAATATTGGAAAACTGAGATTATTGCAAAAAAAGAAAATTTCTCCTTATTTCTCCTTATTACTCCCTGTAAGCCTGTTTAATTTTTCTCTTTTTGTCAGTTATTTTATCCCGGAAACTCCTGCTGTTCCGGGCCCTTTCATTTTTTGCCCTTACCTGGGTCATAAGTCGGACTTAATACATACTTACAGGAGAAGGACTGATAAAGAGACTGATAAAGAGACTGATAAAGAGACTGATAAAGAGACTGATAATCAGGCAAGATTGGTGATTATTTCATCTATCTCCTCGACTCCAGAACCTTTTACCGTGATCTCTTCCTTACTTTTTACACCCAGCCCAAGTTCTACAGCCCTTTTTATCTGCGGCTGAGCCCATACTGACTTCTCCTGGATCTTTGAGACCGTGCCCAGAGTTTTCAGAAGGGCAAGTCCTGCAGCATCGTTTGCAATCACATCCTGGCTTGCCAGTACGATCCCGGGCTCCACCAGAGTCCCGATATTGGGGCCCTGAGTCACAAAACACTTTGTAGCATCCGAGATATAAAAATCAGGCTTATAAACGAGATTGGACTCAGCAATCATATTTCCGAAAAGTGTGTCCATACCCTGTCCATGAGGAAGCTGCCTCCTATCCCTGTCTGCTGTTATACTTATCTGGGACTTGAGGCCCATTGTGAATGTCGCAGTCCAGTGGGTCTTGATTACCGGAAGGGCAATCATATAATCAACAGATGCCAGAAACTCAGGAACGTCAAACCCCAGAGGCCATGAATAAGCCTTCCCTGGTTCGACATGTTCCCTTTTCATGTGGTCAAATGTCAGGATCTCATCAACCCCTTCCTCCTCCGCAACCTGCCAGAGCCCCAGTTTTTTGAGAACTTTTTCCGTGTCAAGAGTTGTCATCGATTTTTCAGCCACAATTATTTTTCCCGGATTGTATCTTTTTACTTCCCTTATAGCGCCCCTCAACACCTCCGGATTAGTAGAACCCGGAGCAGGGTCAGCAGTATTCGCATTCGGCCTGATCAAAACCGTTTCCCCTTCTTTAATTCCCAGCCCTCCGGCAAGTTCCACAGCCGTCCTTACAGACTCCAGGGTATCCTTATTTCTCGAAAGTCCAACAATTACCATATCAAATTCCCATAAAGTAATTGTAATCCGGAATATAAAAGCGTCCTATAATTCTTTGACTTCCGAAGTTAGTAAGAATAATCTGCTAACAGCACCGTTTGAAGCGAACTTACACAGGATAAAAACTCCACACGCGGCTGAAAAAATCAATTCATATACCAAATCCTCTTTTCAATTCACTGTTAACAAAGTGCCTTCAAATTGTTGAAGAATATTAAAAAAGTAAAAAAAGTTGTAATTTTTAAGAGAACACATAATTCAATCCTCTTGAGCGCAGTTTATTGCAGAATTGATTATAACTCACAAAGTAGTCCGCTCGAGCTTAGCTCACTCTATAACTTATAAAGTAGTTCTCTTGAGCGAAGCGAGAAGGACCCTGCCCTCCCGAGACAGGACTTGCGTATTTCAACCCAAAAATTAGTCCTCTTGAGCGAGCGAAGCGAGCGAAAAGGACCGCGTACTCCCGAGGCGCAATTCGGGCGAGACAGAAATCGGGTAGAACATAACTCGACTTATCAAATGTTTTTTTACTGGTGTAGTTTGCATTCGCACATCTCTATAAGAGCGCCCTCTCCGATTCTTGAGCCGCGGGCAATAAGCGTGTCTCCTGCCTGGACAACGGTGTTGCTTTTGGGAGCATAAACCCAGCGGTCAGCTCTTTTTATCGCCATGACATGCAGTCCTGTCTCGGTTTCCAGTCTCAGTTCCGAGAAGGTCTTCCCCACAATCGGAGAGCATTTTTCAACCTGGAGCCGTGTAATCACTTCTTCTGAGTTACGGACTGCGAGGGTAATGATCGGGTGGAGCTCTATGTCCCTCAGGACAGTATCTGCAATCCCGTAGGCAGCGTCTGAAATTGCTTCCGAGGCGCTGGCAAGGTGCAGGATTCCTCTAAGTATATTCACATCATCTACATGTTTTGCGGTTTCAAGCACCCAGTGCTGAAGTTCGTATTTCATGGAATCCATTTCGGACTCAAGGGCACTGACTTCGTATGCTATGTCTTCGTTATCAAAAAGAATGGCAGAGTATGCAAGCCCAACAGAGAGTTCAGACATGTTTTTCATGTCCACGATTATATCCACTGCGTGTTCGAGGTCTTTTATGACTTTATCATGCTCGATTTCCCTCGGAATGAACTTCTTTGTAGTTGCCATCTGAAAGAATATGGGGACACCTTCGTCGTGCCCTCTGGCAAATAGCACGTCTCCCTGGCGAATCCGGGTTTCCGTGTCAGGGTCGTAAATCCAGTCTTTACTTCTGCGGATTGCGATTATCCACATTCCGGTTTCTATATCAAGTTCGAGATCCTCTAGAGTGCGTCCTACCATTGCGGATTCTGCAGCAACGGTTGCCCTTACAATAGTTTCTTCTGCTTCTCTTAGGGCTACCTTCAGTTCCATAGGGATGCCCATATTCATAAGAACGATCTTGGCAATGTCGCCAGCGGCATTTGCTATATTTTCCGAAGATGCTGCAACCTGCAGGACTCCAAGGAGTTCTTCAGCTTCATCGACCCTGCGTGTGCTTAACATTGCAGCCATTTTCATGTGATAGTCGAGGGTATCCATCTTATCTTCAAGGTTAAGCACCTCTTCTGCAATATCCTCATCATCATAGACCATTGCAGAATATGCCAGGTCTACCATGAGTTCGGAAGTATCCTTCATCTCAGTCAAAAGGTCTATAAGATTCCTTGGACTGTATCTGAATTCTTTAGGGAACATGGTCTATGTATCAACTCTACCTTATTGGTGTGTATGAGGTATGTCCCTCATAGTAATATTAATTTTCGAATTATTTTTGCTTACAAGCTTAATAAATTAAATATTAATGTAATGGATAAAAGTCAAACTGTTATGTCCTATCCGGTTTATAAAACGTTCAGTAAATGCAGGGCTACAAAGATCCCGATAACCCCTACAAGGTCTCCAAGGCTTGCTATAAAAGGTATTACAGTATCATCGGGGTCCATCCCGAAGCGGTGTGAAGCAAAGGAGATGGCAACTGTTGCTGAATATACGACGGTAAGTTCTATTACCACTGCAATAAGACTGATTCCCAGAAGGGTAGTGAAAGGCATGCCGAAACCCATAAGCCAGCTTGCAAGGAAAACCAGCATACTGACAAAGATTGAAGAAACAAAACCCACAATTGCAGCTGCAATGACACTGTTGTGCACCACCGGGTTTCTGTAAATCCTGTCCCCGAGACCCATATGAAATGCGGATGAGAGCCTGGCTCCAAGCATGCTACCCGTATCCCCTCCTATTTTGACAAGGGCAGGGATAAGGATAAGGATTGCAGGCATGGAAAGCAGGCTGTTTTCCCTTGTATTAAGGATCTGTCCTACAATAATGCCCATTACGCATGTTATGGTAAGCACGGGAAGCCCGCGCCGGATGATGCCCTCAACAGTGTAGTAGCTAGTCTGTCTCCCTTTTTTTCTCAAAGCATCACCACCAGTTTTGCAGAGAGGAAGAGCATGAGCATGGAAACAATATCCCCTATGGTCGCAATCGAGGGTGTAACAACATTATCCGGGTCAAAGCCGTACCTGAAAGTACCTATGGCAAGCAGGACAGCAACAAAAGAAAGTATCACTCCGGAAGTAAGGGCAGAAATCGCGCAGATGAGTACAAGTTTAAAAATGCCCGCACTCTCAAATCCCAGCGCAAGAGTAACAAAATGCCCTAAAACCCCGAGTACAATTGCCATTATAAATCCCAGGAGAAGAGAACCCGAAATATTATTTGTTAGCTCAGGGTTGTTCCTGTCAATATCCGTGATCAATCCCATATGGATTGCACTGCCGAGCCTGGAACCCAGGGTTGAGGAAACATTCCCCCGCAGCCCGAGAACACCCGGATATATTACAAGTAACCCCGGAATCATCTCAAGTTCATTGGTCATTCCTGAAAGAATTATTCCTGCAATCACTCCTCCCACAGTCGCAAGAAGTTCAAAGGGCAGCGCCTCGCGTACAATTGACGAAATGCTCGCGTATTCGCTGAGGTACATGTCTATAAACTGGGATTCGAAGACATCCTCGTCCCTTTGCGACTCTGAGGGCATGCGCTTGTATTATACACTGATATTATTAAAATAATGGGTTGTATCTGAAAGTGAGTCTGCGAAAAATTCTTTGTTTATTGGGGGCATATTAGGTACTAGGAATCTCATTATATTTAATCTGAAAAAACAAAAGACTCATTTCCAGGTTCATCGTCAGGTTCGTCATCTAAAAGGTGAGAATAGCCTTTAGCTCTGAGTTCTGCTTCTAGCTCAGGATCTAATTCTGCTTTGTAAAGTGTTTTCACTTTTGAGAGCTGGTCAATGGTTAGATTCTTAACTTTTTTAAGGTTAGCTCCTTCAAAATTAGCTCCTTCAAGGTTAGCCTTTGCAAGATTAACTGATAACAAAAATGCATTTCTAAAATTTACTCTTGGGAGGAAAGCCCTTTCAAGGTTAGACTTAAAAAAATTTACCCCTTGTAGATGAGCATTTCTAGAGAAAATGTTTTTAAGGTTAGATTTGGTAATGTATGCATTCTCAAGGTGTCCATTCTCGAAATTAACTCCTTCAAGACAACATTCAAAAAGTTGAGCATTTTCAAGATTAGCTTCTTCAAAATCAGCTTCTTCAAAATGTGTTTTTTTAATATAAGCTCTCTGAAGGTAAGCTCGTTTAAAGTTTGCTCCCTCAAGGTGAGCATTTTTAAGTTCTATCATTTCCAAATACGTATTATTAAGATCTAAGTTATCTGGCTCTAGGTACTTAGATTCATTATCATTACAGGCATATTTACGCTTACCTAAAATAGTGAGAATTGATTGGATATCTAAAGGTAATTTTTTTAATTTAGAATGTTGTTTTTTTGTACTTTCATTAGCTTGAATATCCATTGATATAAGGTCATATACTGGAAGTGAAATTCCGTTTAATTTATCAACATTAGAATTTAATCTAACATAAGCTGTTAATATTTCCATTATCGGCCAATAATCTTTCTCTGATTCTCTAGATATTCTTTCAAGTGCATATATTCCACCCAAACGGATCTCTAATTTGTCACTGCCTAACTGGTCAATAGCTCTAGTGAAACGTTCAGTAATCTGGCCTTCTCTAGCAGTTGTAAGATTTCCCCAAGCAAAATAAATTCCAATGCCGACAGCAACACCACCTAGTATTTGGGCTAGTGTAGCACGGGACTGGTTTTCGAGAGTGACTTTTTCTGTAACGTTATTTATTCCTGAGACTTGCCAGTGTGGAAGTCCAATTAATAGGACTATAGCAGTTACAATAATAATTATGCAAATTAGACAAGTTAATGGACGCTGTTTTATTTTCTCATAGAGTTGCTTTATCTCTTTTTTTGCATTCCCTAAAAACTGATTCAACTCTTCCCTTAATGCCATACTTCTTTCCTTTGCCACAAACGTTTACCTGTCCTTTATCAATTATGAACAAGTTAAAC